>NZ_VATM01000009.1:0-93075 GCF_005781075.1 Escherichia sp. E2562 | reverse complement strand
TTTCCGAATGCGCGTTTTTTATTCTTTATGCTTATTTCGACGCCGATCTGTTGGTTAATTGAGCGATTTCTCGGGCGAAATTCGCGACCTGCTCCCAATCGGTATAGACAACCTCTTTGCGCGTATCTGTTTCTCCGCCTGACATCTTCATAATCAGCTTGATCATAAAGCGGTCGTACCAACGATAGCGTGGATAACGCAGCGCCCCGGCAATAACGGCACAGCGATCGGGGCGCCATTGTGAACTCATCAGAAACTTTCGTGCGTAGCTGTTGGTCTGCACAGTCCGCTTCTCCGGCTTGCGTGCCACCAGGTTGACGGAGTAAAAGGCGCTCGGCATTGAGTTCAGCCGGGTGGCATGCTTTTTGACAAATGCCTGGAACGCAGAATGGTAATGACCGTAGCGAATAGAAGCGCCAATCACCACGCGATCGTAGTTTTCCCATTGTGGTTCTTCAATGCGGTGCACATTGGCGACATCCGCCTGGATCCCCAGTTCTTTCAGTTCCGAAGCCAGGTAGGAGGCAATCTCGCGCGTTTGTCCGTCCCTTGTTGAGAAAAGAATTAATGTTTTCACGTATTACTCCATCATTCACGCCAGAAAGTCGGGGTAAAGAGCACCAGCAATGTAAAGACCTCAAGACGACCAAACAGCATGTTGGCAATCAGGATCCATTTAGCCACCGGGTTCATGCTGGTAAAGTTATCAGCAACCACGCCAAGCCCTGGCCCCAGGTTATTCAATGTCGCAACAACCGAGGCAAAGGCAGAAAAGTCATCCACGCCAGTGGCGATTATCGCCAGCATACTGACAATAAACACCAATGCATAGGCGGAGAAAAATCCCCAAACGGCTTCGAGGATACGTTCCGGCAGTGCGCGATTCCCCAGCTTAATGCTATAGACGGCGTTCGGATGCACCAGTCGTTTCAGCTCACGGTTCCCCTGTTTGAACAGCAGCAGGATGCGGATCACTTTCAGGCCACCGCCCGTTGACCCGGCGCAACCGCCGATAAAAGCTGAACATAAAAGCAGTACCGGCAAAAAGAGCGGCCAGCGGGCAATGCTATCAGTCGTAAACCCGGCGGTTGTCGCCATCGACACCACCTGGAAAAATGCCTGGTTAATTGTCATCAGCGCCGAACTGTAGACATTATGAAACCACAGCACGAGGGTACAAATAACCACCAGCGTAAACTGTACGCCGATAAACATGCGAAATTCCGGATCGCGCCAGTAGACCTTCAGACTACGCCCACTTAACAGTGAAAAGTGCAGACCGTAGTTACAGCCGGAGATCAGCAGGAAGATAGCAATGATAGTGTTAATAGTCGGGCTATCGAAATAGCCAACGCTGGCATCATGCGTCGAAAAGCCGCCAATAGCGATTGTCGCAAAGCTATGACCGATGGCATCAAAGGCATCCATTCCAGCAAACCACAGCGCCAGTGCACAGGCGACGGTCAACAAGACATAAATCAACCACAGGGTTTTCGCCGTTTCCGCAATTCGCGGACGCATTTTGTTATCTTTCAGCGGGCCGGGCATTTCCGCGCGATAGAGCTGCATCCCACCAACGCCGAGGATAGGCAGTATCGCAACCGCCAACACGATGATCCCCATCCCGCCAAACCATTGCAGCATCTGGCGATAAAAGAGGATTGCGTGAGGGAGCGAATCCAGCCCCACCAGCGTAGTGGCCCCCGTGGTGGTCAGGCCGGAGAAAGATTCAAAAAACGCATCGGTGATCGTGAGGTTCGGGCTTTCCGAGAAGATAAAAGGGAGCGCACCGACGCTACCCAGCACGGTCCAGAACAGCACCACGATCAGAAACCCTTCACGGGATTTCAGTTCGCCCTTCTCTTTACGGTTAGGCCACCACAACATGGAGCCAATAGCGAGGGCGACAAAAAAGGTCTGGGTAAATGCGCGGCCCGCCCCATCCCGGTAGATGAGTGCTACCAGCCCAGGGATAATCATTGTCCCTGAGAATAAGATGACCAGTAGTCCAACGATTCGGGTAATGGCGCGAAAATGCATCTCTGCCGCTTCCTTAGTTCTGCAAAACGAAGTGGGGATTATTCTTCAATCGCTAACAATTGCAATGAACCACGGCTAAAATCCGCCAGCTTTGCGGAAAATTCAGCCAATTTCGCTGCTGGAAGCGCCACCCGCAGCAGAACGAATGCCTGATAATCACTGTTGATAATTTTGCCGTCACACTGCCCCAGCAACGCTTCAATGCCGGTTAACTGACTATATTCACATTGCAAAGTATATTCGGTTAATGGCGTCTTGCGTTGGGTCGTTAGCTGGCGCAGCGCCTGATTCACGCCGCCGCCATACGCTTTCACTAACCCACCGGTGCCGAGCAATATGCCGCCGTAGTAGCGCACCACCACAGCGGTAATTTCCCCGACGCCGCTGCCCATCAGTTGGGCGAGCATCGGTTTACCTGCCGTTCCCGCCGGTTCCCCGTCGTCAGAGAAACCCAGCTGTTGAGAATCATCCGGCGCCCCCGCCACCCACGCCACACAATGGTGGCGGGCATCGGGGTGTTCTGCCCGCACCGATTCAACAAACGCTTTCGCCGCCTCAACGCCATCGGTATGCGCCAACATCGTTATGAAGCGGCTCTTTTTGATCTCTTCAACGACCGTGACCGGTGCCGCAGGAATTAACCAGCTTTCCATCACGCCAGTTTCAGATCCCGGGTCATGTTTTCCACGTTATTTTCGTGGATCACCACGTTGTCTTCGATACGAATGCCGCCAAACGGTTTCAGTGCTTCAATTTTCTGCCAGTTGAAGTGTTTGCTGAACTGCCCTTCACGCCACGGTGCCAGCAGCGATTCGATGAAGTAGATACCCGGCTCAATGGTTAATACCATGCCCGGCTGGAGAATACGGGTGCAGCGCAGGTACGGATATTTTGCCGGTGCCGCGAGGTGCGTACCGCTATCATCCTGCATAAAACCTGCTACGTCATGCACCTGCAGGCCCAGCGGATGGCCGATACCGTGCGGCATAAACGGTCCGGTGAGATCGTTTTCGACCATCGCTTCTTCACTCATATCGGTGATGATTTGATGTTTACGCAGCAGTTTGGCAATGCGCTGATGGAACTGGATGTGGTAATCCACATAGCTGACGCCTGCTTTCATGGTGGCGATCAGCGCCAGTTGTTCATCATTAACGTCTTTCACCAGCTGTGCGTAGTCGTTGTCGCTTTTTGCCGACCAGGTTCGGGTCAGGTCAGCCGCATAGCCGTTATATTCTGCCCCGGCATCCAGCAGGAAGCTACGCATCTCTTCCGGTGCCTGATGGTCCAGTTTGGTGTAATGCAGCACCGAAGCGTGTTCGTTGAGCGCCACAATGTTGCTGTAAGGTACGTCGGTATCACGATGACCGGTCGCGGTCAGATAGGCAATGTTGATATCGAACTCGCTCATGCCAGAACGGAACGCTTCTTCTGCCGCGCGATGACCGTTGACCGCCATTTTCTGCGCTTCACGCATACAGGCCAGTTCGTACTCGGTTTTGAAGGAGCGGTAGTAATGCAGGTAGTCGATCACCCCTTTCGGGTTGATATTGCTGGCCTCAATGCCCAGTTGCAGCGCACGTTCCGGCACCGGACCGATATAACCAATATTGCCGCGCGCAGCAGGCAGCAGGCTACCAATGCCATCGGCTTTCGGCAGCGCGATCACGTCCACATCTTCAGTCCAGAAGGCGGTCGGCAGCGGTTCGACGTTGTGCCAGTAATCAACTGGCAGATAGAACCACAGTTTCGGCTTGTTCACGCCATCCACCAGCAACCAGCAGTTTGGCACCTGAGTTACCGGCACCCACGCTTTGAATTGCGGGTTCACTTTAAACGGATAGGGATGATCGTCGAGAAAAACATTGAACAGCTCGCCGGAGTGAATAAGTAATGCATCCAGCTTGAAGCGCGCCAGCGCATCGCGAGTCCGTTCTTGTAAGGTAGCTATATGATTTTTATAGAGCGAGGCCAGTGATTCCATTTTTTACCCTTCTGTTTTTTTGACCTTAAGTCTCCGCATCTTAGCACATCGTTCATCCAGAGCGTGATTTCTGCCGAGCGTGATCAGATCGGCATTTCTTTAATCTTTTGTTTGCATATTTTTAACACAAAATACACACTTCAATGCATCTGGTACGACCAGATCACCTTGCGGATTCAGGAGACTGACATGCTTTACAAAGGCGACACCCTGTACCTTGACTGGCTGGAAGATGGCATTGCCGAACTGGTATTTGATGCCCCAGGTTCAGTTAATAAACTCGACACTGCGACCGTCGCCAGCCTCGGCGAGGCCATCGGTGTACTGGAACAGCAATCAGATCTAAAAGGGCTGCTGCTGCGTTCGAACAAAGCAGCCTTTATCGTCGGTGCTGATATCACCGAATTTTTGTCCCTGTTCCTCGTTCCTGAAGAACAGTTAAGCCAGTGGCTGCATTTTGCCAATAGCGTGTTTAATCGCCTGGAAGATCTGCCGGTGCCGACCATTGCCGCCGTCAACGGCTATGCGCTGGGCGGTGGCTGCGAATGTGTACTGGCGACCGATTATCGTCTGGCGACGCCGGATCTGCGCATCGGTCTGCCGGAAACCAAACTGGGCATCATGCCGGGCTTTGGCGGTTCTGTACGTATGCCACGTATGCTGGGCGCTGACAGTGCGCTGGAAATCATTGCCGCCGGTAAAGATGTCGGCGCGGATCAGGCGCTGAAAATCGGTCTGGTGGATGGCGTAGTCAAAGCAGAAAAACTGATTGAAGGGGCGATGGCGATTTTACGCCAGGCCATTAACGGCGACCTCGACTGGAAAGCGAAACGTCAGCCGAAGCTAGAACCGCTAAAACTGAGCAAGATTGAAGCCACCATGAGCTTCACCATCGCTAAAGGGATGGTCGCACAAACGGCGGGGAAACATTATCCGGCACCCATCACCGCAGTAAAAACTATTGAAGCTGCGGCCCGTTTTGGTCGTGAAGAAGCATTAAATCTGGAAAACAAAAGTTTTGTCCCGCTGGCGCATACCAACGAAGCCCGCGCACTGGTCGGCATTTTCCTTAACGATCAATATGTAAAAGGCAAAGCGAAGAAACTCACCAAAGACGTTGAAACACCGAAACAGGCCGCTGTGCTGGGCGCAGGCATTATGGGGGGCGGCATTGCTTACCAGTCTGCGTGGAAAGGCGTGCCGGTTGTCATGAAAGATATCAACGACAAGTCGTTAACCCTCGGCATGATCGAAGCCGCGAAACTGCTGAACAAGCAGCTTGAGCGCGGCAAGATCGATGGTCTGAAACTGGCTGGCGTGATCTCCACGATCCACCCAACGCTCGACTACGCCGGGTTTGACCGCGTGGATGTTGTGGTAGAAGCGGTTGTCGAAAACCCGAAAGTGAAAAAAGCTGTACTGGCAGAAACCGAGCAGAAAGTACGACCGGATACCGTGCTGGCGTCTAACACTTCAACCATTCCTATCAGCGAACTGGCCAAAGCGCTGGAACGCCCGGAAAACTTCTGCGGAATGCACTTCTTTAACCCGGTACACCGGATGCCGTTGGTAGAAATTATTCGCGGCGAGAAAAGCTCCGACGAAACCATCGCGAAAGTCGTCGCCTGGGCGAGCAAGATGGGCAAAACGCCGATTGTGGTTAACGACTGCCCCGGATTCTTCGTTAACCGCGTGCTGTTCCCCTACTTCGCGGGTTTCAGCCAGTTGCTGCGCGACGGCGCGGATTTCCGCAAGATCGACAAAGTGATGGAAAAACAGTTTGGCTGGCCGATGGGTCCGGCATATCTGCTGGATGTCGTGGGCATTGACACCGCCCATCACGCCCAGGTGGTGATGGCTGCAGGTTTCCCGCAGCGGATGCAGAAAGATTATCGCGATGCCATCGACGCGCTGTTTGATGCCAACCGCTTTGGTCAGAAGAACGGCCTCGGTTTCTGGCGTTATAAAGAAGACAGCAAAGGTAAGCCGAAGAAAGAAGAAGACGCCGCCGTTGACGATCTGTTGGCAGAAGTCAGCCAGCCGAAGCGTGATTTTAGCGAGGAAGAGATTATCGCCCGCATGATGATCCCGATGGTCAACGAAGTGGTCCGCTGCCTGGAAGAGGGCATTATCGCCACTCCGGCAGAAGCGGATATGGCGCTGGTCTACGGCCTGGGCTTCCCTCCGTTCCACGGCGGTGCGTTCCGCTGGCTGGACACCCTCGGCAGCGCAAAATACCTCGATATGGCACAGCAATATCAGCACCTCGGCCCGCTGTACGAAGTGCCGGAAAGTCTGCGTAATAAAGCGCGTCATAACGAACCGTACTATCCCTCGGTTGAGCCAGCCCGTCCGGTTGGCGACCTGAAAACGGCTTAAGGAGTCACAATGGAACAGGTTGTCATTGTCGATGCAATTCGCACCCCGATGGGCCGTTCGAAGGGCGGTGCTTTTCGTAACGTACGTGCGGAAGATCTCTCCGCTCATTTAATGCGTAGCTTGCTGGCGCGTAATCCGGCGCTGGAAGCGGCGGCCCTCGACGATATTTACTGGGGCTGTGTGCAGCAGACGCTGGAGCAGGGTTTTAATATCGCCCGTAACGCGGCGCTGTTGGCTGAAGTACCACACTCTGTCCCAGCGGTTACCGTCAACCGTCTGTGTGGTTCATCCATGCAGGCACTGCATGATGCAGCACGAATGATCATGACTGGCGATGCACAGGCATGTCTGGTTGGCGGCGTGGAGCATATGGGCCATGTGCCGATGAGCCACGGCGTCGATTTTCACCCCGGCCTGAGCCGCAATGTCGCCAAAGCGGCGGGCATGATGGGCTTAACGGCAGAAATGCTGGCGCGTATGCACGGTATCAGCCGTGAAATGCAGGATGCCTTTGCCGCGCGGTCACACGCCCGCGCCTGGGCCGCCACGCAGTCGGGCGCATTTAAAAATGAAATCATCCCGACCGGTGGTCACGATGCCGACGGCGTATTGAAGCAGTTTAATTACGACGAAGTGATTCGCCCGGAAACCACCGTGGAAGCCCTCGCCACGCTGCGTCCGGCGTTTGATCCCGTCAGCGGTACGGTAACGGCGGGTACATCTTCTGCGCTTTCCGATGGTGCAGCTGCCATGTTGGTGATGAGTGAAAGCCGCGCCCGTGAATTAGGTCTTAAGCCGCGCGCCCGCGTGCGTTCGATGGCGGTCGTCGGTTGTGACCCGTCGATTATGGGTTACGGCCCGGTTCCGGCCTCAAAACTGGCGCTGAAAAAAGCGGGGCTTTCTGCCAGCGATATCGGTGTGTTTGAGATGAACGAAGCCTTTGCCGCGCAGATCCTGCCGTGCATTAAAGATCTGGGGCTGATGGAGCAGATCGACGAGAAGATCAACCTCAACGGTGGCGCGATCGCGCTGGGTCATCCGCTGGGCTGTTCAGGTGCTCGTATCAGTACCACGCTGCTGAATCTGATGGAGCGCAAAGATGCCCAGTTTGGTCTGGCGACGATGTGTATCGGTCTGGGTCAGGGTATTGCGACGGTGTTTGAGCGGGTTTAACCACTTGCCGGATGCGGCATAAACGCCTTATCCGGCCTACGGTTCAGGACTATTTGTAGGCACGATAAGACGCGCTAGCGTCGCATCGGGCATTGTTTGCCGGATGCGGCATAAACGCCTTATCCGGCCTACGGTTCAGGACTATTTGTAGGCACGATAAGACGCACCAGCGTCGCATCGGGCATTGTTTGCCGGATGCGGCATAAACGCCTTATCCGGCCCACGGTTCAGAACTATTTGTAGGCCTGATAAGACGCGCAAGCGTCGCATCAGGCATTGTTTTCCGGATGCGACATAGATCCAAATGCCACTGTATAAAGTTTTAGTTGCCGTTCTTCCCGCCTGTCAGGGGCGGGTTTTTTATGGCTTAGATAAACGCAAACGCATCGCCAAACAGGCGATCTTCCCGCGCATTACGCTCATTGCAGAACAGGTCACGGGCGATTTTCGCCATCTCAAAGCGGCCAGCGATATAGATATCATGCTCCGCCAGCGTACCGTGATCCTGCAATACCGCCGTTAACACGGTGCCAGTACGTCCACGCCAGCCCGCTTCCGGTTGTTCAACTACCGGCACCACACGCAAACCAGGATGCTTCAGAGAAAGCGCCTCAAGCTCGGACAGATCATAAAGATGTTGCTCTTCACGCCCGCCCCAGTAAATGGTGATATCGCGATTGGGATTACGTGCCAGCGCTGTCAGCAAAATCGAGCGCGCATAAGAGAACCCCGTGCCGCCCGCAATCAGAATCATCGGGCGTTCTTCATCATCGCGCAGCCACGCTTCACCGTGGGGAATATCCACCACGATTTGATGATCTTTAAGGATGCGATCCATAACGGCTTTGGCGTAGAGATTGATCTCCGAAGCGCCAATGTGCAGCTCAATGAAACCTTGTTCATTCGGCGTCGAAGCCATTGAAAACGGGCGTTTGTCGCGCTCGTCCATCACCACCATCAAATACTGACCAGCACGAAAAGAAAAGGCCGCGTCTGGCACGATGCGGACACGATATACGGTATCCGTGATAGCTTCTACCGAGGTCACTTTACAGCTTAAGGTTGTCATGCGCTTTCTCTGTCGGATCGATAAATAGGGCAAAACAAACGCGCATCAGGCGCTTTTACCGTTGTTAAAAATAGCCAGTTCATCCCAGATGGCGTCAATATGCGCGACAACATCTGGATCTTTTTTGATGGGACGCCCCCATTCACGCTGGGTTTCCCCTGGCCATTTATTCGTGGCATCCAGCCCCATTTTTGAACCCAGCCCGGAGACGGGCGAGGCAAAATCCAGATAATCAATGGGCGTATTTTCTACCAACACCGTATCCCGCGCAGGGTCCATACGGGTGGTAATTGCCCAAATCACATCGTTCCAGTCGCGTGCGTTGACATCATCATCGCAGACGATCACGAACTTAGTGTACATAAACTGGCGTAAGAATGACCAGACCCCCATCATGACGCGCTTCGCATGTCCGGCGTACTGTTTTTTGATTGTCACTACCGCCAGGCGATAAGAACAGCCTTCCGGCGGCAGGTAAAAATCGACAATTTCCGGGAACTGTTTTTGCAGAATCGGCACGAACACTTCGTTCAACGCCACGCCCAGTACCGCGGGTTCATCTGGCGGACGCCCGGTATAGGTGGAATGGTAAATCGCATCTTCACGCTGGGTAATATGCGTCACGGTAAATACCGGGAAACTATCGACTTCGTTATAGTAACCGGTGTGGTCGCCATACGGCCCTTCCGGCGCCGTTTCGCCTTGTTCGATATACCCTTCCAGCACAATCTCCGCACTGGCGGGCACTTCAAGGTCATTGGAGATACACTTCACCACTTCGGTCTTGGTGCCGCGCAGCAATCCGGCAAAGGCGTATTCCGACAATGTATCCGGGACTGGCGTCACTGCACCGAGAATCGTAGCGGGATCGGCACCCAGCGCCACAGAAACCGGGAAACGTTCGCCCGGATGCGCCGCGCACCACTCCTGATAATCCAGTGCGCCGCCACGATGCGACAGCCAGCGCATAATCAGTTTGTTTTTACCAATCAGCTGCTGGCGATAAATACCCAGATTCTGCCGCTCTTTATGCGGGCCGCGCGTTACGGTCAGCCCCCAGGTAATTAGCGGCGCGGCGTCTTCCGGCCAGCAGGTCATAATGGGAATGCGGTTAAGATCGACGTCATCACCAGAGACGATTTTTTGTTGGCAAGGCGCACCACGCAATCGCTTTGTCGGCATGTTTAACACCTGCTTAAACTGCGGCAGTTTATCAAACAGGTCGCGGAAACCTTTTGGCGGCTCCGGCTCTTTCAGAAACGCCAATAATTTACCGACTTCACGCAGCGCCGAAACATCTTCCTGGCCCATGCCCATCGCCACGCGCTTTGGCGTACCAAACAGGTTGCACAGCACCGGCATCGAATAACCTTTGGGGTTTTCAAACAACAACGCAGGTCCACCGGCACGCAGAGTGCGGTCAGCAATTTCAGTGATTTCCAGATGCGGATCCACCGGGAGCGTGATACGTTTTAGCTCACCCTGCTGTTCAAGCAGCGTCAGGAAGTCGCGTAAATCGTTATATTTCATGGCGTCCATTGTAGCCTCTTAATCTTCGCCCATTATACGGCGTTCATCTTCGCGATGCTGTAAATTTGTTAAATTAGCGTGAACTCTGACGGCATAACGCAAACCGGGGAATATAATTAACTTAGCGTAAAGCTTTTGCTATCCTTGCGCCCCGATTAAACGGATAAGAGTCATTATGCAATCCTGGTATTTACTGTACTGCAAGCGCGGGCAACTTCAACGTGCCCAGGAACACCTCGAAAGACAGGCGGTGAATTGCCTGGCACCGATGATCACCCTGGAAAAAATCGTGCGAGGCAAACGTACCGCAGTCAGTGAACCATTGTTCCCCAACTACCTGTTTGTGGAATTTGACCCGGAAGTGATTCATACCACAACCATCAGTGCTACCCGCGGCGTCAGCCACTTTGTGCGCTTTGGCGCATCGCCGGCGATAGTCCCATCTGCGGTTATTCATCAACTGTCGGTGTATAAACCGGAAGACATTGTTGATCCGGCGACGCCATATCCTGGTGATAAGGTGATTATCACCGAAGGCGCTTTCGAAGGTTTTCAGGCTATTTTCACCGAACCCGACGGCGAGGCTCGCTCTATGCTATTGCTTAATCTTATCAATAAAGAGATTAAGCACAGTGTGAAGAACACCGAGTTCCGCAAACTCTAGAACGCAATCCCAAATAACTTTTTGACATTGGCATCCGTGGTGGCAGCCAGCCATGCGGCATCTTCCCCACGCCAGTGTGCAATACGTTGCAAAATATGGGGCAGATAGGCTGGCTCATTACGCCGTGACGATGGCTTCGGCGTGAGATCGCGCGGAAGCAAATACGGTGCGTCTGTCTCAACCAGCAATTGCTCCGCCGGAATAAATGGCAACAGTTCTCGCAGCTCCAGTCCGCGTCGTTCATCGCAAACCCAACCGGTAATGCCGATATAAATTCCGCGCGCCACGCACGCCTGCATCTCTTCGCGTGTGCCGGTAAAACAGTGCAACACCGCACCAGGTAGCTTATCCAGCCACGGTTCCAGCAACGTCATAAACCGCTCGTGGGCATCACGGCAGTGCATAAATACCGGCATGTTTAACTCTGCGGCAATACGTAGCTGGGCAACAAAAGCGCGTTCCTGCTCTTCTGGTGTGGAAAAGTTGCGGTTAAAGTCGAGGCCACACTCACCAATCGCCACCACTTCTGGCTGCGAGGCCAGCGCCACAATCATTTCTTCTGTTGCGTCTTGCCACTGGCTACTGTCATGAGGATGCACGCCCGCCGTTGACCAACAGGACGAATACTGACGCGCCAGCTTTTGCGCCTGCTGGCTTTCGCGCAGGTTAGTGCCGGTGATGAGTAGCCCATTAACTCCCGCAGCAAAAGCGCGCGCTACGACATCATCACGGTCTTTCGCAAATTGCGAACTGGTCAGATTAACGCCGATATCAAACATCCTGCACTCCATATGACAACCGCCCTGACGGGCGGTTGAGTTTATTCTTCAGTTTTTTCGCTTTCTGCTTCAGCGTCGTTTTCTTCTTCCCGGTTTCGGCCTTTACCAACGTAAAAGCGCGAGAAGAAGACGCCAATTTCAAACAGGCAGTACATCGGGATCGCCAGCAGCGTTTGCGAGAAGACATCCGGCGGCGTCAGCAGCATCCCGACGACGAATGCGCCAACCAGCACATACGGACGTTTTTTGCGTAAGTCTTCTGGCGAGGTAATCCCCATCCAGCACAGCAGCACAATCGCCACAGGTACTTCAAAGGAGATACCAAACGCCATAAATAGCGCCATCACGAAGCTCAAATAGCTGGCAATGTCGGTGGACACCTGCACCCCTTCAGGCGCGGTATTGGCAAGGAAACCAAACGCCAGCGGGAAGACCACGAAATAAGCGAATGCCATGCCGATATAAAACAGCAGAGAGCTGGAAACCAGCAGCGGCACCACCAGGCGACGTTCGTGCTTATAGAGTGCAGGAGCGATAAATGCCCACACCTGATAGAGAATCACCGGCGCTGACAGAATCAGCGACACCATAAAGGTCAGCTTGATTGGCGTAAAGAACGGCGAGGCCACATCGGTGGCGATCATCGTTGAACCTTGCGGCAACTGCTTGATCAATGGCGCGGATACCAGGTGATAGATGTCATTGGCGAAATAGACCAGACACAGAAATATCACGATCACCGCGATAATGCAGTTCAGCAGACGCTTACGCAGCTCAATCAGATGCGTGATAAGCGGTTGAGTATCTTCTACAGACATGTTTACGGTTTATCACTCGACGAAGGGGAATGTGCAGCGGTTTTCGGTTCAGCGTCCGCAGCAGGTTTTACCACCGGCTCTGGCGTGGTTTCTGGCTTCTGTTCCGGCGAACTGGCCTGCGTTTGTGCAGCGGAAGGCGTGACGCCTTCATGCGCAGCCTCATTGTCTTTCACCACCGGGTTATGAATGGTGTGCGCTTCATCGCTCGCCTTTTCAGGGTCATTCGCAACGTAGGAACGCTTCATCGACTCCGCAGCCTGGCGCAGCTCGTCCATTGACGCTTTCAGTTCAGGCGTCAGGTTGGTGAGGCTCGCCTTTTCAACCTTTTTCAGGCTGTCCTGAAACTCCTGGAGTTTTAACTCCTGGGTCAGTTCGTTCTGCACCGTTGTTGCCAGTGAACGCAACGCACGAATCCAGCCCGCTACCGTTTTTACCGCCACAGGCAGTCGTTGCGGCCCCAGAACTACGAGGCCGATGATGAACACCAATAGCAGTTCGCTAAAACCGATATCAAACACGGATTACACCTGCTCTTTATCGTGGCGCTTTGCGTCTTCTGTTTTAGCCTGTTCCTGATTCGCATCCGCCTGCTTATCGGCGATGGTTTTCGCAGTAAAATCAGCATCCTGACTGGTTTTATCCTGCTTTGGTTCATCATCGCTCATTGCTTTTTTAAAGCCTTTGATCGACGCACCAAGATCGGAACCGATGGAGCCGAGCTTTTTGGTGCCAAAAAGCAGTACAACGATGACGGCAATAATCAATAACTGCCAAATACTGATACCACCCATACATGTTCCTCTGTGGTAGATGATGATTAAACAAGGCCGCATTATACGTTACACGGCCCGCCTTGAGCGATGAAAAAATCAGCGTGTTTTGCACCAACCGACAAACCAGGCGATCAGACCGGCCGCCATTAACCAGCCGGGCATCAGCCCCCATTCCGGTCGGCTGACCAACAAGAATGTGCCGCTTAATACTAACGTCGCACCAATCCCCAATAAGTAACGAGATTGTCCCTGACGCACATGATTCGACTGTAACTCGCGCGCAATCTTATCAACACTATGCTGTAAATACTTGCCCTGGCGCAAACTGTCATAAACCAATTCAGGCAGTTCTGGCATTTTTTCGATCCAGAACGGCGCTTTTTCCTTAAATGCTCTCACCAGCGCGGGAATACCGACCTGATCTTTAATCCACGATTCAAGGAAAGGTTTTGCAGTTTTCCATAAATCGAGCTGCGGATAAAGCTGCCGTCCTACCCCTTCGATATAGAGCAAGGTTTTCTGAAGTAACACCAGTTGCGGCTGCACTTCCATATTGAAGCGACGCGCCGTATTAAACAGATTTAACAGCACATGTCCAAACGAAATTTCCGCCAGCGGTTTCTCAAAGATAGGTTCGCAAACGGTACGAATGGCAAATTCGAACTCTTCAACGTTGGTATCTGGCGGTACCCAGCCTGAATCGACATGCAGCTCTGCCACTTTGCGATAGTCGCGGTTAAAGAAGGCGATAAAGTTTTCCGCCAGATAGCGTTTATCTTCCTTGTTTAGCGAGCCGACTATCCCGCAATCAATGCCGATATATTTCGGGTTTTCCGGGTGCTCATAGCTTACGAAGATGTTGCCTGGATGCATATCGGCATGGAAAAAGCTGTCACGGAAAACCTGGGTGAAGAACACCTGCACACCGCGTTCCGCCAGCAATTTCATGTTAGTGCCGTTTTTCTCCAGCGCCGCGACATCAGAAACGGGAATGCCGTAAATGCGCTCCATCACCATCATCCCTTCGCTGCAATAGTCAGGGTAAACTTCCGGGATGTAGAGCATCGGGCTGTCTTCAAAATTGCGTCGTAACTGAATGGCGTTGGCAGATTCCCGCAGCAAATTCAATTCATCAATCAAGGTCTTTTCGTACTCGCGCACCACTTCAGTTGGGCGCAGACGGCGACCATCCGGCAGCAAACGCGGCACCCAGCGAGCCAAGCGGTAGATAAGTTTCAGATCCGCTTTAATCACCGGCAAAATGTCCGGACGGATGACTTTAATTACCACATCTTTGCCATTCGATTTCAATCGCGCGGTATGAACCTGGGCGATAGAGGCCGACGCCAGCGGCTCGATTTCAAAATCGTCAAACCACGCTTCCACCGGCAAACCGCCCATTGCAGCTTCAATCTGTTGCTTCGCCAGTCTGCCATCAAACGGTGCGACTTTGTCCTGCAATAACGCCAGCTGATCGGCAATATGCGGCGGGAAAAGGTCACGACGGGTAGACAACATCTGCCCGAACTTGATCCATACCGGCCCCAATTCTTGCAGCGCCAGTCGTAGTCGCTCACCTAATGGTTTGTCTTTGTGCCGATTCGGCATCCAGAATAATGAGTATCGCCATAACCGCAGCGGCAGGGTGATACGCATTTTAGGGATCAGTTCATCAAGTCCGTAGCTTAAAAAAGTGCGAATGATGAAATACAGGCGCCGTACTTCACCTGGCGTCATTAAACTGCCTCCAGTTTTTCCAGCCGTTTGATTAACGCATCAACGGCACGTTCAACAGCGGCTGTCTCTTCCGCAAACCAGGCCACTTCAAGCGGACCAGGCGCCATACGCCACTCTTCGGTAATGGCTTCTGCCACATAACGTTGCTGGCGTTTAATACCATGATGCAAGAATTTCGCACCGCCGCGCAGGGCTTTGCTGATTCCTTCAGCGGCGATATCACCGGTATAAGGGGCCAGCAGTTCCGCAGGGTCGAACTCTGCCAGATCTGCCAGCGCCACGAAATTCTGTACCACCTGAATATCGCCCTGCACTTCCAGCTCACCGCTACGAATTAGTGCGGCAAGCTGCTGGCGGTCACGAAGTTTCGGCAACACGCTGGCGTAGGCGATAACGGTGCAATCAGCATCGCCAGACCATTCGCCCAGCACATCGACCTGCCGTTCACTAAACACCAGAATTAGCGACGTCGAAAAGCCTTTTACCTCCACGCGCAATACTTTACCCAGCAGACGCGAGCGGGCTGTTTTCAGCGCGGGTGAGCGATACAGGAAAGTGTTGAGCAGACTTTCAATTCCTGCCGTCACTAAAGGTTTAAAAGGCATAGTCGTACTCCTGTCAGAACTTATAACCACGATGCAGCGCCACAACGCCAGCCGTCAGGTTGTAATAATCGACACTTTCGAATCCGGCATCCTGCATCATGGCTTTCAGCGTATCCTGATCGGGATGCATACGGATGGATTCGGCCAGATAGCGGTAGCTGTCGGCATCGTTCGCCACCAGCGAACCAATACGTGGCAGCACATGGAAGGAGTAAGCGTCATAGGCTTTGCTTAACGGTTCGATAATCGGCTTCGAGAACTCAAGCACCAGCAGGCGACCGCCCGGTTTCAGCACGCGATACATCGAACGCAGTGCTTTATCTTTGTCGGTAACGTTACGCAGACCAAACGAAATGGTGATGCAATCAAAGGTGTTATCCGGGAACGGCAGCGCCTCTGCGTTCGCCTGAACATACTCAACGTTGCCAATCACACCGATATTGCGCAGTTTCTCACGGCCCATCTTGAGCATGGATTCATTGATATCGGCGAGAACCACTTTGCCCGTTTCACCGACCAGGCGGGAGAATTTCGCCGTCAGATCGCCGGTACCGCCAGCCAGATCCAGTACGGTCTGCCCACGACGCACACCGCTGCAATCGATCGTGAATCGCTTCCACAAACGATGAATACCAAATGACATCAAATCATTCATGACATCATATTTCGATGCCACGGAATGGAAAACGTGAGCGACCATATCCGCTTTTTGTTCCTTCGCGACGGTCTGAAAACCAAAGTGCGTCGTTTCTTGTGACTTATCCACCATCTCAATGCCTGCTCATCAAAAAATTGTTCCGGAAGTGTAACAGATTGGGCGTCGATGCCCTAGATTTCTACCCGGCTTAACTACCCCTAATGGGCTAGCGCGACTGCTGATTATATTCATCATCGCGTTGATAAGCTTCATCATTCGGCTGCCCCGGAACCGACCGCAGTCGATACTCTTCATCCTGGCTCACCGCCTGTTCAGCCAAGTCCGGATTAATCTCGCGTTTAATTTCTACCCCTAAACCGCGAAACGCTTCTGCCTGCGCCAGCACATTTCCGCGACCTGAAGAGAGTTTTTTCATCGCCTGGCGATAGTTATCCTGCGCTTTGTCCAGACTTTGACCAATCGCGGACATATCATCAATAAACAGACGCATCTTGTCGTACAGCTTGCTGGCACGATCGGCGATTTGCTGGGCGTTACGGCTTTGATGCTCATAACGCCACAGGTTGGCGATAGTACGCAACGCCACCAGTAGCGTGGTGGGGCTAACCAGCATGATGTTGTTCTTTAACGCTTCGGTGATCAGCTCTGGCTGGCGATCAAGCGCCAGTAAAAACGCTGGTTCAACGGGAATAAACATCAGCACGTAATCCAGCGTTCGTAGCCCCGGCAGCTGTTGATAATCTTTGCGCCCAAGTAAGCGGATGTGATTACGTACCGAAGCAATATGCTCCTGCAATGCGCTTTCGCGTGTGTAGTCGTCTTCCGCGTTGAAGTAGCGTTCATAGGCGACCAACGTCATTTTGGCATCGATCACCACATCTTTCCCCTGCGGCAGCCGCACGATGACATCCGGCTGCATCCGCGAGCGAGCATCATTTTCGATGCTTACCTGGGTTTCGTATTCATACCCTTCACGCAGTCCGGAAGCCTCCAGCACCCGCGTCAGTACCACTTCGCCCCAGTTCCCCTGGGTTTTGTTATCGCCTTTCAGCGCGCGCGTCAGGTTGATCGCTTCCTGGGCCATTTGCGCGTTGAGTTGCTGTAGATTACGAATTTCGTGGGTCAGGGTATGGCGTTCTTGTGCTTCTTTACCAAAGCTGTCCTGTACCTGTCGGCGAAAACCATCCAGTTGTTCACGCAGCGGCGATAACAAGTTGTTCAGACTCTGACGATTTTGTTCATCTACCCGGCGATTACTGTGCTCAAAAATACGGTTGGCGAGATTTTCAAATTGCTCGCTCAAACGCTGCTCGCTGTTGATCATCTGGCGGATTTTATCGTCAGCGTGTTGCTGTGCGGCTTCCATCCGCGTGGTTACTTCACGCAGATCCGCCTCCAGCGAAGTATTGATACTTTGCAGACTACGCACTTCGTTATTGAGCAATTCACACTCTGCGCGCCAGTGCTCACTTTGGGTAATCTGTTGTTTTGCCGCACTTAACTCCGCGACCATCTCTTCACGTTCGGCTAATTGCTCGGCTTTTTGCTGCGCATGTTGATAACTGGCAAACAGCCAACCGATGGCCACACTGACCAGCGCAATAATGGCATAAACAATGATTGAGAAATCCACAAAGCCTCCTGACGCAACAACTTACCCGCACAAAATAGAATTGTGCTGTACAAACGTCCAGTTTGAAAGAAGTTTCCTGCGAGGCGCTACGCAAAACGATCGTTTATTTTGCTTATTTTATCCCACAATATGAGACTAAGTTTATATTGTGGGACGCATCACCTTTTCCCCACTTTATTCTGTGAAACACTCGGCAATATCATCAGGAGACATCTATGGCAGAAACCTCTTCAACCACCGCTGGCGCACAAACGTTATTACGCGGACTGGCGGTTATTAATGCTGTTTATAACGGTTGCCATGACCTGAAAAGTATCGGCGAGTTCACCGGCACGACGCGGAGTACAACCCATCGTTTAGTCTCTGTTTTGGTGGAGCAACGCTATCTGCGCCATGTCCCAACTCAGGGCTACCAACTGGGCGCCAAACTGATCGAACTCGGCGCCAGAGCGCTGGAAAGCACTTCATTGTATGAAGTTGCACAGCCCGTTTTGCAACGTCTGGCCCGTTACACCCTGGACACCGTGCATCTGGGGATCGTTGAAAGCGACGAAGTGCTGTATCTGGAGAAGATCAACAGTCAGCGCGGGCTGGAAATGCGCTCACGCCCAGGCCATCGCATGCCACTGGCAATCACCGGCATCGGCAAGGCGTTGATCCTCAACCGAACAGAAGAAGAGTGGCGCACACTATTTTTGACTTGTGGTGATGAAACAAAACTGGGCGCATTTATACAAAACATGCGCCGTTATGCCGCCAGTGGTTTTGCTTTTGATCTGGAAGAGAACGAGCCCACTATCCGTTGCGTTGCAGCGCCGATTTACAACGCCCGGAATGAAATTGTGGCGGCCATTTCTGTCGCCAGTACCACCACGTATATGTCGCTGGCGCGCCTGGAAGAACTGGCACCTTACGTCAAATCCTGTGCAGAAGAGATCTCCGCTGAACTGGGCTGGGGTAAGCACGTCCGCAAAGATAATTAAACCATGATTAAAGGAAACGGCTAATGTCGGGAAATACCTCATTTATTGCCCTGGACTGGGGAACGTCATCGCTTCGGGCATGGCGTTTTGGTGACTCACCAGATCCACAAGAAAAACGTGAATTCCCCTGGGGAATCATGAAATTACCCTCCCAGGCGGCAACACGTGAGGACGCTTTCCACGATACATTTTTGCGTGTCTGTGGCGACTGGCTGGCACAATCCCCCTGCCCGGTTCTGGCTTGTGGCATGATCGGCAGTGCGCAAGGGTGGCAACCAGCAGCTTATTTACCTTGCCCGGTCACTCTCGATGGCCTGGCGAAGCAACTGACGCCGGTTATCCACCAGCAGCAGACAATGCTGCACATCATTCCCGGCGTGATTAAAGAAGGTGAAATGCCCGAAGTGATGCGTGGCGAAGAGACACAAATCTTCGGTGCCATCGCAATGGAACCTGCCCTGCAAGACGCAATCCGTAAGGGTGTGCCGGTGCTGATTGGCTTACCTGGCACTCATGCGAAATGGGCGGTGGTTGAAAACAACACCATTACCGATTTCCGAACCTTTATGACGGGCGAGTTATTTGATGTTTTATCCCGCCATTCGATTCTTGGCGCCACCATGCGTCCGGGCGACGAGCCGCACTGGGATGCCTTTGCCCAAGGACTGACAGCGGCACTGGAGCATCATCAGACCGGATTATTATCGACGCTGTTTTCGACCCGTTCGCGCTTGCTGACCGATAATCTTACGCCGTCCTCACAGGGAGATTATCTTTCTGGATTACTGATAGGCCATGAATTATGTGGTCTGGCATCCAGCTTGCTGCGTGATTTACCCGCCACAACGCCGATCGCCTTAATCGGTAGCGCCACCCTGAACAGCCGCTATTCACGGGCGTTCAGCCACGTTTTTCCCGACAGACAGTTTCACGCCATTCCTAATGCCACTGAACAGGGATTATGGCGAATCGCCCACGCTGCCGGGCTACTCTCCACCAACGCCAGGGAATGTACTCATGCCATTTAATACGCTTTTGCAAAAAACCGGGTTAGTCGCCATTTTACGCGGCGTGAAACCGGATGAGATTGTCGCCATCGGTGAAAAGCTGTACGCCGCCGGATTCCGCCTGATTGAGATCCCCATGAACTCGCCGGAGCCGTTGCAAAGTATCAGTCTACTGCGCGACGCCCTGCCTAAGGACTGCCTGGTCGGAGCCGGAACTGTGCTTTCAGTAGAGCAGGTGGTCGCGGTTAAAGAGGCTGGAGGTCAGATTATCGTGATGCCGCATTGCGATACTGCGGTGATCCGTCGCGCCCGTGCGCTGGGTATGTATTGCGCGCCTGGCGTCGCTACGCCCACTGAAGCCTTTGCTGCCATTGAACACGGCGCCAATGCCATCAAGCTGTTCCCGGCCGAACAAATTACGCCAGAAGTCACCAAAGCCTGGCGTGCGGTTATTCCGCAATCCGTTCCAATGTTACCGGTTGGCGGTATCACACCGGAAACAATGGCGCGTTATCTGAGCCACGGCGCAAACGGTTTTGGCCTCGGTTCTGCGCTATATCGCCCCGGCATGACGCCAGAGCAGGTCTATGAAAATGCAGTGCTTTTTATGAACGCATGGAACAATTTAAATAATAAATAACTGATAAATAAGGATATAAAACCAATGATAAAACATCTTACCCTACCGAAAAAAATGGCTGCGATGGTACTTCTTGCAGGCGCTGCCCTCAGCACTGCACCCGTACAGGCGGCTTCCTACCCAACCAAACAGATCGAGTTAGTCGTACCCTACGCTGCCGGAGGCGGTACGGATCTGGTTGCCCGAGCCTTTGCTGATGCCGCCAAAAACCATTTACCCGTCAGCATCGGGGTTATCAATAAACCTGGCGGTGGCGGCGCAATCGGCCTGAGTGAAATCGCCGCTGCCCGCCCTAACGGGTACAAAATCGGTTTAGGCACGGTTGAACTGACCACCCTTCCCAGCCTCGGAATGGTGCGTTTTAAAACCAGCGACTTCAAACCCATCGCCCGTCTGAATGCGGATCCGGCGGCTATCACCGTCCGTGCTGATGCGCCGTGGAATAGCTATGACGAATTTATGACTTACGCCAAAGCGAATCCCGGAAAAGTACGCATTGGTAACTCAGGCACCGGTGCTATCTGGCATCTGGCGGCGGCTGCTCTGGAAGACAAAACGGGCGCGAAGTTCTCTCATGTCCCTTATGACGGCGCAGCCCCTGCCATTACAGGTCTGTTAGGCGGGCACATTGAAGCGGTTTCTGTAAGCCCAGGTGAAGTTATCAACCATGTGAAAGGTGGCAAGCTGAAGACACTGGTGGTGATGGCGGATGAGCGTGTGAAAGCCATGCCTGACGTACCGACGTTAAAAGAGAAAGGCGTTGATCTCTCTATCGGCACCTGGCGCGGTCTGATTGTGTCGCAAAAAACGCCGCAGGATGTGGTGGATGTTCTGGCGAAGGCAGCAAAAGAGACGGCTGAAGAGCCTGTATTTCAGGATGCTCTGCAAAAGTTGAATCTCAACTATGCATGGCTTGATGGCGCCAGCTTCCAGACACAAATCAGCGAGCAGGAACAGTATTTTGACGAGCTGCTAACTCGCCTGGGCCTGAAAAAATAATCCCGAGGTACGGTCGATGAACACAAAACAGTCTGTTGCTCAACTCGCCGTACCGCACCGCAAGCGCCTTTCATCCACCGTGGTGGTGGCGCTGTTACTTTGCGTAGTTGCTGGCACAGTGATGATTAATGCCGCTGATTTTCCAGCAACTGCCATTGAAACGGATCCCGGTGCAAGTGCCTTCCCTACCTTCTATGCCTGCGCCCTGATTGTGCTCGCTGTCTTGCTGGTGATACGTGATCTTTTGCTGGCAAAACCAGAATCTTGCGCCGACGCACAGGAAAAACCGGCATTCAGGAAAACGGCAACGGGAATTGCGGCAACCGCGTTTTATATTGTGGCGATGAGCTACTGCGGTTATCTCATTACTACTCCTGTTTTCCTCATCGTCATTATGACGTTGATGGGCTACAGGCGATGGGTACTCACACCGGGTATTGCGCTGTTGTTAACGGCAATCCTCTGGTTGCTGTTCGTCGAAGCGTTACAGGTGCCATTGCCTGTCGGCACATTTTTCGAATAACAGGGGCCAGCAATGTTTGAAAGTGAACTTTTAACTCAGGGTTTTTCGACATTACTCAGTAATCCTCAGGCGCTGCTGTTTGCCACGTTTGAGGTGATGCTGGGTATTGTGATTGGCGCCCTGCCCGGTTTAACAGCGACCATGGGGGTGGCGATTTTACTGCCTTTCACCTACGGCATGGAGCCTGTTTCTGGCTTGTTGATGATTTGCGGCGTCTTTTTTGGCGGCGTCTATGGCGGTTCTATCACCGCAATTTTGCTCAAAATTCCAGGCACACCCGCAGCCGCAGCCACCGCAATTGACGGTTATGAGCTGACGAAGCAGGGAAAAGCCGGGCTGGCGTTGAGTGCCGCCACGTTCTCTTCCTTTAGCGGCGGAACAATCAGCATTATTGTGCTGATGTTTCTCTCTCCGGTACTTGCCAGTTGGGCGTTGAAGTTTAGTGCTTCAGAGTCCTTCGCCCTGGCAACCTTCGGGCTGAGTATTATTGCCAGTATTTCCGGCGAGTCGTTGATTAAAGGACTGATTGCCGGAGTTGGCGGATTGCTGATCGCAACGATAGGCCTTGATCCAATGGGCGGTTTTCCACGGTTTACAGGTGGATTTGTGGAGCTGATGAATGTGCCATTTATCCCGGTGATGATTGGTTTATTTGCTGCTTCAGAGGCATTCCGCTCTATGGAGCAAAACCAGCAAATTCGTCAGGGGGCGAAGGTGGCTATCGGCAGTCTGTTACTGCCCTGGCAAACGCTACGTCGCATCGCATTAACCATTTTGCGCTCATCAGGATTAGGGGTTTTTATCGGCATGATCCCCGGTGCGGGGGCGGATATTGCAGCTTTTGTTGCCTATAACGAAACTCGTCGTTTCAGTAAGACGCCTGAAAACTTTGGTAAGGGTGAGATTAAGGCGGTGGCCTCCTGTGAGGCAGGCGCGAATGGCTGCACAGGTGGCGCCTTGTTACCTATGCTGACGCTGGGGATCCCTGGCGATGCGGTAACCGCCATCATGCTGGGCGCGTTAACGTTACAAGGGATGCAGCCAGGCCCACTGATGTTTACCGACCACGGCGATATGGTTTATACGCTGTTTGTCGGCATGATCTTCTGTTACTTCATGCTGCTAGTGCTTGGGCTGCTCTCTTTGAAAGTCATCGGCAACGTGGTGAAAATCCCCGGCAATATTCTCACGCCGATGATCCTCGCGCTTTGTGTTGTTGGGACTTATGCGCTGAACAATAGCCTGTTTGATGTCGGCATTATGCTGATTGCGGGCGTAGTGGGCTATTTCATGCAGAAAGGGGGATATCCGGCGTCGCCAGTGGTCCTGGCATTGATTATGGGGCCAATGGCAGAAAGTAATTTTCGCCGGGCGCTGTCGCTTTCGGGTGGGTCACTCGACTTTCTGTATACCCGACCGATCACCCTGGCATTGCTGACTCTGGCAGCCTTTACGCTACTGACACCAATAATCCGCAAAATTATGCGATTACGCCGTCAATAATTGATATCACTCCCCAACGTTGGGGAGTGTGAGGCTGATGACCAACGCTAAATTGCCTGATGCGCTGCGCTTATCAGGCCTACCACAGAAATGCAATATATTGAATTTGCATGCTTTTGTAGGCCGGATAAGGCGTTCACGCCGCATCCGGCATGAACAAAGCACACGTTAACAACAATCGGAATGCTCCCCGAAGTTGGGGAGCATCTTTTTATTTCAGCAGACGACGCGCCGCTTCCACTACGATTTTCACCGCATGGCTTTCAGTTTGTTTCATCGTCTCGGCGTTCGGGATCTCTTGCTGGGTACGGTTAACGATAACGCCCGCCACCATACCGGCGCGCAGGCCCTGGCTTGCACACATGGTCAGCAGAGTTGCAGATTCCATTTCATAGTTCATCACGCCCATCGCCTGCCACTCTTCCATAGAACCTTTAAAGTGACGGACTACGCGACCAGAGTAAGTATCGTAACGCTCCTGGCCCGGGTAGAAGGTGTCAGAAGAAGCAGTCACACCAATGTGGGTGGTCGCGCCAATGGATTTCGCGGCTTCTACCAGTGCAGTCGTACATTCGAAATCAGCGACAGCCGGGAACTCCAGCGGAGCGAAGTGCAGGCTCGCGCCATCCAGACGAACAGACGCCGTGGTAACCAGGACATCACCAACATTAATATGCGGCTGAATAGCCCCCGTCGTACCGATACGCAGGAAAGTGCGAATGCCCAGCTGTGCCAGCTCTTCAACAGCAATAGAAGTAGACGGACCGCCGATACCGGTAGAGCAGACAATAACAGGTTTACCATCCAGCTCTGCGCGCCAGGTGGTGAATTCGCGGTGAGATGCCAGCTTAACCGGCTTATCCATCAGCGCGGCGATCTTTTCCACACGATCCGGGTCGCCAGGGACGATGGCAAGCGTAGCCCCTTGTAAATCGTTTTTAGTGAGGCCGAGATGAAAAACATCAGACTTGGACATATACAACTCCTCTGTGAATCGGTTTAGTCAGAAGAAGCAAAAAGACACTTTACCGAAGGATTTAACATTTTTTCGTGACACCCATCACCATGACGCAAATGTGTTGCATGCATTTACCTGATAAAAGTGATTTAAATCACATAAATAACTCTTTACCGTGTGTTGTTGCATAAAAGATGAGCCGATTCAGGCAATGTGATTTGTTGCATGCTGACTATAGTTAACATTGCGCAAAATTTTTATAAGGGTACGGAGAATACCATGGCAACAACACAACAATCTGGATTTGCACCTGCTGCATCGACCATCGTTCAGACCCCGGAAGATGCGATTGTGGCAGGGTTCACCTCTATCCCTTCACAAGGGGATAACATGCCTGCTTACCATGCCCGCCCAAAGCAGAGCGATGGCCCACTGCCAGTGGTCATTGTAGTGCAAGAAATTTTTGGCGTGCATGAACATATCCGCGATATTTGTCGCCGTCTGGCGCTGGAGGGGTATCTGGCTATCGCACCAGAACTCTATTTCCGCGAAGGCGATCCGAATGATTTCGCCGATATCCCAACGCTGCTAAGTGGTCTGGTGGCAAAAGTACCTGACTCACAGGTATTGGCCGATCTCGATCATGTTGCCAGTTGGGCGTCACGCAACGGCGGCGATGTCCATCGTTTAATGATCACCGGATTTTGCTGGGGCGGACGCATCACCTGGCTGTATGCCGCGCATAATCCACAGTTAAAAGCCGCAGTGGCGTGGTACGGCAAACTGACGGGCGATAAGTCACTGAATTCACCGAAACAACCTGTTGATATCGCAACCGATCTTAACGCTCCGGTTCTCGGCTTATATGGCGGCCAGGATAACAGCATTCCGCAGGAGAGCGTGGAAACGATGCGCCAGGCGCTGCGGGCAGCAAACGCGAAAGCAGAGATTATCGTTTACCCGGATGCCGGGCATGCGTTCAACGCCGATTATCGTCCGAGCTATCATGCAGAATCTGCAAAAGACGGCTGGCAGCGTATGCTGGAATGGTTCAGGCAGTATGGTGGCAAGAAGTCGCTGTAATGAGAAAAGACCGGGTGGTATTACCACCCGGTTTGGATTTACCCCCGACGCAAATTCTGCGCCGCCTGCACCATGTTTGCCAGCGCGGCGCGGGTTTCTGGCCAGCCACGCGTTTTCAGGCCGCAGTCCGGGTTGACCCACAGACGCTCTGCCGGAATGCGTTTTGCCGCTTTCTTCAGCAAGGCTTCAATCCATTCCACACTCGGTACGTTTGGCGAGTGAATGTCATAGACGCCCGGGCCAATTTCATTCGGATAATCAAACTCTTCAAATGACTCCAGCAACTCCATGTCGGAACGCGAGGTTTCGATGGTGATGACGTCTGCGTCCAGCGCCGCAATCGAATCCATGATGTCGTTGAACTCGCAATAACACATATGAGTGTGGATTTGCGTTTCATCTTTCGCTACGGCGGCGTTGATACGGAAGGCCTCTACGCCCCACTGGAGATAAGCATCCCAGCCGCTGCGGCGCAGCGGTAAACCTTCGCGCAGTGCCGGTTCGTCAATCTGGATGATACCAATCCCTGCCGCTTCCAGGTCCGCCACTTCATCACGCAGCGCCAGCGCAATTTGTTTGGCGATGGTTTCACGGCTGACATCTTCACGCGGGAACGACCAGCAGAGAATCGTCACCGGGCCAGTCAGCATCCCTTTCACCGGTTTATCAGTCAGCGATTGCGCGAACGATGCCCACTCCACGGTAATCGGTGCCGGGCGGCTAACGTCACCAATAACAATCGGTGGCTTCACGCAGCGGGAACCGTAGCTCTGTACCCAACCGTTTTGCGTAAAGACAAAACCGTCGAGATGCTCACCAAAGTATTCCACCATGTCGTTACGCTCGGCCTCGCCATGTACCAGCACATCCAGTCCCAAACGTTCCTGCTCAACAATGGCCTGCTTGATATGTTCCGCAATGCCCGTGCGGTAGTTATTGGCGTCAAGATTGCCCTTTTTGAAATCCAGACGCAGGGTACGAATTTCCGTGGTTTGCGGGAAGGAACCAATCGTGGTGGTCGGCCACGCTGGCAGTTTAAAACGCGCACGCTGGGCTTCGGCACGCACTTCATAGACATTCGCACGCTGACTGTCCTGGGCGGTGATCGCCGCCAGACGTTTTTCTACCGCCGGATTATGTACACGGGTAGAGTGGCGGCGCGCCTGAATCGGGGCGCTCCACTCTGCCAGAGCTGCCGTGTCACTACTGTTCAGCGCATCGCGCAGCAGCGCCAGTTCATGGCATTTTTGCAGGGCGAAGGCAAACCAGCTTTTCACTTCTGCATCAAGACGCGTTTCCACGCTCAGGTCGATGGGGCTGTGCAGCAGTGAGCAGGAAGATGCCACCCACAAATCACGTTTGCCGACAATGTCCTTAATTTGCGCATATTTCTCGGTAAGATCGGCGCGCCAGACGTTACGACCATTGATCAGACCAGCAGACAGCAGCCAGTCAGAAGGCAAACGCTTGTGCAGTTCAACAACGTCATCTTTGCCATGCACGAGGTCAACATGCAGCCCCTGAACAGGCAGCGCAGTAATCGTGTTGAGGTTTGGTGTGACGCCTTCAAAATAGGTAGTCAGCAGCAGTTTCACCTGCCCCTGGAGCGCGTCGTAAGCGGGTTTGTATGCGTCCAGCCACGCCTGCGGCAGTTCCAGTACTAGCGCGGGTTCGTCGATCTGTACCCACTCAATGCCGCGTTTTGCCAGTTCTGCCAGCACTTGCTGATAAACCGGCAGAATGTCGTTCAGCAGGCTCAGTCGGTCAAATTGCTCACCTTTCACTTTACCCAGCCACAGGTAGGTAATCGGCCCCAGCAGCACAGGTTTCACCTTGTGGCCCAGCGCCAGCGCCTCGTCCACTTCCTCCAGCAGCTGCGTCCAGGTCAGTTTGAACTGTTGGCCTTTAACGAACTCCGGCACCATGTAGTGATAGTTGGTGTTAAACCATTTGGTCATTTCCGCCGCTGCCGCAGGTTCGCCAGTCGGTGCACGTCCACGACCAATACGGAACAGGGTGTCGATATCTACCGAACCATCTTTGTTCTGGTGACGCGCCGGAACATTACCCAGCAGCAGGCTGGTGGTCAGAACATGATCGTACCAGGCAAAATCGCCCACCGGCAGCAGGTCGATACCCGCTTGCTTTTGTTGATCCCAGTGACGAGCACGCAATTCACGCCCTACTGCCAGCAGTTCTTCACGCGTGGAGTTCCCCGCCCAATAACTTTCTTGCGCTTTTTTCAGCTCGCGACGCAGGCCAACGCGAGGAAAACCGAGGGTGTGATTAAGAATTGTCATTATATGCCCCTTGTGGAATTTTTAGTATTTAGACGTCCAGATGTTTACACATCCATATTTGCCAGTTACTGTATATTCCTCAAGCGCAAATTATTCATGCCGAAGTGAAGGACTTTCATGATCGAAGTAAAACACCTGAAAACGCTACAAGCGTTGCGGAACTGCGGCTCGCTCGCAGCCGCTGCGGCGACGTTGCATCAGACGCAATCCGCCCTGTCTCACCAGTTTAGCGATCTGGAACAACGCCTCGGCTTCCGGCTATTTGTGCGTAAAAGCCAGCCGCTTCGCTTTACACCGCAGGGAGAAATCCTGCTACAACTGGCAAATCAGGTGCTGCCGCAAATTAGCCAGGCACTGCAAGCCTGCAATGAACCGCAGCAGACGCGCCTGCGCATTGCCATAGAGTGCCATAGCTGTATTCAGTGGCTGACGCCCGCATTAGAAAATTTCCATAAGAATTGGCCGCAGGTGGAGATGGATTTTAAATCGGGCGTAACGTTTGATCCGCAGCCTGCGTTGCAACAGGGCGAGCTGGATCTGGTGATGACGTCCGATATTCTGCCGCGCAGTGGCCTGCATTATTCGCCGATGTTCGACTATGAAGTGCGTCTGGTGTTAGCACCTGACCATCCACTGGCGGCAAAAACGCGTATTACACCGGAAGATCTCGCCAGCGAAACGCTGTTGATTTATCCGGTGCAGCGTAGCCGACTGGATGTCTGGCGGCATTTTCTTCAGCCAGCAGGCGTCAGCCCGTCACTGAAAAGCGTCGATAACACCTTATTGTTGATTCAGATGGTTGCCGCACGGATGGGTATTGCCGCACTACCGCATTGGGTAGTGGAGAGTTTTGAACGCCAGGGCCTGGTGGTCACCAAAACCCTGGGCGAAGGCTTGTGGAGCCGACTGTACGCCGCCGTGCGCGATGGCGAGCAGCGTCAGCCGATTACAGAAGCGTTTATTCGCTCAGCGCGCAATCACGCCTGCGATCATCTGCCGTTTGTGAAGAGCGCGGAGCGACCCACTTACGATGCACCCACAGTGAGGCCAGGATCACCAGCGCGCCTGTAATAAACGTTGGCCAGTGCGGCTGTTGGTGCCAGATAGCCAGGTTTACCAGCAGCCCTGCCGGAACGTGCATATTATTCATAATGCCCAGCGTTCCGGCGTCCACCTGCGTCGCGCCGTAGTTCCACATAAAGTAGCCAATCCCGGAAGCCACCACGCCAAGAAACACCAGAATGCCCCATTGCAGCGTGGTTTGCGGCATTTTCTGCGCATTTCCCAGCAAGAACCATGCAATCACCGCCACCAGGAACGCGCCGAGATAGAACCACGCAAAAGCGTTATGCTGCGGCATCGGACGAGTTTCCATCAGGCGTTTATAGCCCACCATACCAATGGCAAAAGTGATATTGGAGAGTTGTACCAGCAGCAGGCCCGTCCAGAAATGGTCGGTGACCTGATCGTAGCGAATAATTCCGGCGCCAATCACCGCCAGCAAGGCGCTAAAGGCATAGCCCCAGCGCAGGCGGCGCTTGCTCATGATGTCATAAATCAGCGTGATGTAGAGCGGCGTTAGCACGGTGAACAGCAACAGTTCGGAGACCGTCAGATAGAGATAAGCACGGAAACTCAGCATATACATCACGCCAAGCTGCATCGCGCCCACCAGCATATACAGGCCGACCGTTTTCAGGCTATTGCCACGGGTACGCAGAAACGGCAGAAAAACGAGTGCCGCCAGGCCAACGCGCACCAGCACCGCAAAATAGCTATCGACGTGGCCCGCAAGGTACTCGCCATAAAAGCTAAAGGAGAAGGCCCACAGAATCGTGGTGATGATAAGTAGCGCCACAATGGAAAACTCTTTGATTAACGAGTATCCATTGTAGCGAAGTATCAGGTTGACAACTGACCAAATAAAGAACGATTACGATAAATAGAGCTTACGCAGATAATGCGGCACTGCGTCTTCGGCGTTAGTACCAATCACTTCCAGCTCTGGATGCAGGTCTTTCAGCCGTTGGTGTGCGCTGCCCATAATGCAGCCCTTACCCGCCATCGACAGCATTTCGGCATCGTTCATTCCATCGCCAAAGGCAATACAATCTTGCAGGCTGTAGCCCAGTTTCTTCGCTACCGCTTCCAGGGCATGGCCTTTTGAAACGCCGCCAGCCATGACTTCCAGGCAGGTTAAGGTAGAGAAACTGACATTGACGCGATCGCCCCAGCGAGCGTTAATCGCTTGCTCCAGTGGCAGAAGTTTTTCATGGGAATCACTGGTGAAGAACACTTTGCTGACACCTTCTGGTTCCAGCAACCCCGGCTCATACAGCGCATATTTGAATACCGCTTCTTTAAAAAAGCGCATCTCTTCCGGGCGGTGGCGATTCATAAACCATTCGTCGTCGCGATAAACGTTAGTAATGATGTCCGGATTGTCGTTGACTACGCCAAACAGGTCACTGGCAATGTCGCGATCCAGGTTATGAGCAAAAACCAGATTGCCATCCAGATCGTGAACGCGCGCGCCATTGGAGGTAATCATGTAAGACTTAATCTCCAGATTATCGCGAATTTGCCCCACATCAACGTGGTGGCGACCAGTCGCAAACACAAAGTTGATGCCGCGCGCGGTGAGCAGCTTCAGAGTTTCTTTGGCGTAAGGGGATAACGTATGGTCGGGAGAAAGTAACGTGCCATCTAAATCAGACGCAACAACCTGGTACATAAGAAATTTAAACCTCTGTAGAGCGGTTTCCGCTGGGTGAGTTATGCCTGTTGAAAAAATCAACGATGGCGTGGAGCGCGACTGAGCGCATTGCGTCCTTTTCAAAAAGGATCTCGTGGTACGCACCTTTAATTACCAACGGTCGACCTCCTTCTACAGGGTGGCCCGCGGCGGCGCGAAGTTCACAAAAACGGTCGTGCATGCGGTTATCCACCACGCGCTCTTCTTCAGCCTGCAAAAGCAGTGTTGGCGTGGCGTCATCACCTGCTCCGGCTAACACCTGTTCTCCGGCCAGAATACTTTCACGTACCCAATGGTATGTCGGCCCGCCGACACGAATCGTTGGGTCATCAGCATAGAAGCGTAGATTGCGCCGATATCGCTGCCTGCTGTGGGTAAGCACGTTGATGGTAAACGGCAAGGCGCGCCAGCGCCCGGTGCCTATCGCATAGCCATCGCGAAAACGTGGGTGCGCTTCGGCCCAGTTTAGAATCTGCCGCGCCATAAATGACGGCATGCGAATCACAATGCCGAACATTGGCGCGGTCAGTGCAATGGCATCGCACACGCCAGGATGGCGTTGCAGGAACAGAGTGGAGATTGCGCCGCCCATCGAGTGGGCCAGTATATAGCGTTTACGCCACGGACCTGGCTGGACCTCTTGTTGCCAGAACGCCGCCAGATCATCAACATAATCATCAAAACGATTAACATGGCCAAGATGTGGATCGGCTAACAGACGACCGGAACGCCCTTGCCCGCGATGGTCGATGATTAATACGTCAAACCCCAGGTGAAACAGGTCGTAGGCCAGTTCCGCATATTTTACGTAGCTCTCAATGCGCCCTGGGCAGATGACGACTACCCGGTCATGGTGCTGCGCGCGAAAACGGACAAAGCGCACCGGAATGTCATCCACACCAGTAAACTCTGCTTCATCACGCTGACGCCAGAAATCAGTCAGCGGTCCCATGGTAAAAGCAGCAAACGCTTTTTCTCTTGTTTCCCAGTCTTTTTGCTGCTGAAACATCGGGTAATCAGCCTCTTAAACCACGTAAAATCGTTTTTTTAAGCGTGCCTGACACAACGCTGCGACAGTAGCGTATTGTGGCACAAAAATAGACACACCGGGAGTTCATCATGACTTTAGAATGGTGGTTTGCCTACCTGCTGACATCGATCATTTTAAGCCTGTCGCCAGGCTCTGGCGCAATCAATACCATGACCACTTCCCTTAACCACGGTTATCGTGGTGCAGTGGCGTCTATTGCTGGTTTGCAAACCGGGCTGGCGATTCATATCGTGCTGGTTGGCGTGGGATTGGGGACGCTATTTTCCCGCTCATTGATTGCGTTTGAAGTGTTGAAGTGGGCGGGAGCGGTTTACCTGATTTGGCTGGGGATCCAGCAGTGGCGCGCCGCTGGTGCAATTGACCTTAAATCGCTGACCCCGACCCAATCACGGCGTCATCTGTACCAACGGGCCGTGTTTGTGAATCTCACCAATCCCAAAAGCATTGTGTTTCTGGCAGCGCTATTTCCGCAATTCATCATGCCGCAGCAGCCGCAAGTTATGCAGTATATCGTGCTCGGCGTCACCACCATTGTGGTCGATATTATTGTGATGATCGGTTACGCCACCCTCGCCCAACGGATCGCGTTATGGATAAAAGGGCCGAAACAAATGAAGGCATTGAATAAGATTTTCGGCTCGCTGTTTATGCTGGTGGGAGCGCTGTTGGCATCGGCGAGACACGCTTGAAAAATAATGTCGGATGCGGCGTAAACGCCTTATCCGACTTACTCTGATGACGCGTCTGGCATCAACGCGAAATAATCAAATGAATGCCAAATCCGGCAAATAATGCCCCGGCAAAACCATCAATCCACTTCGCCAGACGTTGATAACCACGGCGCATTTGCGGCAGGGCAAACAGGCTGGCAACGACGGTAAACCATGCCAGCGTTTCGACAATAATCAGCGCGAAAATGCCCCAGCGTTCGGTGGTGCCGACGTTATCGCCGACAAACAGCGAGAACACCGAGCCAAAGTAGATAATCGCTTTCGGATTGGCGAGATTGGTCAGTAAACCTTTCAGGAAACTGCGCCCGCTTTTCGCCAGTTCTACCTGTGGCGCAGGTGCAGAAACAACCTCTTTTTTCAGTGCACTACGCAGCATCTGATAACCCATCCAGCAGAGATACAGGCCACCACCTACCATAATCAGCGTATGCAGCCAGGCCATTTTTTCGATAATCAGATGCAGGCCAAGCAGCGCAATCCCAGCCCAAACCATTACGCCGCAGGTAATGCCCAGCACACCCATCATCGCTTCTTTACGGGAACGACTAACGGCGGTCTGAGAGACAAAAAAGAAATCGGGACCGGGGCTCATAAGCGCCACGATGTGCACCATGGCAACGGTGAGGAATAACATCAACATACAATTGACTCGCGGGGAAAACGTTTACGGAATCTTCATCCTGGCACTTTTTTATGCCGCTGACTACTCTTCGTCGTCGCCGTCAACATGCGCGCGGATAAGCGTCATAAACGGTTTACCAAAGCGTTCCAGCTTGCGCATCCCAACGCCGTTAACGCTGAGCATTTCGCTGGCGGTGATCGGCATCTGTTCCGCCATCTCAATTAAGGTAGCGTCGTTAAACACCACGTACGGCGGGACATTGCTTTCATCGGCAATCGATTTACGTAGTTTGCGTAATTTAGCGAACAGTTTACGGTCATAGTTGCCGCCGAACGATTTCTGCATCGCTTTCGGTTTGAGCGCCACAATACGCGGCACGGCAAGTTGCAAAGAGGATTCGCCACGCAGTACCGGGCGCGCGGCTTCCGTCAGCTGCAACGCGGAGTGCTGGGCAATATTTTGCGTCACCAGGCCGAGGTGAATCAGCTGGCGGATCACGCTCACCCAGTGCTCATGACTTTTATCACGGCCCATACCATAGACTTTCAGTTTGTCATGACCATAGTCGCGGATACGCTGGTTATTAGCACCACGAATCACTTCCACCACATAACCCATCCCAAACCGCTGATTTACGCGACCGATAGTGGAAAGGGCAATCTGCGCATCGGTCGAACCATCGTACTGTTTCGGCGGATCGAGACAGATATCGCAGTTACCACATGGTTCCTGACGACCTTCGCCAAAATAGTTCAGCAACACCAGACGGCGGCAAGTTTGCGCTTCGGCAAATGCGCCCATCGCATTGAGTTTATGGCGCTCGATATCCTGCAATTGCCCTTGCGGCTTCTCTTCCAGACAACGGCGCAGCCACGCCATATCAGCCGGATCGTAAAACAGCATCGCTTCCGCGGGCAGGCCATCACGCCCGGCGCGACCGGTTTCCTGATAATAGGATTCGATATTGCGCGGAATATCAAAATGCACCACGAAGCGGACGTTCGGTTTATTGATGCCCATGCCGAACGCCACCGTCGCCACCACAATTTGCAGGTCATCGCGCTGGAATTTCTCCTGCACATCGGCGCGAACATCGTTTTCCAGGCCGGCATGATACGCCGCCGCGCTAATTCCTTTACTTTGCAGACGCGCGGCTGTGTCTTCTACTTTCGCCCGACTGTTGCAGTAGATAATGCCCGACTTTCCCCGCTGTTCCTGCACGTAACGCATCAACTGATCGAGAGGTTTGAACTTCTCCATCAGCATGTAGCGAATATTCGGACGGTCAAAACTGCTGATTTGAATCAGCGGATCGTTCAGCCCCAGCAGGCGCACAATATCCTGGCGCGTGGTATCGTCAGCGGTGGCGGTTAGCGCCATAAACGGCAGCGTCGGAAAACGCTGACGCAGCTGACCGAGCGCGGCATATTCCGGGCGGAAATCGTGGCCCCACTGGGAGATACAGTGCGCTTCATCAACGGCTAATAAAACCGGATTCCAGTGCGCCAGATGCTCAAGGAAGTTATCCAGCATCAGGCGTTCCGGCGCGATATAGAGCAGACGAATTTGCCCGGTACGGCAGCCTGTCATCACTTCAAGTTGCTGCTCTCGGGTTTGCGTCGAGTTAAGGCACGCCGCCGCCACGCCGTTGGCTTGCAGTTGATCCACCTGATCTTTCATCAACGAAATCAGCGGTGAAACAACCACGGTAAGGCCGTTTAGCAATAAGGCAGGAATTTGATAGCAAAGGGATTTTCCGCCACCAGTGGGCATGACGACCAGGCAATCGCGACCAGAAAGTACGGTATCGATGATCTCTTCCTGACCAGGGCGAAACTGTTGGTAGCCAAAGGTTTCTTGTAAAACCTGCTTAGCTCCTGACTCCAGATTCAACACTTCCGCCTGCGCCACATTCACCCCGATTGCCTGAAATAAAAACAGGCGCTATTTTCAGCGCCTGCGCGAGAAACTGCAATGCTTTTAGTCTCTGAGAGGATAATCCTGGATGCTGGATTCCAGATTTGCCTTTCAATCAACTCGCATTAGAACAGGTCGTTTAGCATAACTCCCACACCGACGCGGGTCTGGTTAAAGTTATAGTCGATGAGCGATTCGCCATAGCCGCTGTAGACTTGGGTATAAAGACGCACATGTTTGGTGATCGGGTAGCTTAAGCCTAACTCCGCACCACCATAACCGGTGTTCCAGTTGTACTGCCCTTTCGCGCTCAGCACAGCATCACCGAGGTGATAACCAATTTTAAGCTGGTAGTAACCCATATATTTGGTGATGTCCGGGTTATCGTCCGTATTACCGACGACATACCACGGCTTCACTTCTACCAGCCAGTTGCCGTTCTCTGCCATCAGGCGGGTGTAGATACGGTTCCAACTACGGGAAGTTGGGTCAGAACGTCCGTTAGAGTCGTGATTATAACCCATCTCTACATCGCGCAGCGTCCAGCCTGCAAAGCTGTAATCGGTGGCGAACCCGAGGAACAATTGCGGTTCATAGTTGGTTTCACGAAACGGTGATGACTCATCGCTATTAGAAAGCTGCCACCAGGATTTCTGTGTGTAGGAAGCGCCCAGTACAGAGTTTGGCCCCAAAATCCCCCGCCACAGCGGAAACGCCAGGCTCAACTGGAACTTTACTTCATCCTTACGCGCGTTTTCTGCCCAGTCGTAACTGGCAATAGCTTCTTTATTGAGATCGCTGGTTTGGGTGTAGATGATGTAGTTGGTGTCGTAAGGATAAAGGGTGAAAGGATTGTCATGCTCCTGCAACATATTGGCGATAATGCTGCCACGTACTGCTGGCGCGTCATGCACATCTTTCACCGTTGCCTCTTGCGCATTTGCCACTATCGGCAGCATACACATCGGCAACAAGCAGCCCAGTAGAGTCCGCATCGATCGTGTTCTCCGTAACGAATTATTGATTAGATGAATATTTTTTCTGCGGGCTATTTTACATACTTAACTCAATTGCCGTTAGTTATCCCTTCCTAAAGTAGAAACCAACAACAAAGAAGCATAAAATCAACATTTCATTAACCAATGAAGTGTAAGGATGATATGTCTGCCGTACTGACCGCCGAACAAGCCCTGAAATTAGTGGGTGAAATGTTTGTTTATCACATGCCATTTAACCGCGCACTGGGGATGGAGCTGGAGCGTTACGAAAAAGAATTTGCACAGCTGGCCTTTAAAAATCAGCCGATGATGGTTGGTAACTGGGCGCAAAGCATTTTGCACGGTGGGGTCATTGCGTCGGCGCTGGACGTCGCCGCGGGTCTGGTGTGTGTAGGTAGCACCTTAACCCGCCACGAAACCATCAGTGAGGATGAACTGCGCCAGCGGCTATCGCGGATGGGGACAATTGATCTTCGCGTCGATTATCTACGTCCAGGCAGAGGCGAGCGTTTTACAGCTACCAGTAGCCTGCTGCGTGCGGGTAATAAAGTCGCCGTCGCCCGCGTTGAACTGCACAATGAAGAACAGCTTTATATTGCCAGTGCTACCGCCACCTATATGGTAGGTTGAATACATAAAAGCAGGTAAACTGCTGAGACTTATGACAAACGCAAAATTGCCTGATGCGCTACGCTTATCAGGCCTACCAGAGAAATGCAATATATTGAATTTGCATGGTTTTGTAGGCTGAATAATGCGTTAACGCCGCATCCAGCATGAACAAAGCACACTTTGTCAGCAAACTGAGCAGGTCAACTGCTATCAACAACAAAAAATGAGTTTTCCAATGGATGCAAAACAAACGCGGCAGGGCGTATTACTCGCTCTTGCCGCTTATTTTATTTGGGGTATCGCCCCAGCGTACTTCAAGCTGATTTACTACGTGCCCGCCGATGAGATCCTGACGCATCGCGTGATCTGGTCGTTTTTCTTTATGGTGGTGCTGATGAGCATCTGCCGCCAGTGGTCCTATTTAAAAACGCTGATTCAGACGCCACAGAAAATTTTTATGCTGGCAGTCTCTGCCGTGCTGATTGGCGGCAACTGGTTACTGTTTATCTGGGCGGTGAACAATCACCATATGCTGGAAGCGAGCCTTGGTTACTTTATTAACCCGCTGGTGAACATTGTGCTGGGGATGATTTTCCTCGGCGAGCGATTCCGCCGGATGCAATGGCTGGCGGTGATTCTGGCGATATGTGGCGTGTTGGTCCAGCTGTGGACTTTTGGTTCGCTACCTATTATCGCGCTGGGGCTGGCGTTTAGTTTTGCCTTCTACGGCCTGGTACGCAAGAAAATTGCCGTTGAAGCGCAAACCGGCATGTTAATCGAAACCATGTGGTTGCTGCCCGTGGCGGCGATTTACCTGTTTGCTATTGCCGACAGCTCAACCAGCCATATGGGACAAAACCCTATGTCGCTGAATTTACTGCTGATCGCCGCCGGTATTGTCACGACCGTACCGCTGTTGTGTTTTACCGCCGCAGCCACGCGCCTGCGTCTCTCAACGTTAGGCTTTTTCCAGTACATTGGCCCGACGCTGATGTTCCTGCTGGCTGTGACGTTTTATGGTGAAAAACCGGGTGCCGATAAGATGGTGACTTTCGCCTTTATTTGGGTAGCGCTGGCAATTTTTGTGATGGATGCGATTTATACGCAGCGTAGAAAAAGTTAAGCATTAACATGGGTAGGCCATTTAAAAAGCCTACCCACTGACTTATCTATCTTTTTTTGAAAAAAATTAAGATAAGAAAAAGTACGATATTTGTTACAGGAAATATACCCAAAACTCCCCAGTACTTACTCCATCCTAGAGACATTGTATATCTACCAAGGATTTGACAAAACCCAAAACTTAACCCTATACCTATACTTCTTAAATTTAATGTCGTAGTCAGGCTTAAAATAAATAGAACAAGGATGGTAATAGCCCACCACAATAACCACGCCTTAACAAAATCAGATTTTTTGCTGTAAGGTTCTTTACCCAAGAATAACTGCCAAAAGTTACCATTTCCCATATAGAATCCATTCACCCCAGATATTATTTATAGAATAAAAATACATTTCAATTATATTTAATTAAAATATACCCCATCAATAAAAACTTACACACTCTAAATTACTACTGTATAGTTATCAATACAAAGACTGCTATATTGCATAGATATAGCAACTTATATGAGCTAAATAATATATAAACTTCAATCCATCATATATATATATAACAATGTAAAAATGTTTAAATCATCCATCAGAAATATATTCTACCCATCCAGGCTTGAGCGCTTATCACGCTTGCAGTTCATAATCTATACATTAACATCATGGTCAATATTAATAACTTTGAATGATATCAACCTGGCTTTGAGTTTTATTCTGATCAACACTAATACATATGTGAATATCAACATCGGAGCTAAAAGAATAAGAGATACTGGATGTAAGGCAATCTACTTTGTATTGACTTCATTGGGTTTGACACTTTTTTCTATCATCTCTGCAGCAATTGAAGGGATGAGATGTGATTCATTAAGCGTCCAACTCAACGTGGCATGGATATTATTCACAACAATTATGTTATCTGTGATTCCCTCGGCTAAAATGTCGCTGTCAGCACACTAACTTACTCACAGCGACATCGTAAAGTTACAGCCAGTTCTTGCGCTTAAAGTACAGATACGGTGCCAGGCCCGCGAGGATCATAAAGATAATCGCTGCCGGGTAGCCGAAGCTCCACTTCAACTCTGGCATAAACTCAAAGTTCATCCCGTAGCTGGAAGCGACCAGCGTTGGCGGCAGGAACACGACGGACACCACCGAGAAGATTTTGATGATGCGGTTCTGCTCGATGTTGATAAAGCCCATCGCTGCCTGCATCAAGAAGTTCACCTTCTGGAACAAGGATTCGTTATGCGGCAGCAGGGACTCGATATCTCGCAGAATTTCACGCGCCTGCTCCAGTTGCCCACCCGGTAAGCGTGCTTTACGTACCAGGAAGTTGAGCGCGCGCTGGGTATCCATCAGACACAGGCGAACTTTCCAGCCGATATCTTCCAGTTCTGCCAATGTGGAGAGTGCCTCGTCGTACTCATCGCCCTGACGCCCTTCCATAATCACCCGGCTCAGTTGCTCCAGATCGCTGTAGATGTTTTCAATTTCATCCGCTAACTGTTCGATTTTGGTTTCGAACAGATCCAGCAGCAGCTCGTAAGCGTTACCGTCTACCATCGACTGGCTGCGGGCGCGCATACGATACAGACGGAATGCAGGCAGCTCGCGTTCACGCAGTGTAAACAGACGACCATCGCGGATGGTAAATGCTACAGTAGAGTTACCGGCGTGATCTTCCGCATCTTCAAAGAAGAAGAAGGAGTGAATATGCAGGCCGTCATCGTCTTCAAAGAAACGCGCCGATGCTTCGATGTCTTCCAGTTCCGGGCGAGTTGCCAGGCTCTGGCCAAGTTCAGATTGTACGCGCAGTCGCTCGTCGTCATCCGGTTCGACAAGATCAATCCATACTGCATTTACAAGGGGTTGTGACTCTTCGACTTCCAGCCGGGTCAGTCGGTTATTTTCCAGTTGAAATGCGCTCAGCATGACCGGGACTCCCAATGCTTAAAATATCGGACAGTTCGGTGGGCACACAGAAACAAATTGGGTTTCAGACCATTAAACAGCCTGACTCAGCGCGACGGGAAAATTGAGGTCGCTGACAACCGCTAAGGCTATCAGCAAAAGGGGATAGCCTTAGGAGTTGATCCTGGATGACAGGATAATGAGCCAGTATCTACTGGGTGTGTCCAAGGCGAATGTCCTCTTAGAGTGATCGTGCGCGCATGTTACGCCAGCAAAATTTTGCCGTCAACACGCAACAGAACACCACAGAACAATAGTTGAACTTCGCGCTTTTTGGTACTCGTCAAGGTCATTAACAGGATAAAAAAATCCCACATCCAGGACCTATAATGGCGCATCGGCTACTCATTGGTAAAGGAATGATCACCTTGAATCTCAAACGGATTTTTCTCGCTCTCACCTTGCTCCCCTTGTTTGCTGTTGCTGCTGATGACTGCGCGCTCTCTGACCCAACGCTGACTGTGCAGGCGTATACCGTTAATCCTCAAACCGAACGGGTGAAAATGTACTGGCAAAAAGCCAATGGCGAAGCGTGGGGAACGTTACATGCGCTGCTGGCTGATGTTAATAATCAGGATCAGGTTCAGATGGTGATGAACGGCGGCATCTATGATGAAAGCTATGCGCCGCTCGGTTTGTACATCGAAAACGGTCAGCAGAAAGTGGCGTTAAATCTCGCCTCGGGGGAAGGTAATTTCTTTATCCGTCCTGGCGGCGTTTTTTATGTTGCGGGAAATAAAGTCGGCATCGTTCGTTTGGATGCCTTTAAAGCCAGTAAAGAGATTCAGTTTGCGGTGCAATCAGGGCCAATGCTGATGGAAAATGGCGTAATTAATCCGCGTATTCATCCCAACGTCGCCTCACGCAAAATCCGTAACGGTGTGGGGATTAATAAACAAGGGAACGCTGTGTTTTTGTTGAGCCAGCAGGCGACAAATTTTTATGATTTTGCCTGTTATGCCAAAGCGAAACTGGACGTCGAGCAGCTGCTTTATCTTGATGGCACGATTTCACATATGTATGTGAAAGGCGGGGCAATCCCGTGGCAACGCTATCCTTTTGTTACCATGATTTCCGTCGAGCGGAAAAGTTAAGCATTGTACACTCGAGGAGGCCAGACAAACTGGGGCTGGCTACACAGCTGGAAAATCATCAGATAAATGAAGGGAAACAAAAATGAAAAAAACGCTCGCAACGTTATTTTTATTAACGTGTCTGGGATCATCGTCCGCTTATGCGGATAACGCTTTGATTTTACAAACGGATTTTAGCCTGAAAGATGGGGCCGTCTCGGCGATGAAAGGCGTCGCTTTCGGCGTTGACCATAATCTTAAAATCTTTGATTTAACACACGAAATTCCACCGTATAACATCTGGGAAGGTGCTTATCGCCTGTATCAGACTGCCAGTTACTGGCCGCAAGGTTCGGTGTTTGTCAGTGTGGTCGATCCGGGCGTAGGCACTGACCGTAAATCGGTGGTGCTGAAAACCAAAAACGGTCAGTACTTCGTTTCACCAGATAACGGTACGCTCACTTTGGTGGCGGAATCGCTGGGTATTGAGAGCGTCCGGCAAATCGATGAAAAAACCAACCGCCTGAAAGGTTCCGAAAAGTCATATACCTTCCATGGTCGCGATGTATATGCCTACACCGGTGCGCGTCTGGCTTCCGGAGCGATCACGTTCGAGCAGGTGGGGCCGGAGCTTCCGGCAAAAGTTGTCGAACTGCCTTATCAGAAAGCGAAAGCGACAAAAGGTGAAGTGAAGGGCAATATCCCGATTCTTGATATTCAGTACGGTAACGTCTGGAGCAATATCAGCGACGAGTTGTTGAATCAGGCGGGGATCAAACTCAACGATACGTTATGTGTGACCATTTCCGAAGGTTCCCAGCAAAAATACGCAGGGAAAATGCCGTATGTCGCCAGCTTCGGCGATGTGCCGGAAGGCCAGCCGATGGTGTATCTGAACAGCTTGTTGAATGTTTCCGTGGCGCTGAATATGGATAATTTCGCGCAGAAACATCAGGTTGCGTCTGGTGCTGACTGGAATATTGATGTGAAGAAGTGCGCTAAGTAAGGTGCTGATGCCGGATGCGGCGTAAACGCCTTATCCGGCCTACCGGGTGCCATTTCTGTAGGCCGAATAAGGTGCGCAGCACCGCATCCGGCAACGTAATCGTGAATTACACCGTCTCCAGTCGGGCATAAGCCGCCACCAGCCATTTGATTCCCTGGCCCTGGAATGCCACCTGCAAACGGCTATGCTCGCCGCTGCCTTCCATATTGACGATAGTGCCTTCACCAAACTTGGCGTGGCGCACGCGCTGGCCGAGTTTGTAGCCGCTGTCATTCTCGACCATTGGCGTACCCATCCGCTGATGGCTGACCGGGCGGCTTACCGTGGCGCGCAGGCGCACCTCTTCCACACACTCTTCCGGCAGCTCGCCAATAAAGCGCGACGGGCGATGGTAAACCTCTTTGCCATACAGACGGCGAGTTTCCGCGTAGGTCAGCGTCAGTTTCTGCATCGCGCGGGTTACGCCAACGTAGGCCAGACGGCGTTCTTCTTCCAGACGCCCGCCTTCATCCAGCGACATTTGGCTTGGGAACATGCCCTCTTCCATACCAACGATAAACACCTGCGGAAACTCCAGACCTTTCGCCGAGTGTAGCGTCATCAACTGCACCGCATCCTGCCAGGTATCCGCCTGCCCTTCACCTGCTTCCAGTGCCGCATGGGAGAGGAACGCCTGCAGCGGCATTAAATCTTCGTCTTCTTCGTTGTAGCTGAACTGGCGCGTTGCCGTCACCAGTTCCTCTAAGTTTTCGATACGCGTCTGGCCTTTTTCGCCCTTCTCCTGCTCGTACATGGTGCGCAGGCCGGAGTCTTTAATTACCCGGTCAGTCTGTACATGTAGAGGCATATCGGCAGTTTCCTGCGCTAAGGCGTCGATTAATTCCATAAACCGTTGCAAGGCGCTGGCTGCACGTCCGGCGAGGGCTTTTTCCTGCAACAGTTCACGGCACGCCTGCCAGAGTGTTAACTGGCGATCGCGCGATGTCTGACGTACCACGTCCAGCGTCCGGTCACCAATACCCCGCGTTGGCGTATTCACCACACGCTCAAAGGCCGCGTCGTCGTTGCGGTTGGCAATCAGGCGCAGATACGAGAGCGCATCTTTGATTTCCTGGCGTTCGAAGAAGCGCATCCCGCCGTAAATACGGTACGGCATACTCGCCTGCAACAGTGCTTCTTCCAGCACACGCGACTGGGCGTTGCTGCGGTAGAGAATGGCGCACTCGGCAAGCGCCCCGCCGTTGTCCTGCCAGGTTTTGATGCGGTTAACCACAAAACGCGCTTCATCGAGTTCGTTAAAGGCACAATAGAGGGAAATAGGCTCACCGTCCGCGCCATCGGTCCACAGTTTTTTACCCAGACGCCCGTTGTTGTTTTCAATCAGGGCGTTAGCGGCGCTCAGAATATTGCTGGTAGAGCGGTAGTTCTGCTCCAGACGGATAGTTTCAGCACCGGGGAAATCATTGAGGAAACGCTGAATGTTCTCGACTTGCGCCCCGCGCCAGCCGTAGATTGACTGGTCGTCATCACCGACGATCATCACCTTGCCAGTGTCGCCCGCCAGCAGGCGGATCCACGCGTACTGAATGTTGTTGGTATCCTGGAATTCGTCCACCAGGATGTTGGTAAAACGTTCGCGGTAGTGTTGCAGGATATGCGGCTTGTTAAGCCACAGTTCGTGGGCGCGCAGCAGCAGCTCGGCGAAGTCCACCAGGCCCGCGCGGTCACACGCTTCCTGATACGCCTGATACACCTTCTGCCAGGTCTGCTCCACCGGATTACCGTAGCTTTGAATATGATGCGGACGCAGGCCTTCATCTTTCTGGCTGTTGATGTACCACATTGCCTGGCGCGGCGGCCACTGCTTCTCGTCGAGGTTCATGGCTTTGATCAAACGCTTAAGCAGGCGTAGCTGGTCTTCGCTGTCGAGGATCTGGAAATCCTGCGGCAGATTGGCGTCCATATGGTGCGCACGCAGCAAACGGTGCGCCAGCCCGTGGAAGGTGCCGACCCACATGCCGCCCTGGCTGGTGCCCATCAGTTGCCCGATACGATGACGCATCTCCGCCGCCGCTTTGTTGGTAAACGTCACCGCCATAATCGAGTATGGCGAGCAGTTTTCCACGCTCATCAGCCAGGCGATACGATGCACCAGTACGCGCGTCTTACCACTGCCCGCGCCCGCCAGCACCAGAAGGTTGCTGCGTGGCGCGGCCACCGCTTCGCGCTGTTTGTCATTAAGGCTATCGAGCAGGTAAGAAACGTCCATTGGCACCGCCGCGTAAAAATAGGTTGGGCGGAGAAGCGCAACGCCCTCCGCCAAAAAGCTGGGTATATATACAGATTTGCTGATTATATCAGCGAGGTCAGAGATGCCAACCGGGAAATTTCCAGATGCGGGAGTAAACGGCTGTCCCAGGTTTGCATCAGATCGCCATTTTCCGGTCTGATCCAACAGGCCTGCATTCCGCTGCGAATTGCCCCGCCCACGTCAGTGGTGAGATCGTCCCCGACATGTAAGATCTCGCCGATCGGCACGTTGAGTTTTTCCGCCGCCAGGAAGTACATATCGCTGAACGGTTTTGAGCGCCCGTGTGGGCCAGCACGCAGCACAAACTCAAAGTAGTCGCCCAGGCCAAACAGCTCCGGCTGGGCGTTACCGTTGGTGATCGCCACCAGCGGCCATTTCTTCGCCAGCTGTTTTAAGGTGTCGTGGGTTTGCTGCGGAACATCGATCCGGCTACGCCATTTGGCAAAGTTGATCATTGCCGCGTGTGCGCCGGCACTGGCTTCTTCCGCACTCAGCCCAGCGTCGAGCATCGCTTGTTCAATCGAACGAAAACGCCAGCGCGTTACGTCGTGATAAATCTCGGGTTCCGCTTCCCGTACCGTCTGACGCAGACGTTGCAGATCTTCATTCTGGAAGCTGCGCAGCGCCGGATGATAATTTTGCACAAAGATAAGAGCTTCTTGCTCGGTACGTTGGATCACCGGACGGTTATCATAAAGGGTATCATCCAGGTCAAAGGTGAGCGCCGAGATGCGCCCCAAAGGCCGGTAAAAACGCATTATTTCCCCCGTTTGGCGCGTGGATGCGCCGCATCGTACACCGAGGCAAGGTGTTGAAAATCAAGATGAGTATAGATTTGCGTGGTGGAGAGGTTGGCATGACCCAGCAGCTCCTGCACACCACGAAGATCACCGCTCGACTCCAGCATATGCGTAGCGAACGAGTGACGTAATTTATGCGGGTGAACGTGATTATTCAGCCCTTGTTTTATGCCCCATTCGGCAAAGCGTTTCTGTACATTACGCGCGGAGATACGCTTGCCCAGTTTCGACAGGAAAAGCGCGTCGTCTTCGCTGCCAAACAGATCGCGCAAATCAAGCCAGTGCTCAATCCACGCCACAGCGTTGCGACCAATTGGCAGGCGGCGCTCTTTACTGCCTTTCCCCATCACCCACACTTCGCCGGACTCCAGGTCGAGGTGTTTGATATCCAGCCCCACCAGTTCGGAAAGACGCAGACCCGCGCCGTACATCACTTCCAGCATTGCCCGATCGCGCACGGCGAGGGGATCGTTGATATCAATATCCAGCAGCCGATTCATATCATCGACGTCGATATTTTTTGGCAGATGACGCGGCGCTTTCGGTGCCGAAACACCTTTTGCCGGGTTGGCTTTGAGTTCGTTCTGGCTGACCAGCCAGTCAAAAAAGCTACGTAGCGCAGAGAGGCGTAATGCGAGGCTTGCCGCGCCCAGCCCTTTACGGCGACTGCGTACAGCAAAATTGCGCACCATCGTCACATCGCATTGCTGCCAACTTTGCAGGCCATTTTCGCTGGCAAAATTGATGATCGCCTCAAGCTGGCGCTGGTAGTTAAGCAGGGTTATCGGGCTAAGCTGACGCTCCACGCTCAGATAACGTAGATAGCGTTCTACATCGGTATGTAAATTGGTCATACGCGTTCAATCCAACGCTCCAGAAGCTCCGGCAACATCAGCGCAATTTCATCAAGTAACTGCGTTCCCTGTCCTTGTTGATAGTGATTGGCATCGCGGCTGGTGAACAGCACTACGCCTAAATCAGCATCGCTTCCCAGCATCGACATCGCCACCGATCCCACCGCTTTCGCTTCCGGTAGCACCACCAGCAACTCCGGCCCGTTAAGCGGCCCCAGATAATGCTGCTCCTGCCCCAGCCGCTGAATACGCAGTGGTTCAAAAGCCTGACGGCTTAATGCCAGATGAGTATGGTTCGACGGCGCACCTAAGCGCCAACGATCCGGAAACAGGCGCACACTCGCGCCCGCCAGCCCTAAATCACGCGCCCAGCGGTGAAAACGCATCAGCATATCGTCGAGACTGCTGGCGGCGGTGAGACTACGCTGCAAGTAGAGTAAGCGATAAAACAGGCCTTCGTTGGCGATAGCCTGTTCCATCAACAGCGACATGTTCTCTTCCAGAACATGAATATGGTTACGTGCGCGAGCCAGATGCCACTCGACCAGCGAAACAGTACCACGTACCGGATGCGGCACACGTATCGCTTCTACTGCGTGCGCATTGCGGATAAAAAACTCAGGATTTTTAATCAGATAATCGACAACCGCCCGGTCATCAAGCTCCGTGAGTGTTTCCTGTAGTTCTTCCCCTGGTTGCTTCATAGATGAATAAATCCGTCGTAAACATGTACTGCCGGACCCGTCATATATAACGGATGACCCGGACCTTTCCAGGCGATATCAAGACGACCACCAGGGAGTTCCACACGTACTTCTTCGGCCAGCAAACCTTGCTGAATCCCTACCGCAACCGCCGCACACGCGCCGCTGCCGCAGGCCTGGGTTTCTCCTGCCCCACGCTCATAAACGCGTAAACGAATATGCTCGCGCTTAACCACTTGCATAAAACCGATATTGGCGCGCTCCGGGAAACGTTCGTGGCTTTCCAGAACAGGGCCAAGCGTTTCTACCGCCGCGGTATCGACATCATCGACCTGAATCACGCAGTGCGGATTTCCCATCGACACCACACCGCATAAGATTGTCTGCTCGGCGGCGCGCATAATATAGGTCTTTTCCGCTTTGTTAGCGCGAAACGGCACAGCGGAAGGTTCGAAGTTGGGCTCGCCCATATTTACGCGGACCAGATCATCATCGGTGACGGTCAGAACCATCCGCCCGTTGGCAGTGCTGACGCGGATATCGCGCTTATTGGTCAGCCCTTTCAGACGCACAAAACGGGCAAAGCAGCGCGCGCCGTTGCCGCACTGCGCCACTTCACTGCCATCAGCATTAAAAATGCGATAGTGAAAATCCAGTTCAGGATCGTAAGGCGGCTCAACCACCAGCAACTGGTCAAACCCTACCCCCAGGTGCCGATCCGCCAGGCGACGAATCAGCTCCGGTGAAAAAAAGACATTCTGCGTTACCGCGTCGACGACCATAAAATCGTTGCCAAGGCCATGCATTTTCGAGAACTGCATCATTTACTCCAATCACGCGGGTACAGAAACTGACTTTTAGTAATTCACCTGGGATGGGCCATCGCCTGTGGCGCGGTCGTTTTTATCCGGCAACGTGGATTGCGTTTGCGTCTCTACCGGTTTGGTCGGCGGCGGTGCGTTTTTATCTGCAGGCGGGAAATAGAGCGGACCTTTCAGACCGCAGCCCGTCAGGCTGAAGAGAGTAAGTAATACAGTGAGTGCCTTAAACACGTTTTTCATTATGGATTGCCTGTAAAGTTCATCGCTTTCTGCTTTCTATCATCGCAGGAGAAGGCGTAAAAGCAAGCATTTAGCGACTCTTTATGAAGTCTGAAAAGTGAGGATTTGCTGTGAGTATAACGCTTACACGTGGGGATTTATGTTTTGCTGGTGGTTTCGTGATCGGCACCTCGCGCCAGGATGGCTTTATGCACTATCGCAATGTGGTTTGTTTGTTGTCTTTTTTAGTTCCGTCAGCGTGGGGATGCTCGCTCGGTGAACCTGATCATAATGTTTACCAGAAACAGGGAAAGGCGTGGTGTACCTGCGCCCTAATGAAGAGACAAATCTTTCGCTATACAGAGACATTATTATTCCAGTGACGGATGAATCGTGCCGGAACGCAGCTGCAGAGGTGCAAACTTTGAAGCCCTGACCCCATGCCGCTATACTGCCGCCATCACTTAAAAACAGGATACAACAATGAACGACAGTGAATTTCATCGCCTGGCTGACCAACTGTGGCTAACCATCGAAGAGCGTCTGGACGACTGGGATGGCGACAGCGATATCGACTGCGAAATCAACGGCGGCGTACTGACCATTACCTTTGAAAACGGCAGCAAAATCATTATCAACCGCCAGGAGCCGCTGCACCAGGTATGGCTGGCAACCAAACAGGGCGGCTACCATTTTGACCTGAAAGGCGACGAGTGGATTTGCGACCGTAGCGGTGAAACCTTCTGGGATTTGCTGGAACAGGCGGCAACGCAGCAGGCGGGTGAAACAGTCAGTTTCCGCTAAAATTGCATGCCGGATAAGCCTCGCTTTCCGGCTCGCTCATCACGAAAAATACTGCTGTAATAGCGGCGTATCGTTGTCCTGATTGGCAGGCGGCATGTTGCCAATAGATTTGGTTCGGAACGGAATCACCTGTTCGCGACCATCGACCTTCACAATCTGATAGAACTGCGGCAGGTTGAAGTTAATGAAGCTAGAGCCGTAGGTAAAACGGTCGTGCGATGACGAGTAGAAGCGGCTGACGTCACGCACCAGCTCCTCTTTGCTACCTTCGCAGTGGTGATACACCTCAACCCGGTTGCTTTCGTCGAGAATGTAGATATTAAAGCCATTTTCATCCTGCGTTTCTTCGAAGAAAAACTGGATGATCCCTTCGCTGGCAAAGCCGTCCACCACCGCCGGTAATTTGACGTGATTGGTTTCAACCTGCACTGACAGGCCGTGCAGTTTGTTATGCGAAATAGCGCCATAAAACTCGATGGCGTTCTCCAGTTTCTGTACCGATACATTCAGGCGTTCGAAGAACAAACCCCAGGTTTGACCAGAAACGCGCAGTGCCTTGAAGCGCCCAGTTTCCTGGCGGGTGCTGGAAAGACGCAGTTCAATACACTCAGAAACCAGTTGCTGCACGCGGGTGCGAATTAAACCGCGCAGATGCTGGCTGTAGCAGAAGACTTCCACGCTATCGGGCGGTGCGGCGTCCTGATGCATTTTGCCGAGAATGGTTTTCAGGGCTTCAATCATCGACTGCTCACCGTTGAAGTGCAGCGTACGCACTTCGTTCCACGAGTTGCGGTACAGCAAGTCAACACTACCCACCAGGCATTTTTGCTCTTCACCAAAGCTGAAAACATCCAGCTTACGAAAATCGAAATGTACTACCTGGTTACGGAATGCCGTCGTCGGGTCATATTCCAGATTAACAATTATTGCCAGATGGCGAATTTCACATGGACTGTAGAGCGCTTTTGGCGTCGGTGCGGGCAGACGCAATGGGAAGTGGTGCGACACATCGGCCACCATCTCTTGCAACTTCGGCAGATCAACAATGCCATTGCCCTTAATGTACAAGCGTGTACGTGAAGTCAACAGGCCGTTAAACCACGCCCAGGCCACTAGCTTATTCAGGTAACGGTTATATTCCAGCGGCTGATGGCTGATGATCGATTCAATCGTTGGCGCACGGTTATACAGATACCAACCTGAACGGTTAGCACGGCCCGGCGGTACATAAATAAAGGTCAGATTCGGTTCCGAGAGATCAGGTGAAATCTGCGGGTTTACCAGCGTCACTTTACCCGGTAATGCTTCAAACGCGGCGTACAGTTTACGCGTCAGCACGCCGATATCCTGCGGGCTGGCGGAGACGCTAAGGTTATTGCGGCGCGCAAAGCGGATCAGATTACGGTAGCTCTGCATCATTGCGTCGAGCAGCTCGTTGTGCGCCTCACGCACCTGATCTATCTTCCAGTTAGCACGGTTATCGAGCATTGCCAGACGAGCATCGTCCCATTCCCACTCTTTCACCAACTGGCTTAACACTTCACGACGCCAGCCTACGCAGGCGCGTTCACGGCTGAGTTTTTCGCACACTTTTAAATAGAAGCAGCGGCGTACTAAATCCAGACGGGTGAAATCTTCAATCGCCGTCAGGTATTCAGTAACACGCTCCAGCATCATGCAGTACGGATCGAGGCCAAACGACACAATCTCGCCGTCGTGCAAACGCTGTTTGATATCTTTCGCCAGCAGGCGTGGGTTCGGGTATTCCCAGGAATAGGCTTCCAGCAGCAGTGTCTTCAGCACCGCTTTGTACGGGGAATCGATACTTTTGTAGAGTTGCCAAAGGCTGGCACCAAAGTACTCTTCAGCAGAAAGCGAGCTTAAGCCGCCGAGATCCAGCCATTCATTTGGCGTCAGCACGCCCTGCGCGTAGAGCGTCATCACGTAGTCATCGTAATGCTCTTCTTCGTCGCAAGGCACCATATTCCACAGAATACGCTTACCGGCGAGACGCACGGCGGTACGGTAAAATTCATCAAGAAGCAGTATATGCTGGGTGGAACCGCAATCTTCGCCCCCCAGACTGCCACTCTCGTTGTGACGGAAACGGTTTTCATCAATCAGGAAGAAGCTAACTTCCACACCCAGCGAGGCAGCCCAGCTTTCCAGCAGGCTGCATTTACGTTGTAGTAACTGGCGCTCTTCGCTATCGAGCCAGGATTGATGACAGACCCAGATATCCAGGTCAGAGGAACAACTTTGCCCTACGGACGAAGTACTGCCCATGGTGTATACACCAGTAATCGGAAGCTCGCCTTTCGGCGGGTCCTGTACTGACATTCCACGATACAGTTCAAGTTCGTTCAGGTAGTGGCGTTGGGTTTCATCAGGCGTGTAAAGGCAAATGCCTTTGGGAACGTTACCATCAAGGTAACCCGGCATTAGCGGATGGTGATAGTGCAACAATGTCGGCAGCAGACTGTAAACCTGTTGGAATGCAGGCCCCATGGCAGCAAGCGCGCGATCCACGCGCAATTGATTTATGGCATCCAGTCTCTGTTTCAGAGTCTCAATATAGAGGTACAAGACGTATCGCCTGATTTGCTACCCGTCATGTCTGTGATTCCGGCAACATCAACGGAAACACGCGGCATTCGGGATATTTCGTATGTCAAAGGTAACTGTTACCACTTTCCGCGCCTGGTTTTTTTAGTTTCACGACGAAAAAATGGTCTAAAACGTGATCAATTTAACACCTTGCTGATTGACCGTAAAGAAAGATGCGCTACATACAAGTGTAGCACCGTTTATTCTCTGTAAATTCCTTATTACGACGGCTTGAAACGCCTGTCAGGATTCCATTTACGTTTTGCATTAACGTCAACGTTTCACCACAACACTGACATCGCTCCAGCAAGGATGTTAGGATGGACCACGGATGATAATGACGGTAACAAGCATGTTAGACAATGTTTTAAGAATTGCCACACGCCAAAGCCCACTTGCACTCTGGCAGGCGCACTATGTCAAAGACAAGTTGATGGCGAGCCATCCGGGATTAGTCGTTGAACTAGTACCGATGGTGACGCGCGGCGATGTAATTCTTGATACGCCGCTGGCGAAAGTAGGCGGAAAAGGCTTATTTGTTAAAGAGCTGGAAGTCGCGCTTCTGGAAAACCGCGCCGATATCGCCGTACATTCGATGAAAGATGTGCCGGTTGAATTCCCGCAAGGTCTGGGGCTGGTCACCATTTGCGAACGCGAGGATCCGCGTGATGCCTTTGTGTCCAATAATTATGACAATCTGGATGCGTTACCGGCTGGCAGTATCGTCGGGACTTCCAGCTTACGTCGCCAGTGCCAACTGGCGGAACGCCGCCCGGACCTGATTATCCGCTCTCTGCGTGGGAACGTTGGAACACGCCTTAGCAAGCTGGATAACGGCGAATACGATGCCATTATTCTTGCCGTGGCTGGATTAAAACGTTTAGGGCTGGAGTCCCGCATTCGCGCTGCACTGCCCCCAGAAATTTCTCTTCCGGCAGTCGGACAAGGTGCCGTAGGTATTGAATGCCGCCTTGATGATACGCGTACCCGCGAGCTTCTTGCCGCACTTAATCACCATGAAACCGCGCTACGCGTCACCGCTGAACGTGCGATGAATACCCGTCTGGAAGGGGGTTGTCAGGTGCCGATTGGCAGCTATGCCGAACTTGTTGACGGCAAAATCTGGTTGCGTGCGCTGGTCGGTGCGCCGGACGGTTCGCAGATTATTCGTGGTGAACGCCGCGGTGCGCCGCAGGATGCCGAGCAAATGGGGATTTCACTGGCGGAAGAGCTACTGAATAACGGCGCACGGGAGATTCTCGCTGAAGTCTACAACGGAGACGCGCCAGCATGAGTATCCTGGTCACCCGCCCATCTCCAGCTGGAGAAGAGTTAGTGAGCCGTCTGCGCACACTGGGGCAGGTGGCCTGGCATTTTCCGCTGATAGAGTTTTCCCCGGGTCGGCAATTACCACAACTTGCCGACCAGCTATCAGCACTTGGTAAAGGCGATCTGTTGTTTGCCCTTTCGCAACACGCCGTTGCTTTTGCCCAATCACAACTGCATCAACAAGCTCTTAAATGGCCATTACTTGCTGGTTATTTCGCCATCGGCCGCACCACTGCGCTGGCGCTGCATACCGTGAGCGGGCACCAGGTTCGTTATCCGCAGGATCGGGAAATCAGTGAAGTCTTGCTACAATTACCGGAATTACAAAGTATTGCGGGCAAACGTGCGCTGATATTACGTGGCAACGGCGGTCGTGAGCTGATTGGAGAAACTCTGACGGCACGCGGTGCTGAAGTCACTTTTTGTGAATGTTATCAACGGTGCGCCATTCATTATGACGGTGCAGAAGAGGCGATGCGTTGGCAATCCCGCGAGGTGACGACCGTCGTTGTTACCAGCGGTGAAATGTTGCATCAACTCTGGTCATTGATCCCACAATGGTATCGTGAGCACTGGTTACTACGCTGTCGGCTTTTGGTCGTCAGTGAGCGTTTGGCGAAACTCGCCCGGGAACTGGGCTGGAATGACATTAAGGTCGCTGATAACGCTGACAACGATGCGCTTTTACGGGCATTACAATAACTCTCATAACAGGAAGCCATAATGACGGAACAAGAAAAAACCTCCGCCGTGGTTGAAGATACCAGGGAGGCCGTGGACACCACGCCACAACCTGTCGTTGCAGAAAAGAAGAGTAAGAATAGTACCGCTCTGATTCTCAGTGCGGTGGCTATCGCCATTGCTCTGGCAGCAGGCGTCGGTTTGTATGGCTGGGGTAAACAACAGGCCGTCAGTCAGACTGCCACCAGCGATGCCCTGGCGAGCCAACTCACGGCACTGCAAAAAGCCCAGGAAAGCCAAAAAGCGGAGCTGGAAGGCATTATTAAGCAACAGGCTGTACAGTTAGAGCAGGCGAATCGACAGCAAGAAACGCTGGCAAAACAGCTGGATGAAGTCCAACAAAAGGTCGCTACCATCTCTGGTAGCGATGCCAAAACCTGGCTTCTGGCACAGGCGGACTTTCTGGTAAAACTTGCCGGACGTAAACTCTGGAGCGATCAGGACGTCACCACCGCAGCAGCGTTACTGAAAAGCGCTGATGCCAGCCTGGCAGATATGAATGACCCCAGCCTTATTGCTGTTCGTCGGGCAATTACCGATGATATCGCCAGCCTTTCAGCGGTATCACAGGTGGATTATGACGGTATTATCCTCAAGTTGAATCAGCTCTCTAATCAAGTGGATAACCTGCGTCTGGCCGACAATGATAGCGACGGTTCGCCAATGGATTCCGATGGTGAAGAGCTTTCCAGCTCCATCAGCGAATGGCGCGTCAATCTGCAAAAAAGCTGGCAGAGTTTTATGGACAACTTCATTACGATTCGCCGTCGTGATGATACTGCCGTACCGCTGTTAGCGCCGAATCAGGATATCTATCTGCGCGAAAATATTCGTTCCCGTCTGCTGGTCGCCGCACAAGCAGTGCCGCGTCATCAGGAAGAGACGTACCGCCAGGCGCTGGAGAACGTCTCCACCTGGGTTCGTGCTTATTACGATACTGAAGATGCAACGACCAAAGCATTCCTCGACGAGGTGGACCAGTTAAGTCAGCAAAATATCTCGATGGATCTCCCGGAAACACTGCAAAGCCAGGCGATGCTGGAAAAACTGATGCAGACTCGCGTGCGTAACCTGCTGGCACAACCGGCAGCAGGGGCAACGGAAGCTAAACCTGCACCTGCACCTGCACCTGCACCTGCACCTGCACCTGCACCTGCACCTGCACCTGCATCTGCACCGCAAGCTGATGCCCCGGCAGCCGCGCCGCAAGGAGAATAACCATGCTAAAAGTGTTATTGCTCTTTGTGTTGCTGATTGCGGGGATCGTGGTCGGCCCGATGATTGCCGGTCATCAGGGTTACGTACTGATCCAGACCGACAACTACAATATCGAAACCAGCGTGACTGGCCTGGCGATCATTTTGATTCTGGCGATGGTCGTGCTGTTTGCCATTGAGTGGCTACTGCGGCGGATCTTCCGCACCGGCGCGCACACCCGGGGTTGGTTTGTCGGACGTAAGCGTCGCCGCGCACGTAAGCAGACTGAACAAGCGCTGCTAAAACTAGCGGAAGGCGATTATCAGCAAGTTGAAAAGCTGATGTCAAAAAATGCCGATCACGCTGAACAGCCGGTGGTGAACTACCTGCTGGCTGCCGAAGCCGCACAGCAACGCGGGGATGAAGCGCGCGCCAATCAGCATCTGGAACGTGCAGCAGAACTGGCGGGTAACGACACCATTCCGGTGGAAATCGCCCGCGTTCGCCTGCAACTGGCGCGTAATGAAAATCATGCGGCACGCCACGGCGTGGATAAGTTACTCGAAGTCACACCACGCCATCCGGAAGTGCTGCGTCTGGCGGAACAAGCGTATATCCGTACCGGCGCGTGGAGTTCACTGCTGGACATAATCCCGTCAATGGCGAAAGCCCACGTTGGTGATGAAGAACATCGCGCAATGCTGGAACAACAGGCATGGATTGGTCTGATGAATCAGGCACGGGCCGATGACGGCAGCGAAGGTTTACGTAACTGGTGGAAAAACCAAAGCCGGAAAACGCGTCATCAGGTGGCTTTGCAGGTGGCAATGGCGGAACATCTTATTGAATGTGACGATCATGATACTGCCCAGCAAATTATCATCGACGGCCTGAAACGCCAGTATGATGATCGCCTACTGCTGCCGATCCCACGACTGAAAACCAACAATCCGGAACAGCTTGAAAAAGTGCTACGCCAGCAAATCAAAAACGTCGGCGATCGCCCGCTGTTGTGGAGCACGCTGGGTCAGTCGCTGATGAAACACGGTGAATGGCAGGAAGCATCGCTCGCCTTCCGCGCGGCACTGAAACAACGCCCGGACGCCTACGATTACGCATGGCTTGCCGACGCGCTGGACAGACTGCACAAACCAGAAGAAGCCGCATCGATGCGCCGCGACGGCTTGATGTTGACGTTGCAGAACAACCCGCCGCAATAGTTCTTTCTAACCCGGAGGCAAGCACCTCCGGGGCCTTTCTGATACATAAAAAAACGCCTGCTCTTATTACGGAGCAGGCGTTAAAACAGGTCTGTATGACAACAAGTGGGTGCTTCACTCAACGTTGTGTCCATGGTGTCTGATGAGGCATAAGCGACATCTGTCAGTGGACGATAAGCACCGTAAACGGCTCTGCGTCATTCCTAAGTTTATGAGGCACTAAGGCGAACATAAGAGATGGAATGAGCATCTACCCAATTATTATGCCATACAGGCCCGGGAAATAACATCCTTTAATACTTGTTATGAGAAAATTCTGCAATCCAGGTTTCTTTCATTCGCAATAATTACCTGAGCAAATATTATCCAGCACCTTACTCTCTTTAATTATAAATACTGTGAATTGTTAAAAATATTTAATAACCAATATATATATTAATTACACTCCTAATCAAAAACAGCATCAATAATCAACACTATACAATAAACCTGCCTTACATATCCCCCGCACCAGGGGTAGGATTGAAAACGCTCTCCTGATCTTTCGATTCATTCTCATGGCAAATAAATAATATATTTTCATCATAATTATTTATATACCCATTTTATCAGGGAGAGGGATCTCAATTATCAATGCTTAATTACGTCATCCATTTAATGACATGAAACCGGAGCATTTTGCATGGAAATTTCGTTTTCACCCAAACTACTGGTGATCGCAATCGCCGCCGCTATTCCTTTGCTGGCCAGTGCTGCAGATACCCCGTCAACCGCTACCGCGCGCGAAGGTTATGCCGGGTATGATCACCCTAACCAGTACCTGGTTAAACCGGCGACCACCATTGCCGATAATATGATGCCTGTGATGCAGCATCCGGCACAGGATAAAGAAACCCAGCAGAAGCTGGCGGAATTAGAGAAAAAGACCGGTAAGAAACCGAACGTGGTTGTTTTCTTACTGGATGACGTGGGCTGGATGGATGTCGGCTTTAATGGCGGTGGCGTGGCGGTAGGTAACCCAACGCCAGATATTGACGCCGTTGCCAGCCAGGGATTGATTTTAACCTCTGCATATTCTCAACCAAGTTCTTCCCCTACCCGCGCCACCATTCTCACCGGACAATACTCCATCCACCACGGCATTCTGATGCCGCCGATGTACGGGCAACCGGGCGGTCTGCAAGGGTTAACCACCCTGCCGCAATTGCTGCACGACCAGGGTTACGTCACCCAGGCTATCGGGAAATGGCATATGGGGGAAAACAAAGAGTCGCAGCCGCAGAACGTCGGCTTTGATGATTTCCGTGGCTTCAACTCAGTGTCCGATATGTATACCGAATGGCGCGATGTTCACGTCAACCCGGAAGTCGCCCTGAGTCCGGACCGTTCTGAATACATCAAGCAATTACCATTTAGCAAAGATGATGTTCATGCTGTACGCGGCGGCGAACAGGAGGCCATTGCTGACATTACGCCGAAATATATGGAAGACCTGGATCAACGCTGGATGGAATATGGCGTTAAGTTCCTCGACAAGATGGCGAAGAGTGATAAACCTTTCTTCCTCTATTATGGCACTCGCGGCTGCCACTTCGATAACTACCCGAACGCCAAATATGCGGGTAGCTCTCCGGCACGCACCTCGTATGGTGACTGCATGGTAGAGATGAACGATGTGTTCGCTAATCTCTACAAAACGCTGGAGAAAAACGGTCAGCTGGATAACACGCTTATTGTCTTCACCTCCGATAACGGTCCGGAAGCCGAAGTGCCTCCGCACGGTCGCACACCGTTCCGTGGAGCGAAAGGATCTACCTGGGAAGGCGGCGTTCGCGTTCCGACTTTCGTGTACTGGAAAGGCATGATCCAACCGCGTAAATCTGACGGTATTGTTGATCTGGCAGACCTCTTCCCAACAGCACTGGATCTGGCGGGGCATCCTGGGGCGAAAGTTGCGAATTTAGTGCCGAAAACCACCTTTATCGATGGTGTAGACCAGACATCTTTCTTCCTGGGAACAAACGGCCAGTCTAACCGTAAGGCCGAGCACTACTTCCTCAACGGCAAACTCTCTGCTGTACGTATGGATGAGTTCAAGTATCACGTCCTGATTCAGCAGCCTTACGCTTATACCCAGAGCGGGTATCAGGGTGGGTTCACCGGCACGGTAATGCAAACAGCCGGATCGTCGGTGTTTAACCTCTACACCGATCCACAGGAAAGCGATTCTATCGGCGTGCGCCATATCCCGATGGGAGTACCACTGCAAACCGAAATGCACGCGTATATGGAGATCCTGAAGAAATATCCTCCACGCGCGCAGATTAAATCTGACTAATCCGGCGCTATCGCAGTGATCTGCCTTTGCCGGATGCGATGTTGACGCATCTTATCCAGCCTACAGAACACTGCAATTTATTGAATTTGCACGATCATGTAGGCCGGATAAGGCGTTTACGCCGCATCCGGCAATCAACCGCAGGCGGCCACAAAATGGCCGCTTTTTTACTTATTCACCACCATCAAATGCGCCTGCATAATGTCGCTGGCCGGACGACCGTGCGCCAGCAAATCAGCCATTGCTTTAAGATACGGCGGTAGATGGCGGAAATAACGCTGATACCCGGCACACAAATAATTCAGCCCCGGTTTTCCGCTGGTATCGAGCATGAAGCGGTGTTTCGGGCAGCCTCCCCAGCACGCTTTTAACACGTTACAACTGCGACACTGCGCCGGTAACTGCTTAAATTTATCTTCACCAAAAGTCTGCTGCTGCGGAGAATCTACCATTTCTGCGATGGTCTGCTGAAGCATATTTCCCCGTCGATATTGCGGATAAACATAGTGATCGCAGGCGTAAACGTCGCCGTTGTGCTCAACAATCATCGAGCGCCCACAGGTTGGCTGATGATGGCAAACCGCACCCGACGCACCGACAAAATTGGCAAACGCCCATTCGATATTCATCACGAAAATCTTGCCGACGTCGCGTTTGATCCAGTGGTCGAATATCGCCACCAGAAACTCACCGAACTCATCGGGGCGTACCGACCATTCCGTCAGGTCGCCCTGAATATCGCCGGGCGCATGTAGTTTCAGTCCATCGCGGGCAGCTGTTTCATCAGCCAGGCGCTCGACCACCGGAATAAACTGGATGAATTCGACTCCCGCATCGCACAAAAAATCATAAACCTGCAACGGTTGCTGCGCGCTGGTGCGGTTGACGCAGACCAGCACGTTATAGTCGACATGATGCTTTTGCAGCAGCATCAGGGCACGCATCACCAGCTTATGCGTTGGTCTGCCACCTTTGGTCACGCGATATTGATTGTGGATCTCAGCCGGACCATCCAGAGATAACCCAATAAGAAAATGATTTTCTGCCAGAAATGCACACCATTCGTCATCGAGCAGCACACCGTTAGTCTGGAAGCTGTTACTTACCTTCCTGCCAGTACCGTATTTCGCCTGTAACTTTACGGCACGGCGGTAAAACTCCAGCCCCATCAGCGTTGGCTCACCGCCCTGCCAGGTAAAAGCGACTTCGTTTTGTGGTTCGCTGGCGGCGATATAGTGACGGACATACGCTTCCAGCGTGTCTTCGTCCATATGCGTGACTGGCTTTTCACGGTAAAGGGATTGTTTTTCGAGATAAAAACAGTAGTCACAGTTCAGATTACAATCGGAACCGCTCGGTTTCGCCATCACGTGAAACGCACGCGTTGGAATCTGTTGCAGCATGGTCGCTCCTTGCCTGAAGTCATCCTTCAATAAGTTAAGGGCGAAATCATACCGTGTGGCAATGAGTTACTACGGGCGTTTATTGCGAAGGGAGAGTGATGAAATGCACAGAAAACAAAAAACCCCGCCGAAGCGGGGTTCAAAATTGGTCGGCGAGAGAGGATTCGAACCTCCGACCCACTGGTCCCAAACCAGTTGCGCTACCAAGCTGCGCTACTCGCCGAAATACTGCTTTTTGAATTTTTAGTTCAATTCTTTAAAGTCGTGGTGCGAGGGGGGGGACTTGAACCCCCACGTCCGTAAGAACACTAACACCTGAAGCTAGCGCGTCTACCAATTCCGCCACCTTCGCATTGTCACAACTTCTAATAATGGGGTGGCTAATGGGATTCGAACCCACGACAACTGGAATCACAATCCAGGGCTCTACCAACTGAGCTATAGCCACCACTACAAATCTTGTTACGCGGTATTACTACCACCGCAGCTCAAGCGCCGGGACTAAATGGCGCGCCCGACAGGATTCGAACCTGAGACCTCTGCCTCCGGAGGGCAGCGCTCTATCCAGCTGAGCTACGGGCGCTTAGCGCCGTTGCGGGGGTGGATAATACGGACTTCCCACCCCTCTGTCTAGTCCCTTTTTAAATAAAATGCGCGTTTGGTTACGGTTTGCGCGCTTTGCTGATTATTTCTCCAGTTTGTGCGCTTTACCGTGGCGATTAAGGCCAAAAAGTTTATAAATCGCCGTCACCGCCAGCATGAAGATGATGCCGACAAACAGCGACATACGGGTATCTTCATTAAAGTACATACCGATCAAAACGCAAATCAGGAATGCCATTGTTACGTAGTTGGCCCACGGGAACAGAATTGAGCGGAACGGATGGCTGGCAATCGCCGCTTTGTGTGCACGACGAAAACGCAGCTGGCTTATCAAAATCACAAACCACGGCACCATGCCCGGAAGCACGCTGGCGCTGTAGACGTAGACAAACACGCGCTGTGGGTTAGGGATGATGTAGTTCAGGCATGAGCCAATTAGCAGGATAACAATGGATACCGCCACTCCTGCAACCGGCACACCGTGACGGGAAACTTTCGCCATCGCCGCCGGTAACTGACGGTTTTTCGCCAGCGCATAGAGCATACGTCCGCAACTGTACATGCCACTGTTACAGCCAGAGAGCGCAGCCGTCAGCACCACAAAGTTGATAATTCCCGCCGCTGCGGTAATGCCGATTTTGGCGAAAGTCAGTACAAACGGGCTGCCGTTGCTGCCTATTTCATTCCACGGGAAGATGGTGACGATAACGAAAATCGCGCCTACGTAGAAAATCAGGATTCGCCACAACACCTTGCCTACGGCACTGCGCAGCGTCACCTGCGGATTCTTCGCTTCACCGGCAGTAATGCCAATCAGCTCCACGCCCTGGTAGGACGCCACCACAATACACAATGCGGTCAGGAAACCTTTCCAGCCACCCGCAAAGAAACCGCCATGCTCTGTGAGATTGCTAAAACCAATCGACTGCCCGCCATTGCCAAAGCCAAAGAAAATCACGCCCAGGCCAATGACAATCATCACGATAATCGTGGTGACTTTGATCATCGCGAACCAGAACTCGATTTCACCGTACAACCGCACCGCTGCCAGATTCGCCAGTGCCACCAGCGCCACCGCGATCAATGCGGGTATCCACTGCGCCATCTCCGGGAACCAGAACTGGACATAAACGCCAATGGCGGTGATTTCTGAGATCCCCACCGCCATCCACATAAACCAGTAAGACCAGGCGGTGAGATAGCCAAAGAACGGGCTCATATAACGATGCGCGTAGACGGCAAACGAACCGGTAACCGGTTCGAGGAACAACATTTCGCCCATTGAACGCATGATGAAAAAGACGAACAGCCCGGCGATGATATAGGCCAACAATACGGATGGCCCGGCCCATTTCAGGGTACTGGCGGCCCCCATAAACAGGCCGACGCCAATGGTGCCCCCCAGGGCGATGAGTTCGATATGTCGAGCTTCCAGCCCACGCTGTAGCTCTGGTTTGTTATCTGCCATAAATCCTCGTGTTGTGTTTGCATGCTTTCCGGTGTTACCGGTTATCGTTATGGGTACATCGAGTGTTGCGAATGTTTTCGTAATTCAGGAGAAATGGCAAATAAAGCATTAAAAATTTGAATGCTTTGTGTAATAAAAAGACAGGCAGGCGACGAAGTGACCACTCCGTCGCTTTACAGAGAGAGGAAAATCAGAGATCGCCGGTGTAATGCCAGCGTAAATAACGCAGCAAACGAAGCTGGCGCTTAATGCGACTCGGCTGCGAAAGCAGTCTATAAAGCCACTCCAGTCCCAGTTTTTGCCAGATTTTCGGCGCGCGTTTTACGTGACCGGTGAAAACATCATAAGTCCCGCCAACGCCCATATACAGCGCATCTGGATGCACCAGGCGGCAGTCGCGCATGAAGATCTCCTGCTTTGGTGACCCCATTGCGACAGTGACAATTTGCGCACCACTGGCGTGAATACGCTCAAACAGCGCCTGACGCTGCTCGGGTTTAAAATAACCATCCTGGCTGCCAACGATATTCACATTCCACTGGTCGCGCAGTTTATCTTCGGTCTGCGCCAGCACATCAGGTTTACCGCCCACAAGAAATACCGGCGTCCCTTCCTTGCCTGCGCGCGCCATTACTTCTTCCCAGAGATCGGCACCGGCAACGCGGGAAACCTGTGCCTGCGGGTACTTTTTACGCACCGACCGCACAACGCTAATGCCATCGGCATATTTAAATTCGGCAGCGTTAATTAACTCCCTGACCTCGACGTTATCTTCAATGGTCAGCATTTTTTCGGCATTAATGGCAACCAGCGTTCCCTGCTTAAGCTGCCCATCAGCGAACAGATAATCGAGGGCATGCTGCATATCACGCCAACCGATCAACTGTAAGCCACGCAGCGTATAGGTCGGTGCCGTGGTGGTGTTATTCATTGTTATCCTTCAACCTGCGTCCGGAGCGATGATTTTATTCGTTTATGAACGAGTCCGGCGTTATCAAAAAGCCAGTACAGCAGTTTTGCAATCATCAGGCTTGCGCCGAAGACCACGATAAAAAAGACGACACGCGAGACAAACGAATCCAACCCTTCGCGCGCCAGCACGATCATATTGAAGATCGCCCCGAAGCAGAAACTGTGGAGAATCGCAGCCTTATAGCGATTAGTTTCGCGGTTGCCCAGCTCATACAACCAGTCGAACCACTTGATGATCAGACCAACCACAATCGCCCCGAGCGGGATGAACAACGCGCCGCCCATAACAACCAGTGAGCCTATAAGCGTAGGCGAGATCGCCAGCCCGGAGTGGTTATTCAGCACTTCCCAGGTAAAGTAGTTGGCGGAGTTCAGCACCATACTCGGGCGACCCGGCCACAGCCAGGAAGGGATAAAGACATAGAAATCACGGACAATTGGAGCCAGGCCCTGGAAGTCGATGTTGTCGTAGTTCTGCAACAGCAGCGCCAGATTCTCCCACGGCGAGAAGGTATCGCGGGTGAGATAGAGAAACGTATAGAACGCCTCATCGCCGCTGACGCTCATTCCATAGCGTTTTAGCGCCAGCCAGAACATGCCAACAATCCCCAGCACGCCCGCCGCCGCCAGCATCCACAACGAAATCCAGCCGCGAATAATGCCGATAAACAGGAAGATAGCGAACGCGATGATGATATTGGCGCGAGTGCCGCCGACAATCATGTAAGTCAGCAAACCGAAGGCAACCGTGCTGACGAGGAAAAACAACCATGCTTTACTGTCCTGGCGCAGAAAGTAGACCACTAACATTGCCGGGATGAAAAAGTAAAAGAAACGCTTTAACGCCACGCCAGAGACTTCGCTGGAGAAGATCTGGCTGTAAGAGTTAAGCCGGAACAGCAAAAAACCGTTATGCATGAAAAAGATGCCAACGCTCACCAGCGCGATAGCCATCAGAATCACCCACGTGAGATTGGTTTCCACGCGGTTCATGGTAAAGACTGGACGGCGCGGTGCATCGGCAACGCGTTTGCGTAAACGTGTTTTGTAAGTGACGTAGTAAACTGCGTAAAATCCCCCCGCAGAAAGTAACGCCTGCAACAAGATCTCTGGTGGCACCACGGCAACATCAAAGCGAAACACCAACAAGCTGGTCAGCGGGAAGCCGAAGAAAAAGGTCAGCAAAAACAGCAATGAAAAGAAGACATTGAAGTTAAAGCGCACGCGGCGAAACTCAAACCATGTCAGCGTGGCGATAAACAGCGTGCAGAGCAGCCAGACAACAAACAGGCCGCTGAATTGCAGCAGGCTCATGCGACCTCCCCGGAGGCAATAGCCAACGCCCGCTGCCAGCCTTGCAGATAGTTCGGGCTAAAGAAGGCAATGGTGTTTTTATCCACCGACGCCAGCTGGCGCTGCGCTTCATGCACAATATCTTCGTTGAGATCGTCAGTGGTAAACAGCACCGGCAAATGCTGTTCTGTCATATCCTGCCAGAACGGATTTTCCCGGTTAAGCACACAAGGAATGCCCGCCTGAATCAGTAAGCACAGCGTACCAATGCCCTGCTGGCGGGCAAAAATAAAGTAGCCGAGATCGCACTGGCGAAGTAGCGCCAGATAGGCGTCAAATTCCAGTTTTTCGCTCAGAACTTGCAGATTTTCTTCGCTGAATAACTCGAGCCCCGCCTGACGAACTTCGTCGATATACGCTTCGTTATTAGGTGGATATCCCATCGGCACCACGACTTTTACCGTATCGCCAAACTGCTGATGAACAGCGCGCAAGGCGGCGATATGCTCATTGCTGCGATCGCCGGAGTTCCCTACCAAAATGGTCATTTTCCCTTCACGTTGCCGATCGTTCGCCATTGTATTGAGAGAAGGGTCCATCCGGGTTGGGAAGTAAATCAGTTCGCCCCGCACCTTTGGATGCGTTTTGGCAAAAAAGCTCAAGTCTCCCCGAGTGGCAAACACACAGCCCACTCGCTTTTGTGCCAGTCGGCGCAGAGGATAAAAGAGTTTATATTTCAATCCACTGGAAACTTCATAGAGATCTGCCCCCCAGATATGCCAGTAAAACTGGCTGGGCTTGATTCCGCCACTAAGCAGCGCCAGCCACAGCTTGGGATTGAACTGGCCGTGGAAGAAAAACCGTTGCTGGCGGTTAGCTTTCGCTTTAGCGATAACGGCTTCTGCCAGTGATTTTTTCCCAGGGAAAAATTGCACAGAAAGCGCCGGACAACTATCACTTAAGCCGTCGTCCTTGCCAGCAACCATAAACTCGCGCGCGTGCTCGCTCGTCGCGGCCAGCGCGTCATTGAAAAACCGCAGAACGGTTTGGTTATGGTGAGGGATATCCGATCCCAGTACGTGAATCAGTACAGTCATGCCCGCCTACGCCAGAGTAAAAACACGCCACAACAAAGAGAGAAATAGACGATATAGGTTGCCATGTAGGCCTGCGCCGCGCCCAGGGCGCCATGCACGGGGATCAACCAGTGGGCAAATACCATCAATAAAGTGAACTGGCTGACTTCCGCCAGAATATAAAAACGCAGCGACGCTTTGGCGATCACCAGATAACCAAAGACATAGGCGCCCACTTTCAACACATCGCCGACCAACTGCCAGGCAAAGAGATCCCGCATGGCGGTAAATTTATTCGACAACAGTAACCAGATGGCAAAATCACGCAGTAGCCAGACGGTGAAACTCGCTGCCGCCACGGCCGGTAAAACAAATTTCAGCGACTTCACCACTTCCCGAGTGATATCGCGTTTTTCCGTTAGCCGCGACAACGTGGGCAGTAAATATACACTGAACGATGCGGTAATAAATTGCAGGTAGGCGTCGGAAATACTACTCACCCCTTGCCAGATCCCCACTTCATCCCAGCTATACTGCGCCGCCAGCAGTTTACGCATCATGATGTACGCAACGGGCAAGGTCACCGACGTAATCAACGCCATGAGTGTAAATTTGCTCAACTGCCCTGCCAGACCGTTATCCCAGCTGGGTTTTAGATAGCTTAACGGGATAGCGCCACGCTTAATTAACATGACGGCGGCAGGCATTACCACCAGCGCGGGAATCAGCGCCAGACCAAGCAACGCGCCTTCATAACCGCCAAAACGGTAACTGACATAATAAGCGATAACGCCAATCAGGCTGCCGACAATCAGCGATAACGCATTACCCGCGGCATCGCGAAAGCCTTTCATCAACGCCAGCAACAGGTTGCCCCAAGCGATCCCCATTTGCACTAGCGCCACTAAACGCACCAGCCCTTGATAGTCGTTATTACCAAACAATCCCTGGCTGATTGGCGCAGCTGCCAGCACAAAGACCAGCGCCATCAGCGTGGAGAAGCCAAGCACCATCGCAGATGAAGTGCCGACCACACGGCGCAGCTGCTGCGGATTATCGTGGTACTGGGCAACGTATTTGGTTACGCCATTAAAGATGCCCGCCCCGGCAAGCACACCGAGCACGGTTATCAACTGGCGGAAATTTGCCGCCAACCCTAGTCCTGCCGGACCAAATGACACCGCCAATAATTTACCAACCAGTAACCCAGCGCCAATCTTGACCAGCGTACTGGCCGCCGTCCACAAGGATGCTTTTGCCAGCGACATATCAGGAGAAGTAGTTCAACAAGGTCGCAATCACCGTGCGCTGATTGACGGGCGACAAGTTGTAGAACAACGGCAGGCGCAGCAGGCGCTCGCTCTCTTTGGTGGTGTAGCGATCTTCACCGTGAAACTCACCAAAGCGTTCACCCGCAGGGCAACCGTGCAGCGGAATGTAATGGAACACCGCCATGATTTCCGCTTCCTTCAGGAAGCTAATCAACGCGCTCCGGTCATCAATATCCCGCAGCTTGATGTAGAACATATGCGCGTTCTGCACGCAGTCATCCGGAATCGACGGCAACTCGATACGCCCGGCTTTCGCCAGAGGTGCTAACGCATCGTAGTAGTTTTGCCACAGCGCCAGACGTTGCTGGTTGATACGTTCAGCGGCTTCCAGTTGCGCCCACAGATACGCAGCTTGCAGATCGGACATCAAATAGCTGGAGCCGATATCGCGCCAGGTATATTTATCAACCTGACCACGGAAGAACTGGCTGCGGTTAGTCCCTTTTTCACGGATGATCTCGGCACGTTCAATCAACGCCTTATCATTAATCAGCGTCGCCCCGCCTTCACCGCCCGCCGTGTAGTTTTTGGTTTCATGGAAGCTAAAGCAGCCAATATGACCAATGGTTCCCAACGCACGCCCTTTGTAAGTGGACATCACACCCTGAGCGGCATCTTCCACCACAAACAGGTTATGCTTTTTCGCCAACGCCATAATGGTGTCCATTTCGCAGGCCACGCCCGCGTAATGCACCGGCACAATAACGCGCGTTTTGTCGGTGATCGCCGCTTCAATCAGCGTTTCGTCGATGTTCATGGTGTCCGGGCGAACATCAACAAAAACAATTTTTGCTCCACGCAGCACAAAGGCGTTGGCGGTGGAGACAAAGGTGTAGCTCGGCATGATCACTTCATCGCCCGGTTGGATATCCAGAAGCAGCGCCGCCATCTCCAGAGAAGCGGTGCAGGATGGCGTCAGCAGTACTTTGGCGCTGCCAAAACGTTGCTCCAGCCACTGCTGGCAGCGACGGGTAAAACCGCCATCGCCGCACAGTTTGCCGCTACCCATTGCCGACTGCATATAGTCGAGTTCGGTGCCCACCACCGGCGGTGCGTTAAATGGAATCATGTGATCACCTGTATAACCAGTACGCGGTGCTTTCTACATTCGCACCACTTTGTATGTATCGTTTAAGCGCGGCGGTGTTGCCCATCTGGGTCGCCACCCGCAATGTTGTTTTACCGCGAGCATACGCCCAGTTTAGCGCCGTTTGCATCAGTTCAGCACCTGCGCCGCGTCCTGCCAGTAAACCAATGCGCGCGTCAGTGGCATTCAACTCTCGTAGAGAAACATAGCCGCGAATCTCGCCGGACGCCGCGCGTAAAACCAGGCATTGATGATCAAAGGTGCCGCGCACGGCATTTTCAATCCACTGCGCGTAAAAGCGACCACTGGCATCGGGTGCATACCACGGCATACGAAAACGGCTTTGGGCGAATGCTTCGCGGGCTAACTGGCGTAGTACTGGAATATCTGCTTCTTGAGCCACTTCCGCACGGCTTTCACTGACGTTGATCACGGGGAGCGCAAAATCCACTTCTCCTTCGACCAGCGAGAATCCCAGCTGTTGCAGGACATCTAGTTCTTCGGTATTGGATGCGGCAATTTTGGCCTGTACTCGTGACCACGGCGCCAAAACGCCTGGCGTCAGGAGCGGTGCGTCAGGACTAATGCGCACGATGGCGCTGTTAACGCCAAAAAAGGCGTTTTCCCAGGTTAGTGGTTCAATACTGGCGCGGACGGGCATTCTCTATCTCCCTCAACACAGTCGTTTACTGTAATCAGTATCAGCGCCAGACTCCTTTGGTATCCACCACATACTGCTGCTGAACATCATCGCCGCTAATGGCTTTAAACTGGCTGTGATCTACCAACATCACCAGCACATCTGCCGTCGCCAGTGCCTCGTCAAGCTGCGCCAGCGTGCAAAGCCCGGTCAGTTTTTTCGGCAACTGGTGAATATTAGGTTCAACAACCAGCGTTTCGCCGCTGTGCCACTGGGCGATCAGTTCAGCGATTTCCATCGCCGGGCTTTCGCGCAGGTCATCAATATTCGGTTTAAACGCCAGACCAAAGCAGGCAATTTTCAGTTCACTGGCGCGTTTATCAGTGGCAGCCAGACAATCAGCGACCGCCGCTTTCACCTGATCAATCACCCAGAAAGGTTTGTGATCGTTCACTTCACGCGCGGTACGGATAAGCCGCGCCTGCTGCGGGTTCTGCGCCACGATAAACCACGGGTCGACGGCAATGCAGTGACCGCCCACACCCGGACCAGGCTGGAGAATATTGACTCGTGGATGGCGATTCGCCAAACGAATCAGTTCCCAGACGTTAATTCCTTGCTCGGCACAAATCAGCGACAGTTCGTTAGCAAAAGCGATATTCACGTCGCGGAAGCTGTTTTCTGTGAGCTTACACATTTCCGCCGTCCGCGAGTTAGTGACGACACACTCACCTTCGAGGAAAATTTTGTACAGTTCGCTGGCGCGCGCCGAGCAAACTGGCGTCATGCCGCCAATGACGCGATCGTTTTTAATCAGCTCGACCATCACCTGGCCCGGCAACACGCGTTCCGGGCAATAAGCAATATTGACGTCCGCCTGCTCACCCACCTGCTGCGGGAAAGTCAGGTCCGGACGCATCTCTGCTAACCATTCTGCCATCTTCTCGGTTGAACCCACCGGCGAGGTGGATTCAAGGATCACCAACGCGCCTTTTTTCAGCACTGGCGCAATGGAGCGGGCAGCCGATTCGACGTAGGCCATATCCGGCTCATGATCGCCTTTAAATGGCGTTGGGACAGCAATCAGCCAGGCATCAGCCTCAACCGGCGTCGTGCTCGCTCGTAAAAAACCACCTTCTACGGCAGTTTTTACCACGCTCGCTAAATCAGGTTCGACGATATGGATTTCGCCACGATTGATGGTATCAACCGCTTGTTGGTTGATATCAACACCAATCACCTGTTTTTGCCGTGAGGCAAACGCAGCCGCCGTTGGCAGCCCGATATAACCCAGTCCGATAACAGAAATGGTCGCAAAACTCATAGTGATATCCGATTATTTTTTAACGCTTCCAAAATGCGAGAGCATGCCTGACCATCACCATACGGGTTATGGGCTCGGCTCATAGTTTGATATTCATCTTCGTCTTCTAAAAGACGCGTCACTTCCTCGACGATCCGTTGCTTATCCGTCCCCACCAGACGTACCGTACCTGCGGTCACCGCTTCTGGGCGTTCGGTGGTATCGCGCATCACCAGCACCGGTTTACCCAGAGAAGGTGCTTCTTCCTGAATGCCGCCAGAGTCAGTCAAAATCAACCAGGCATGGTTCATCAACCAGACAAACGGTAAATACTCCTGGGGATCAATCAAAATGACATTTTTCACATGCCCCAGAATGCGATTGACCGGCTCTCTGACATTCGGGTTAAGGTGTACCGGATAAACAATCTGGATGTCCTGATGAGTGGTAGCAATTTCAGCCAGCGCATGGCAGATTTCTTCAAAACCACGACCAAAGCTCTCACGCCTATGACCGGTCACCAGAATCATCTTTTTATCGGGGTCGATAAACGGGTAATTTGCCGCCAGTTCTGAACGCAGCGTATCGCTGCTCATTACCTGGTCACGCACCCACAGCAGCGCATCAATTACTGTATTACCGGTAATAAATATTCGGCTGTCAGCGACGTTTTCACGCAGCAAATTTTGCCGGGAAGTTTCAGTTGGTGAGAAATGGTACATCGCCAGATGCCCGGTCAATGTACGGTTAGCCTCTTCCGGCCACGGCGAATAGAGATCGCCCGTGCGCAGTCCGGCCTCAACGTGACCAACAGGAATTCGCTGATAAAACGCTGCCAGGCTGGTTGCCAGTGTGGTGGTAGTATCACCATGAACCAGCACAACGTCTGGTTTGAACTCGGCAAGAATAGGTTTTAGTCCTTCCAGAATCCGACATGTTATCTCTGTCAGGCCCTGTCCTGGCTGCATTATGTTGAGATCGTAGTCAGGTACAATGGAAAAGAGTTTCAGCACCTGATCGAGCATCTCCCGATGCTGCGCAGTGACGCAAACTTTAGCCTCAAAAAAAGGATCTTTTGCCAACGCATGCACCAACGGCGCCATCTTGATGGCTTCCGGGCGCGTACCAAATACAGTCAGTACTTTCACATCGATTCTCTTCGAATAAGCGGCGAGCGCCTTTGCGCTCACCACAGCTGTGTTGCTATTTCGAGCAACGGCGGGTTAATGCGACACCAGCCCCGATCAGCCCCCCGACAATGCCCCACATAATCATCAGGAAGGCACGACGTGGGCTATCGCGTTTTACCGGTTCTTCCGGTGTACGCAAATAGCGATAGGTCTGAAAACGCGGATCCAGGGTTGGACCAACATTAAGGGTATTTAACATGGCCCGATTCTGATCATAGTCGAGATCAAAGGCTGGGCCGACAGCCTGTAAATTTTCCAGTCGCGCCTGAAGCATCGGACGCCCCAACAGGAACATTTCTGAATCAGGTAATTCCTCGGCTGGCACGTCTGTCGCACTGCGAGAAATATTGTGTTGCTCGGCGATTTTAAGTGCCTGTTCAATACTGTTCATCCGGCGGTCGTAGATGGACTTAGCCACTTCTTCCTGACGCTTCACCTGAGCTTTCATCTGAATAGTACGCGCCGCCCATGCGCCTTTCAGCTCATCATTCAGATGACTGGCTGCACGCTGGCTGGCAAAAGCAACATATTGACGAAGCAGGTTATTAGCATCGGGGGCGGTTTCGGCAACCAGTTTAACGCTGTCATTGACCGAGCGGGCGAAATCACCAGGAATAAACAGGATGTTGCTGATCATTTCATCCAGCAGAGCCGCATCGGCTTTACTGTTACCGACCATCCGCTGTTTGTAATAGTCAGTCTGCAACCAGAAATCGCGGCGGGTATCCCACGATGCCAGTTGCATAACAAACTCTTTATAGGCTTCATCCATAACCGATGGTTGGTCGGCAGGGGCCATATTTGAACGAACATCCAGGTTACGCAAAAATTGCTGCTGCGAGTAGTACCCGCCCAGCATATTCACGGTTGGACGATCGGTAATCGCCGTCGCACTCCACTCCTGACGCGCAAAAAAAGTATACGCCAACGCGATTAAGGCAAACGCCAGCCCCATGCCAATAATCCACAGCTTCCCAGCCCACAAGGTACGAAACAACCCACGAATATCCAGTTCATTTTCAGCGTCTTCGGCCGGTTTCCCAGGTATTGGTTGTGTCATCACATCCTCATTTATTTGGTTAAATTGGGGCTGCCACCACGATTTCTACGCAGTCTGCGTTTTACGCGCTTAATAAAGCGAGCAACTTTCCAGGCACGCTTAATGCAATATCCATAGAGGAAGAATGCTAGCAAAAAGAGCACCAGCATGACCCATTCCGGGACAAAATGAGAATATTCTGCCAGTACGCCAATAGAAGCGAGTAGCGCTGCAGCAAGGGTAATCAGCACAAATGCCTGGCGGGAAGTAAACCCGGCACGCATGATCAAATGGTGAATATGCTGACGGTCAGGTGAGAATGGACTCATGCCTTTACGCAGACGACGATACATAATCGCCACCATGTCCATCAGCGGGATAGCAATGATCCATAAGGCGGTAACCGGGCTGATTGGATGTGTGGCACCCTGGGTAGTTTCCAACAGGATCCAGATAACAGTAAAACCAATCAGCGTACTCCCCGCATCGCCCATAAAGACTTTGTAGCGACGCCCCAGAATACCAAGGTTGAGCATGATATAAGGCAGGATGGCGGCGATCATGGCAAAGCACCAGATAGCGAGGCTGGTTTGCCCGTCGAACCACAAAATCATACCGATTGCCGCAAACGAGACACAGGACAACCCGCCCAGCAAGCCATCAATACCATCGACCATGTTGAAGGCATTAATCGCCGCCCAGACAGCAAACAGCGTCAGGAAGTAACCAAACGGTCCGAGCACCATCTCCCAGGAGCCAAAGATATAACCCAAACTACTGAGATAAAGTTTGCCGAACACCATCATAACAATGCCAACAGCTGCCTGTATGGTGGCACGGATTTTTACGCTGATATCAAAACGATCATCCAGCGCGCCAATGAACACAAGCACACCGGCACAAACGAGATAGAGAGCTGCATGTGGAATATAGTAATCGACGATTCCGAACGTGAAGCAAATCCCTGCGTAAACCGAAATCCCCCCAACGAGCGGTATCAATCCCTGGTGACGTTTGCGGAAGTTAGGTTTATCCACTAAACCGACTTTTTTTGCCACCTTGCGGGCAAAAAACAGAAACAGTGTCGTGAATAAAAAAATACTGATGAGATCAGTACTCACTGTCAGTAAATTCACAATGCATGCTCTCAGAGAAAATTATTAGCTGAAGTATACCCACGAAGACCTTTATTCAGAAGGGAAACTACTTTCTGAATCTCTCAGAAATGAGCAAAAATCAACCAATTGATATGTAAATCGCATAAAACACCCGCAAAAACCAGGAATTTTCACACCATCACAGGTATACCGCTAAGATTACAGATATAAAAGCAAAACGCCACGTAAACACGTGGCGTTTTGCTGTAACACTAACTTATGAGCGTTTCATCATCTCGAAGAAATCATCATTGGTCTTGGTCATCGCAAGCTTATTAATGAGGAATTCCATTGCGTCGATTTCGCCCATCGGGTGAATGATTTTGCGCAGGATCCACATTTTCTGCAGCTCTTCCTGAGTGGTAAGCAACTCTTCTTTACGAGTACCAGAACGGTTGTAGTCGATTGCCGGGAAGACGCGTTTTTCAGCGATCTTACGAGAGAGATGTAGTTCCATGTTACCTGTACCTTTAAACTCTTCGTAGATAACTTCGTCCATTTTGGAGCCGGTATCGATTAGCGCCGTTGCAATGATGGTCAGGCTGCCGCCCTCTTCCACATTACGTGCTGCACCGAAGAAGCGTTTCGGACGATGCAGGGCGTTGGCGTCCACACCACCGGTCAACACTTTACCGGATGCCGGTACGACGGTGTTGTAGGCACGAGCCAGACGAGTGATGGAGTCGAGCAGAATAATAACGTCTTTCTTATGCTCAACCAGGCGTTTTGCCTTCTCGATCACCATTTCCGCAACCTGAACGTGGCGAGATGCTGGTTCGTCGAAGGTAGAAGCAACAACTTCACCTTTAACCAGACGCTGCATCTCGGTCACTTCTTCCGGGCGTTCGTCAATCAGCAGAACCATCAGTACGCAGTCTGGATGATTGTAAGCGATGCTCTGAGCAATGTTCTGCAGCAGCATGGTTTTACCCGCTTTTGGCGGTGCCACAATCAGACCACGTTGCCCACGACCGATAGGCGATGCCAGATCCAGTACGCGTGCGGTTAAATCTTCGGTAGAACCGTTACCACGCTCCATACGCAGACGAGAGTTTGCGTGCAGCGGCGTTAAGTTCTCAAAGAGGATTTTGTTACGGGCGTTTTCTGGTTTGTCGAAGTTAACTTCGTTAACCTTCAGCAGCGCAAAATAGCGTTCACCTTCTTTCGGCGGGCGAATCTTACCAGAGATGGTATCACCAGTGCGGAGGTTGAAACGGCGGATTTGGCTAGGAGAAACGTAGATGTCATCAGGGCCGGCGAGGTAGGAGCTGTCTGCGGAACGGAGGAAACCAAATCCATCCTGCAATATCTCCAGTACGCCATCACCAAAGATATCTTCGCCACTCTTTGCGTGCTGCTTCAGGATGGCAAAAATAATGTCCTGCTTACGCATACGAGCCAGGTTTTCCAGCCCCATATTTTCGCCGAGAGTGATCAGCTCAGAAACCGGCGTATTCTTTAATTCGGTAAGATTCATAGTGGTGTGAGTTCTTAAACTTGGGGTAAATCTCGAACTTAATGTTGTGAATGGTATGGCAGGATCATCCATGCCTGTTTACGGTCATCAACTCATGTCTTTTCGCTGTCTGGTCACAGGAGAGTACGCAGAACTGAAACGACAAGACGGATTGAGTGACGAGCCAGAAATCTGTTCACTTCGCATTTAAGAAAAACAGGAAGCGTTGGATATTACAAGATTCAAACTTAATAAGGTATGTTTAATACGAAGTCAACATTAAGTTAGCATGACTCACGCCGGGCGTCCAGTTTTTAGCGACGGGGCACCCGAACATGAAATTCCCTTACGCCAGGTTAGCGTCGAGGAACTCTTTCAACTGACCTTTAGACAGTGCGCCCACTTTGGTTGCGGCCAATTCGCCGTTTTTGAACAGCAGCAGAGTCGGGATACCACGGATGCCATATTTCGGCGCAGTGCCAGGGTTTTGATCGATGTTCAGTTTTGCAACAGTCAGTTTGCCCTGATATTCGTCAGCGATTTCATCCAGAATCGGGGCGATCATTTTGCACGGACCGCACCACTCTGCCCAGAAATCAACGAGGATCGCCCCGTCCGCTTTGAGTACATCCGTGTCAAAACTGTCGTCAGTCAGGTGAATAATTTTATCGCTCATATATAACTCCACAGGAATAAGCCTGGCGTGTTGGTTTCGTTGTTGGTGTAACATTAACCAACTAAAGGTTGACTTTATTTCACCGGATACGCTTTCGTAAAGCAATAGTAAGCTGATATTCTACCACACTATGAGCAAAACACATTTAACAGAACAGAAGTTTTCCGACTTCGCCCTGCATCCGAAAGTTGTAGAGGCCCTTGAAAAAAAAGGGTTTCATAACTGTACGCCCATTCAGGCACTGGCCCTTCCGCTAACGCTGGTGGGTCGTGACGTAGCCGGGCAGGCGCAAACCGGTACCGGAAAAACGATGGCGTTTCTTACGTCAACGTTTCATTATCTTCTCTCTCATCCTGCGATTGCCGATCGCAAGGTGAATCAACCGCGTGCCTTAATTATGGCACCGACGCGTGAACTTGCCGTGCAGATCCACGCCGATGCGGAGCCACTGGCGCAAGCTACTGGCCTGAAATTGGGTCTGGCTTACGGTGGCGACGGCTACGACAAACAGCTGAAAGTGCTGGAAAGCGGCGTTGACATTTTGATTGGCACTACGGGTCGTTTGATCGACTACGCCAAACAGAACCACATCAACCTCGGCGCCATTCAGGTAGTGGTGCTGGACGAAGCCGATCGTATGTACGATCTGGGCTTTATTAAAGATATCCGCTGGCTGTTCCGCCGTATGCCGCCTGCAAACCAGCGTCTCAACATGCTGTTCTCCGCCACGCTTTCGTACCGGGTACGTGAACTGGCGTTCGAGCAGATGAACAATGCCGAATATATTGAAGTGGAACCGGAACAGAAAACGGGCCACCGCATTAAAGAAGAACTTTTCTACCCTTCTAACGAAGAAAAGATGCGTTTATTACAAACGCTGATCGAAGAAGAGTGGCCAGACAGAGCGATTATTTTCGCCAACACCAAACATCGTTGTGAAGAGATCTGGGGTCACCTGGCGGCAGATGGTCATCGTGTTGGCCTGTTAACGGGTGATGTAGCGCAGAAAAAACGTCTGCGTATTCTTGATGAATTTACCCGTGGTGATTTGGATATTCTGGTTGCCACCGATGTTGCCGCGCGTGGCCTGCATATCCCGGCTGTGACGCACGTCTTTAACTACGATTTACCCGATGACTGTGAAGATTACGTTCACCGTATTGGTCGTACAGGTCGCGCTGGCGCAAGTGGTCATTCCATCAGCCTGGCATGTGAAGAGTATGCATTGAATTTGCCTGCTATTGAGACCTATATTGGTCACTCAATTCCGGTAAGCAAATACAATCCGGACGCATTGATGACCGATCTGCCAAAACCGCTGCGCCTCACGCGCCCGCGTACAGGCAATGGTCCGCGTCGTACTGGCGCTCCGCGTAATCGTCGTCGTTCAGGTTAAATAAAAAATGTCATACTCAAAATCATTCAAACTGTATCAAGATGGCAAGAGAATGAATCCCGACGAGCTTATTGTAGTAAGTGATTTGGGTGAAAGAACGCAGCCAACGCAGAGACAGATTGAAGGATGAAGAGTATGGGTTCCACCTCGTCGCTTTATGCCGCTATTGATCTCGGTTCGAATAGTTTTCATATGCTGGTTGTGCGCGAGGTGGCTGGCAGTATCCAGACGCTGACGCGAATTAAACGCAAAGTGCGTCTGGCTGCTGGCCTGAACAGCGAAAATGCCCTGTCTAATGAAGCAATGGAGCGCGGCTGGCAATGCCTGCGTCTGTTTGCTGAACGTTTGCAAGATATCCCTCCCTCGCAAATTCGCGTTGTCGCCACGGCGACGTTACGTCTTGCCGTCAATGCTGGTGATTTCATCGCTAAAGCGCAGGAAATCCTTGGCTGTCCGGTACAGGTCATTAGCGGTGAAGAGGAAGCACGCCTGATTTATCAGGGCGTTGCTCACACCACTGGCGGTGCCGATCAGCGCCTGGTGGTAGATATCGGCGGCGCCAGTACTGAACTGGTAACCGGCACCGGCGCACAAACGACGTCCTTGTTCAGCCTGTCTATGGGCTGCGTTACCTGGCTTGAGCGCTATTTTGCCGATCGTAATCTGGGGCAAGAAAACTTTGTCGCAGCCGAACAAGCCGCGCGCGAAGTGCTACGTCCAGTTGCCGATGAATTGCGCTATCACGGCTGGAAGGTGTGCGTTGGTGCTTCCGGCACCGTGCAGGCTTTGCAGGAAATCATGATGGCGCAGGGTATGGATGAACGCATTACCCTGGCGAAATTGCAGCAACTGAAACAGCGCGCTATTCACTGTGGCAGGCTGGAAGAGTTGGAAATCGAAGGGCTGACGCTGGAACGCGCGTTAGTATTCCCAAGTGGTCTGGCGATCCTGATAGCCATTTTTACCGAGCTGAATATCCAGTGTATGACGCTGGCCGGCGGCGCACTGCGTGAAGGCCTGGTTTACGGCATGTTACATCTGGCGGTCGAGCAGGATATTCGCAGCCGAACACTGCGTAATATTCAACGTCGCTTTATGATTGATACCGATCAAGCACAGCGTGTGGCTAAACTCGCCGCTAACTTGTTCGATCAGGTCGAAAATATCTGGCATCTTGAAGCGATTAGCCGCGATTTACTGGTCAGCGCCTGTCAGCTTCATGAAATTGGCCTTAGCGTTGATTTCAAACAAGCGCCGCAACATGCCGCTTATCTGGTGCGTAACCTGGATCTTCCCGGTTTTACCCCCGCGCAGAAAAAGCTGCTGGCGACGTTATTACTCAACCAGACGAATCCGGTCGATCTCTCATCGCTGCATCAGCAAAATGCCGTACCGCCGCGCGTCGCAGAACAACTCTGTCGTTTACTGCGCCTCGCCATCATTTTTGCCAGCCGTCGTCGTGATGATTTAGTACCAGATATTAAATTACAGGCCGATCATGAGCAGTTGACCTTAACGCTGCCACAAGGTTGGCTGACCCAGCATCCGCTGGGTACAGAGGTTATCGATCAGGAAAGCCAGTGGCAGAGCTATGTCCACTGGCCGCTGGAAGTGCATTAACGTGCAAGGTGCTGGATGCGATGCTCGCTTCTTATCCGGCCTTGATTATTTTCCTCGTTTTGCCGCCATCATCGCTTTCAGATTTGCCAGATGGCTTTGCCCTTTCTGCATCCGTTCTTCAGCGCTGACCACTTTACGCTCTTGTTCCCAAATCAGATCATCCTGCGGCAGCTCCAGCAGGAAGCGGCTTGGCTCCGGGCGCACCAGTTCGCCGTACTGACGGCGTTCTTTACACAGCGTAAAGGTTAATTCCTTCTGGGCGCGGGTGATGCCGACATAAGCCAGCCGCCGCTCCTCATCGATATTGTCTTCATCGATGCTGCTCTGGTGCGGCAAAAATCCTTCTTCCATACCGACCATGTAGACATAGGGAAACTCCAGCCCTTTCGACGCGTGCAGAGTCATCAGTTGCACCTGATCCAGTTCTTCCTCGCTTTCCCCCCGCTCCATCATGTCGCGCAGAGTAAAGCGCGTCACCACTTGGGTTAACGTCATCGGCTCATCCAGTTCGCTGCCTTCCAGCATCTCCGTCATCCAGCTAAATAACTGGTTAACGTTCTTCATTCGCATTTCGGCAGCTTTCGGACTGGGCGATGTTTCATACAGCCAGGATTCATAATCCATGCCGTGGATCAGATCACGCACCGCGGCAATCGGCTCCCGCTCCGCCAGACGCTGGATTTCTGCCAACCAGTGAGTGAAGCGGGTCAATGCTTCATAACCACGTCCGCTAAGCGTCTGACTCAGGCCCATATCAAAGCTGGCGGTAAACATGCTTTTATTGCGCGTCATCGCCCACTCACCCAGTTTTTTCAGCGTAGCCGGGCCAATCTCTCGCTTCGGCGTGTTAACGATACGCAGAAATGCGCTGTCATCGTCCGGGTTAGTCAGCACGCGCAGATAAGCCAGCAAATCCTTGATTTCAGGACGAGAGAAAAACGACGTACCACCGGATATTTTGTACGGGATGCGGTTTTGCATCAGGAATTTTTCAAACACCCGCGACTGATGGTTACCGCGATAAAGAATAGCGTAATCTTTGTACTGCGTTTTATTGACGAAGTGATGTGCAATCAACTCCCCCGTGACGCGCTCTGCTTCATGTTCCTCGTTATTCGCGCTTAAAACTTTTAGTTCCGCGCCGTAGCCCAGTTCGGAGAACAGACGCTTTTCAAAGACGTGCGGGTTATTGGCGATCAGAATATTCGCCGCTTTCAGAATACGCCCGGAAGAGCGGTAGTTCTGCTCGAGTTTAATCACCTTCAACGCCGGGAAATCCTGACTCAGCAGCACCAGGTTTTGCGGACGTGCGCCGCGCCAGGAGTAGATCGACTGGTCATCGTCACCCACCACGGTAAAGCGCGCGCGGCTGCCCACCAGCAGTTTCACCAGTTCATACTGGCTGGTGTTGGTGTCCTGATACTCATCCACCAGCAGGTAGCGAATTTTGTTCTGCCAGCGCTCGCGTACTTCTTCATTGCGTTGCAGAAGTAACGTCGGCAATAAAATCAGATCGTCGAAGTCGAGAACATTGCACGCTTTCAGGTGCGCATCATACAGTCCATAACAATGGGCAAAAATTCGATCCCGCTCGCCCTTTGCCTCTGCCGCCGCCTGCGTCGGTGTTTTTAGATCGTTTTTCCAATTGGAGATGGTCGAAATTAGCTGTTGCAAGAGAACTTTGTCATCTTCGATCAGCCCTTCGGTCAACTCTTTAAGCAAAGCAAGCTGATCGGTATCGTCAAACAACGAGAAGTTTGCCTTCATCCCCAATGCTGCATACTCGCGTTTGATGATATCCAGCCCCAGCGTGTGGAAGGTGGAGATCATCAGCCCGCGCGCCTCTTTACGCCCCAGCGTCTGCCCGACACGCTCTTTCATCTCGCGCGCCGCCTTATTGGTAAAGGTCACCGCCGCGATATGTCGCGCCTGATAACCGCAACCGCGGATCAGATGGGCGATTTTATTGGTGATAACACGAGTTTTACCGGAACCCGCACCCGCCAGCACCAGGCAGGGGCCGGTAACGAATTCGACAGCTTGTTGTTGGCCGGGGTTTAGACGCATAGGTATATTGCTCAATCTTCGAACGGGGGGGAGGATTGTAGCAGAATCGCATTTGAATGTGACCGAGTGAAAACCGCTAACCGGATGGCTGCGGATGTTTAAATCAGAGAGGGAAGGCCGAAACCGGAGTTCATCATGAATCCATTAGACTTAGAAAATATCGGGTCGTAACGTTGTGTTATTACTTTTTCAGAGTTTACTAAGGAGAGGTTTACTCGTGGCGATTAATTTCAGCCCCAAGGTTGGTGAAATACTGGAATGCAACTTTGGTAACTATCCTGTTAGCCAGAATGGACAGTTCAGCACGACGTATTACGATGGCCGCATTCCACCTGAGATGATAAAAAATAGGTTGGTTGTCGTGCTCAACGGAAAAATTAATGGCAACGCATGTATCGTCGTTCCATTATCAACCACTCGCGACCATGACAAGTTAAATCGTGGAATGCATGTTGAAATAGCCAGTAATGTTATCAATGACCTGCAATTCTTTGATCAGCAGATACGTTGGGCTAAAGCCGACCTGGTACAACAAGTCAGTCGAAACCGATTAAACAGAGCAAGGACTTATCGGGGGTATCTTAATCAATGTTTGCCACATGAGTTGGTTGCAGACATACAGAGGGCAGTCATCAAGTCAATCAATGCCATATCGCTCATAAATTGACAATAAAATCACCATCCCCGATAATGACTCTGTAGCCCATAGAGGCCCTAAGTTTTCTCCCCTTGAGGGACCTGCGAAGCCCGGATTTTCCGGGCTTTTGCCATATATGTCCCCCCCTCCCTGACTGACAATTTTTAATTCAAGGCACGATCATGGCAAAAACAGCAGCAGCACTGCATATCCTTGTAAAAGAAGAGAAACTGGCTCTGGAACTTCTCGAGCAGATTAAGAACGGTGCCGATTTCGGCAAGCTGGCGAAGAAACACTCCATTTGCCCGTCAGGTAAACGCGGTGGTGATTTAGGTGAATTCCGCCAGGGCCAGATGGTTCCGGCGTTCGATAAAGTGGTTTTCTCTTGTCCGGTACTGGAGCCAACCGGTCCGCTGCATACCCAGTTCGGGTATCACATCATTAAGGTGCTTTACCGTAACTAACAGCAAGGCCTTCTCCGGGAGAAGGCCTTGAACTCTGAATCGCACTTAACCTGCAACAGCAATACGTTTCATATCCGTCATATAGCCGCGCAGTTTCTTACCTACCTGCTCAATCGCATGGCTGCGAATCGCTTCGTTCACATCACGCAACTGCGCGTTATCTACCGCACCTTCCGGAATAGCTTTACCCAGGTCGCCCGGTTGCAGCTCTGCCATAAACGGTTTCAGCAGCGGCACACAAGCGTAAGAGAACAGATAGTTACCGTACTCGGCGGTATCAGAGATAACCACGTTCATTTCGTACAGACGCTTACGGGCGATGGTGTTGGCAATCAGCGGCAGTTCATGCAGTGATTCATAGTAAGCAGACTCTTCAATGATGCCGGAATCGACCATGGTTTCGAACGCCAGTTCAACACCCGCTTTCACCATCGCGATCATCAGTACGCCCTTATCGAAGTACTCCTGCTCGCCGATTTTGCCTTCATACTGCGGCGCGGTTTCGAACGCGGTTTTGCCGGTTTCTTCACGCCAGGTCAGCAGTTTCTTATCGTCGTTGGCCCAGTCCGCCATCATGCCGGAGGAGAATTCGCCGGAGATGATGTCGTCCATATGTTTCTGGAACAGCGGTGCCATGATCTCTTTCAGTTGTTCTGACAGCGCGTAAGCACGCAGTTTCGCCGGGTTAGAGAGACGGTCCATCATCAGCGTGATGCCGCCCTGTTTCAGCGCTTCGGTGATGGTTTCCCAACCGAACTGAATCAGTTTTTCTGCGTATGCCGGATCGGTGCCTTCTTCCACCAGCTTGTCGAAGCACAGCAGAGAGCCAGCCTGCAACATACCGCACAGAATAGTTTGCTCGCCCATCAGGTCAGATTTCACTTCTGCAACGAAGGACGATTCCAGCACGCCCGCACGGTGACCACCGGTTGCTGCCGCCCACGCTTTGGCAATCGCCATACCTTCGCCTTTCGGATCGTTTTCCGGATGAACGGCAATCAGCGTCGGTACGCCGAATCCACGTTTGTACTCTTCACGCACTTCGGTGCCAGGGCATTTCGGCGCAACCATTACTACGGTGATGTCTTTACGGATCTGCTCGCCTACTTCCACGATGTTGAAACCGTGCGAGTAACCCAGCGCCGCGCCATCTTTCATCAACGGCTGTACGGAACGCACAACGTCGGAATGCTGCTTATCCGGCGTCAGGTTAACCACCAGATCCGCCTGCGGGATCAGTTCTTCGTAAGTACCAACTTTAAAACCATTTTCGGTCGCTTTACGCCAGGATGAGCGCTTCTCGGCAATCGCTTCTTTACGCAGAGCGTAAGAAATATCCAGACCAGAATCACGCATGTTCAGGCCCTGGTTCAGACCCTGTGCGCCACAGCCGACGATGACTACTTTTTTACTCTGAAGGTAGCTCGCGCCATCGGCGAATTCATCGCGCCCCATAAAGCGACATTTGCCCAGCTGTGCCAGCTGCTGGCGCAGATTCAGTGTATTGAAGTAGTTAGCCATGGAGATTCCTCGTGATGTTGTGCTTCTTATTGTTCGGTTCGCGTTTGCGAGATTGAATTCACTATATGACAGGAAATTTATTGCGGAAATTGATATATTCACAACGTCACATTGCAATTTTTGCAACGTCAACATTGAGGGCTGCGCCATTGGATTTACGCGATCTGAAAACCTTCCTGCATCTGGCGGAAAGCCGCCATTTTGGCCGCAGCGCGCGGGCGATACACGTAAGCCCATCCACGCTCTCACGGCAGATTCAGCGCCTGGAAGAAGATCTCGGTCAGCCGCTGTTTGTGCGCGATAACCGCACGGTAACGCTGACGGAAGCGGGGGAAGAGCTGCGTGTTTTCGCCCAGCAAACGCTGTTGCAGTATCAGCAACTGCGCCACACCATCGATCAGCAAGGGCCGTCGCTCTCAGGAGAATTACATATCTTCTGCTCGGTGACCGCCGCTTACAGCCATCTTCCACCGATTCTCGACCGCTTCCGCGCGGAACATCCGTCAGTGGAGATTAAACTCACTACTGGTGATGCGGCAGATGCGATGGAAAAGGTGGTCACTGGCGAAGCGGATCTGGCAATTGCTGGTAAACCGGAAACCTTGCCCGGCGCAGTGGCGTTTTCGATGCTGGAGAATCTGACGGTGGTGCTGATCGCGCCTGCCCTACCGTGCCCGGTGCGTAATCAGGTTTCGGTAGAGAAGCCGGACTGGTCTACAGTGCCGTTTATCATGGCCGACCAGGGACCGGTACGCCGCCGCATTGAACTGTGGTTTCGACGCAATAAAATCAGCAACCCGATGATTTACGCCACGGTTGGCGGACATGAAGCGATGGTATCGATGGTGGCGCTCGGCTGCGGCGTGGCCTTGTTGCCGGAAGTGGTGCTGGAAAACAGCCCGGAACCGGTGCGTAACCGCGTAATGATTTTAGAGCGCAGCGATGAGAAAACGCCGTTTGAACTGGGTGTGTGTGCGCAGAAAAAGCGGCTGCATGAGCCGCTGATTGAAGCGTTCTGGAAGATTTTGCCAAACCACAAATAACGTTGTCGCGTGGGTAGACCTGATAAGCGAAGCGCCATCAGGCATTTTTCCCTAACCCGCCAAAAAGAACCTGAACGCCGGGTTATTGGTTTCGTCGTGGCAATCGTAGCCCAGCTCATTTAGCCGGGTTTCAAAATCCGGTTCATGGTCGCCAAGCTCAAACGCCGCCAGCACGCGTCCGTAGTCAGTACCATGACTGCGATAATGGAACAACGAAATGTTCCAGTGCGTACCCAGCGTGTTGAGGAAACGCAGCAGCGCGCCCGGTGATTCCGGGAATTCGAAGCTGTAGAGGCGTTCCTGCAACGGATGCGATGGACGCCCGCCAACCATATAGCGCACGTGAAGCTTCGCCATTTCGTCGTCGGAGAGATCAACCACGCTGTAGCCGCCATCGTTGAGCATCTGCAAAATTTCTTTGCGCTCTTCGAGGCCGCGGCTTAAGCGCACGCCGACAAAGATGCAGGCGTTTTTGGCATCAGCAAAACGGTAGTTGAACTCGGTGACCGAGCGCCCGCCAAGCAGCTGGCAGAATTTGAGGAAACTGCCTTTTTCTTCCGGGATAGTCACCGCCAGCAACGCTTCACGCTGTTCGCCCAATTCGCAGCGTTCCGAGACGTAGCGTAGGCCGTGGAAATTGACGTTTGCCCCCGAAAGTACATGCGCCAGTCGTTCTCCGCGAATGTTGTGCTGGGCGATGTATTTTTTCATTCCCGCCAGCGCCAGCGCGCCAGACGGCTCCGCCACCGCGCGCACATCTTCGAACAGGTCTTTCATCGCCGCACAGATAGCATCGCTGTCGACGGTGATGATGTCGTCGAGATACTCCTGGCATAAACGGAAGGTTTCGTCGCCGATGCGTTTTACCGCAACGCCTTCAGCAAATAGCCCTACGCGCGGCAAATCAACGGGATGACCTGCATCCAGCGCCGCTTTCAGGCAGGCGGAGTCTTCCGCTTCTACGGCGATCACTTTGATTTGCGGCATCAGCTGTTTGATCAGCACTGCCACACCCGCCGCCAGGCCGCCGCCGCCGACCGGTACAAATACGCGATCAAGATGGGCATCCTGCTGGAGCAGTTCCAGCGCCAGCGTGCCTTGCCCGGCGATCACCATCGGATGATCGAACGGCGGTACCCAGGTGAAGCCCTGCTGCTGCGACAGTTCAATTGCTTTGGCTTTCGCTTCATCGAAGTTTGCGCCGTGAAGCAGCACTTCGCCACCGAAGCCGCGCACCGCATCAACTTTGATGTCAGCGGTGGCGGTTGGCATGACGATCAGCGCCTTCACGCCTAACCGTGCGGAAGAAAACGCCACGCCCTGCGCGTGGTTACCCGCCGAGGCGGTGATCACGCCATGCGCTTTCTGTTCTTCCGTCAGGCCCGCCATCATGGCGTATGCGCCGCGCAGCTTGAAGCTGTGCACTGGCTGGCGGTCTTCGCGCTTCACCAGAATCACGTTATCAAGACGCGACGACAGTTTTTCCATTTTTTGTAGCGGCGTGACCTGCGCCGCTTCGTAAACCGGTGCGCGTAGCACCGCTCTTAAATATTCGGCACCTTCCGGAGCACCGGAGAGAGGTTGTGAGTCAGCCATCATTAACCCCCCAGTTTCGATTTATCGCGCACCGCACCTTTGTCGGCGCTGGTTGCCAGGCTGGCGTAGGCGCGCAGGGCAAAGGAAACCTGGCGTTCACGGTTTTTCGGTGTCCAGGCCTGGTCGCCACGGGCTTCCTGCGCTTCACGACGCGCGGCAATTTCCTGGTCGCTCAGTTGCAACTGAATGCCGCGATTCGGAATGTCGATTTCGATCAGGTCGCCATCTTCAATGATCGCGATATTGCCCCCGCTTGCCGCTTCCGGTGAAACGTGGCCGATGGAGAGGCCGGAAGTCCCGCCGGAGAAACGGCCATCGGTGATCAGCGCGCAGGCTTTGCCGAGGCCCATCGATTTCAGGAAGGTGGTCGGATAGAGCATTTCCTGCATGCCAGGGCCGCCTTTCGGACCTTCGTAGCGGATCACCACGACATCACCCGCGACGACTTTACCGCCGAGGATAGCTTCTACCGCATCGTCCTGGCTTTCGTACACTTTCGCCGGGCCGGTGAATTTGAGGATGCTGTCATCGACGCCCGCAGTTTTAACGATGCAGCCGTTTTCTGCGAAATTACCGTAGAGCACCGCCAGACCACCGTCTTTGCTGTAGGCGTGTTCCAGCGAGCGGATACAGCCGTTTGCGCGATCGTCATCGAGAGAATCCCAACGGCAATCCTGCGAGAATGCCTGTGTAGTACGAATGCCAGCAGGGCCTGCGCGGAACATATTTTTTACCGCGTCATCCTGGGTCAGCATAACGTCGTATTGTTCCAGCGTTTGCGGCAACGTCAGGCCAAGTACGTTTTTTACATCATGGTTCAGTAATCCCGCGCGATCCAGTTCACCGAGAATACCGATAACACCACCAGCCCGGTGAACATCTTCCATATGGTATTTCTGGGTGCTCGGCGCAACTTTACACAGCTGCGGAACCTTTCGGGAAAGTTTATCGATATCACTCATGGTGAAGTCGATTTCCGCTTCCTGCGCCGCCGCCAGCAGGTGAAGTACCGTGTTGGTAGAACCGCCCATTGCGATATCCAGCGTCATGGCGTTTTCAAACGCCGCCTTACTGGCGATATTACGCGGCAGTGCACTTTCGTCGTTTTGCTCGTAGTAACGTTTGGTCAATTCAACAATGCGTTTACCTGCATTGAGGAACAGCTGCTTACGGTCGGCGTGAGTTGCCAGCAGCGAGCCATTACCCGGCTGCGACAGGCCCAGCGCTTCGGTCAGGCAATTCATCGAGTTAGCGGTGAACATCCCGGAGCAGGAACCGCAGGTTGGGCAAGCGGAACGTTCAACCTGATCGCTCTGGGAGTCAGATACTTTCGGGTCTGCACCCTGGATCATCGCATCAACAAGATCGAGTTTGATTATCTGATCGGAAAGTTTGGTTTTCCCGGCCTCCATCGGGCCGCCGGAAACGAAGATCACCGGAATGTTTAATCGCAGGGAAGCCATCAGCATCCCCGGGGTGATTTTGTCGCAGTTAGATATGCAGACCATGGCGTCGGCGCAATGGGCGTTGACCATATACTCAACGGAATCAGCGATCAGTTCGCGAGATGGCAGTGAATAAAGCATCCCCCCGTGGCCCATGGCAATCCCATCATCCACCGCAATGGTGTTGAACTCTTTGGCAACACCGCCAGTCGCTTCAATTTGTTCGGCGACCAGTTTACCGAGATCGCGCAGATGGACGTGACCCGGTACAAATTGGGTGAACGAGTTCACAACCGCGATAATCGGCTTACCGAAATCGGCATCGGTCATTCCGGTGGCGCGCCACAGCGCACGAGCACCCGCCATATTACGACCATGAGTGGTGGTGGCGGAACGGTACTTAGGCATACTTTATTTACTCCCAGTGTCTGTCTCGTAAATGGGACGGTGCGTGCCGTCCCATTTTTTGTATTTATTGATTAACTTGATCCAACCAGCCCCATTTATCTTCGGTTTCGCCAGTGAAGAGGCCGAAGAAGGCTTGCTGAATGCGTTTGGTAACCGGGCCGCAACGGCCTTCGCCAACCTGAATCCCGTCTACGCTGCGCACTGGCGTGATTTCTGCCGCCGTACCGGACATAAACACTTCATCCGCCAGGTACAGTGATTCGCGCGACAGCACCTGCTCACGCACTTCAATTCCCAGCTCTTTCGCCAGTTTGATGATGGCGTCACGGGTGATACCCGGCAGCGCGGAAGAGGTAAACGGTGGGGTGAACAGCACACCGTCTTTCACTTCAAACAGGTTTTCGCCTGCGCCTTCAGAGATGTAACCGTTCACATCCAGCGCGATACCTTCCTGATAACCGTGGCGGCGCGCTTCGCTACCCACCAGCAGGGAAGAGAGGTAGTTACCGCCGGCTTTTGCCGCGGTTGGGATGGTGTTTGGTGCTGCGCGGTTCCAGGAGGAAACCATCGCATCGATCCCCTGCTCCAGCGCTTCTGCCCCCAGATACGCTCCCCACGGGAAAGCGGCGATAATCACGTCGGTTGAGTATCCCGCAGGCGGGTTTACGCCCATGCCAACATCACCGACGAAGATCAGCGGACGGATATAGGCGCTGGTGAGATTGTTTTTGCGGATCACGTCACGACAAGCTTCCATCAGCTCATCAATGCTCTGCGAAACCGGGAAGCGATAGATTTTGGCGGAGTCATGCAGACGCTGCATATGCTCACGATGGCGGAATACAACCGGTCCTTTGTGCGAGTCGTAGCAACGGATGCCTTCAAAAACCGAGGTGCCATAGTGCAGCGCGTGCGACATCACATGCACCTTCGCGTCTTCCCAGCGAACCATCTCCCCATTGAACCAAATGTAATCAGCTTTCTTCGTGGTCATTTTTATATTCCTTTTGCGCTCAGGCGCGGATTTGTTGTGATGTGGTTGTGCTCTGGCAGATGGCAACGTGTGCGACGTCCACCAGTTTATTTAACTGACTAAACAGTAAGTCGACCGACCGTGGGCTGGCAACGGTCAATTCGATATTTATATTTTGTGCATCGCTGGCGGCGGCCATATTCATTGAGCAGACGTGGAAACCACGATGACGCACCACGCGTAAAACACGTTCTAAGGTTTCCGGATTGAAGCGAGCCGATACATTGACCTGATGTTGCATCATGATAATTTCTCCAACATTTCTGAATTACTGGCACCAGGCGGCACCAGCGGCCAGACGTTCTCAAGTTCGTCGATTGAGACATGAAGCAGGTATGGCCCATCACTGTTCAGCATGGTGTCGAGTGCCGCTTCAACCTGGTCTTTACGGGTGATGTGTTGGCCAGGGATGCCGAAGGCGCTGGCTAACATGAGGAAATCGGGGTTATCGGTAAGGGTGGTTTCGCTGTATCGTTCCTGGAAAAACAGTTGCTGCCATTGTCGAACCATCCCTAACCGTTGGTTATCGAGTAAGACGATTTTCAACGGTAACTGCTTGCGTTTTACGGTGCCCAGCTCTTGCACATTCATCATGAAAGAGCCGTCACCGGAGATACAGACAACGGTATCGTTCGGTCGTGCGACTTGCGCGCCAACCGCTGCCGGTAAACCGAATCCCATAGTGCCTAATCCGCTGGAGGTGATGAAATTTTCCGGGCGAGTATGGGCGATGTGCTGCGCAGCCCACATCTGGTGCTGCCCCACATCTGTGGTCACGACGCAATCCGCAGGTTTACGATCCGACAGTTGTTTTAACAACAACGGCGCGTAGATAGCATCACCGGGATGGTCGTAACGCCAGGCATGTTCATCATGCAGCTGCGCGCAGTATTGCTGCCAGTCATTGATATTTAACGTGTGCTGTAATGCTGGTAACAGAGCATTTAAATCACCCTGTAATGCCACATGTGCCTGACGCAGCTTGTTCATTTCTGCCGGGTCGATATCCATATGGATAACGCTGGCGTGTGGCGCGAAAGTGTTCAGCTTGCCGGTCACCCGGTCATCAAAACGTGCACCCACGGCGATCAGTAAATCACATTCCTGCACCGCGAAGTTCGCCGCTTTGGTGCCGTGCATTCCCAGCATTCCCAGATAGTACGGATAATCTGCTTCAACTGCGCCCAGTCCTTTCAACGTGCAGGTGGCAGGCATTTTTGTGGCAGAGAGAAATTCACGCAAAGCGGGAACAGCCTGCGCCATGCCCACGCCACCGCCAACGTACAGCATCGGTTTTTGCGCTTTTGCCAGCATCTGGCGCGCTTGCTCGACTTCGGCATGGGGAAAAGACACTTCGTTTTCAACGGTGGTGAACCACGGTTCCAGATCGCCGCTGGCTAACTGGATATCTTTTGGGATATCGACCAGAACTGGACCTGGACGACCTGAGCTGGCAACGTCGAATGCTTCAGCCATGATGCGCGGCAACTCTTCCAGCGACTGCACCAGAAAGCTGTGCTTGGTACAGGCTAATGACAATCCCAGTACATCCACTTCCTGAAATGCATCGGTGCCGATGAACGGTGCAGACACCTGACCGGTGATGGCAACAACAGGGATGGAATCTAACAGCGCGTCCGCAAGCCCGGTTATCAGGTTGGTTGCGCCCGGACCAGACGTGGCGATACATACGCCAGTTTTGCCAGTAGCACGGGCATAGCCGATAGCCGCCATTGCCGCTCCCTGCTCATGTCGGCACAGCAAGTGCTCCACGCCGCCGTCATACAATGCATCGTAAACCGGCATAATTGCGCCACCCGGATAACCGAAAACGGTGTTCACACCCTGTGCCCGCAACGCATGTACCACCCACTGTGCGCCATTCATAGTTAGTTCCCCGTCCTGAATCTTGAGAAACAGAATTTTGTGCTGTTATTCATTGTCTGCTCCTCGGTTATGTTTTTAAGGTCAAAAAAAACCCCCGGACCTTTCGGTGCGGGGGTCTTAGTTCGTTAAGGCTTGATCTCTAAGCCTTTCCTCGTCCAAGTGCAGCCCCGCACGGTGGGATAATAATCACCACCACGCTAATCACGACCAGGCTAATCACTCGTAGAAGGGCTGTCATTTTGTCTTTTCTTGCATCTTGTTCGAAGGAATACCTAAAGAGTTACCATAGATTTTGCGAATGGCACAAGATATTTTTTAATCACGTTTTGTTGTATTCCCAATCATTTCGATAAAAATCATTGTTTTTTATATAAAAAAAGGTGAGTGAAAAAAAATTCAATTTCCGTATGTTTCTTACCCTCGCCCAGAGGCTAATTTTTTTACTTCTCATTTTTGCGAGAGTTATTCCATCACTCATACAACTCAGTTCACGTTGCATAAATAAACGGGAATCAGCCGCTAATTAACGCAATCTGGCAGACTACAGCAGCGATCTCTTATGCTCATAATAGTGGCTCAAGGAGGGCTTATGTCACTGTCAATTGTTCATACTCGTGCAGCTCTGGGAGTAAACGCACCCCCGATCACTGTTGAGGTTCATATCAGTAAAGGTCTACCAGGATTAACGATGGTGGGCTTACCAGAAACAACGGTAAAAGAAGCACGCGATCGCGTGCGCAGCGCCATTATCAATAGCGGATATGAATATCCGGCGAAAAAAATCACCATTAACCTTGCACCAGCCGACCTGCCGAAAGAAGGAGGGCGATATGATTTACCTATCGCTATTGCTTTGCTGGCAGCTTCTGAACAGCTTACAGCCAATAAGTTGCATGAATATGAATTAGTCGGGGAACTGGCGCTTACAGGCGCTCTGCGCGGCGTTCCTGGCGCAATCTCCAGTGCAACTGAAGCCATTAAGTCAGGCAGAAAAATTATCGTCGCGAAAGATAACGAAGATGAAGTGGGGCTAATTAACGGTGAAGGATGCCTGATAGCCGATCATCTGCAGGCTGTCTGTGCGTTTCTCGAAGGTAAGCATGCTCTCGAACGCCCGTCACCAACTGATGTTGTATCCCGGATATTACAACATGATCTCAGTGATGTTGTCGGTCAGGAGCAAGGAAAGCGAGGGCTGGAAATTACCGCCGCAGGGGGCCACAACCTTTTACTGATTGGACCACCAGGAACAGGTAAAACAATGCTCGCCAGCCGTATTAATGGCTTATTGCCAGATTTAAGTAATGAAGAAGCTCTGGAGAGTGCCGCAATATTAAGCCTGGTGAATGCCGAGTCAGTGCAAAAACAATGGCGGCAGCGCCCGTTCCGCTCACCGCATCACAGTGCGTCGTTAACTGCGATGGTGGGCGGTGGTGCAATTCCAGGTCCAGGTGAAATTTCGCTGGCGCATAACGGCGTGCTTTTTCTTGATGAGCTACCTGAATTTGAACGGCGTACACTGGATGCCTTGCGAGAGCCGATTGAATCCGGGCAGATCCATCTTTCACGCACGCGAGCAAAAATAACCTATCCAGCCCGTTTCCAGCTTGTTGCTGCGATGAACCCCAGCCCTACCGGACATTATCAGGGAAACCATAACCGCTGCACACCAGAACAAACATTACGTTATCTCAACCGACTCTCTGGTCCCTTTCTTGACCGCTTTGACCTTTCACTGGAGATCCCATTACCGCCCCCCGGCATTTTGAGTAAAGCGGTAGTGCCAGGAGAAAGCAGCGCCACCGTTAAACAACGTGTAATGGCCGCCAGAGAGCGCCAATTTAAGCGGCAGAATAAACTGAATGCCTGGCTGGATAGCCCGGAAATACGGCAATTCTGCAAGCTTGAGAGCGCAGATGCGCAGTGGCTGGAAGAAACGCTGATCCATCTGGGGTTATCGATTCGTGCCTGGCAGCGATTACTGAAAGTAGCACGAACCATTGCTGATATTGATCAGTCTGACATCATCACACGCCAGCATTTGCAGGAGGCGGTTAGCTATCGTGCGATTGACCGCTTGCTCATCCATTTGCAAAAACTGCTGACATAAAAAAAGGGCATTTCGCCCTTTTTATTAATCGTCGGAATCGGTGTAGTCTTCAGCACCTTCGACCTGCGGTTTACCGCCGGAAAGGGTATGAAAACGTTTTGGACGTTTAATACGCGTCATATACTTGGACCACACGCGTTCTGCTTCTGTCACTGGCTCACGTTCGCCACGGCATACTGCTACGAAGAGTTTCTCTTCCTCGGTAACCGGCTCGCGCTTGCCGAGATCCAGCTCATTGAAGGCATAACCATGACGCTCAAGCAGTTGTGCCTCTTTGATGGTGAAATCACCATGACGAGAGAATCCACGTGGATAATGTTTATTGTCGAAATATCGATTAGTCGTCGTAAAGCTTTCCGCCATCCTGCACGCTCCTAATTCTTTGACCGAGCTAGTTATGGCGCGGAGTATTAGTTACGCTTGACAGAGTGTAAAACAAAACATTTAAATCATAACGACAAATAATTTTGCGGAGAGCACTGTGGATACGGAATTGTTAAAAACTTTCCTGGAAGTTAGCCGAACGCGTCACTTTGGTCGAGCGGCTGAATCGCTCTATCTGACCCAATCAGCCGTGAGCTTTCGAATCAGACAACTGGAAAATCAACTGGGTGTGAATCTTTTCACCCGCCATAGAAACAATATCCGTTTAACCGCTGCCGGAGAAAAGCTTCTGCCTTATGCAGAAACGCTCATGAGCACCTGGCAAGCCGCCCGCAAGGAGGTGGCGCATACCTCACGACATAATGAGTTTTCTATCGGTGCCAGCGCCTCGCTGTGGGAGTGTATGCTTAATCAGTGGCTGGGGCGCTTGTATCAGAATCAGGATGCCCACACAGGCCTGCAATTTGAAGCGCGGATTGCCCAACGACAGTCTCTGGTAAAACAGCTACATGAACGTCAACTTGATCTTCTTATTACCACTGAAGCGCCCAAAATGGACGAATTTAGTAGCCAGTTGTTGGGACATTTCACTTTAGCGCTCTATGCCAGCGCCCCCTCTAAGTTAAAGGGTGATCTTAACTATCTGCGTCTGGAATGGGGGCCGGATTTTCAACAGCATGAGACAGGTTTGATCGGTGCTGATGAAGTTCCAATCCTGACAACCAGTTCTGCTGAACTGGCACAACAACAGATTGAAATGCTTAATGGCTGCACCTGGCTACCGGTAAGTTGGGCGCGCAAAAAAGGCGGTTTGCATACTGTTGTCGACAGTACAACACTTTCACGGCCGCTCTATGCCATATGGCTGCAAAATAGCGACAAACACGCGCTGATTCGAGATCTATTGAAAATTAACGTACTAGATGAAGTGTATTAATCTGAATGGCTGGCAAGGACGCCGGTGGAAGGATTTACTTCGGAGAGGGTTATTTTAGATAAAAAAAATCCTTAGCTTTCGCTAAGGATGATTTCTGGCAGGGGCGGAGAGACTCGAACTCCCAACACCCGGTTTTGGAGACCGGTGCTCTACCAATTGAACTACGCCCCTAATTAGGGTGGCGGAACGGACGGGACT
>NZ_VATM01000008.1:36437-335593 GCF_005781075.1 Escherichia sp. E2562 | reverse complement strand
GAATCCTCGTACCCCAGCCACATTAAAAAAGCTCGCTTCGGCGAGCTTTTTGCTTTTCTGCGTACATTCAATGTCGAATGCGATGTTGATACGTCTTATCCTTCAATGTCGGATGCGACGCTGGCGCGTCTTATCCGACCTACGGTTGGCATGCATCCGGCAATGTTGTAAGGCTACAACCCTAACGCATATTTCAGCGCCTGACGTTTCAACACGCCAGCACGCTCCGCAGCCATTAATCCGAGATTACGCACAAAACGCAGCGGCGGCAGATTATTGCTGAATCCGGCATAAAACAGATCCATACCGCTTTGCATAATGAAGTTATCCGCCATGCGCCGCATCTGGTAACGCTTGAGGACAGGATAACTGGCCCACGCTTCGCCATAGCTGCGGGCGTTGACCAGAACATCAATCAGGGCATCAACATCACGATAACCAAGATTCACCCCCTGCCCCGCCAGCGGATGGATGGTATGCGCGGCATCGCCCACCAGCGCCAGCCCCGGCTGCACATACTGCAACGCATGGCGACGTGTAAGTGGAAACGCACCTGCGGCAAGCGGTGTCACGTAACCCAGACGCGACGGGAAATGCTTCGCGATTTCCGCCTGTAACTGCGCCATATTCATATTCTGCAACTGGCGAATGCGCGCCGGAGAGTCATACCACACCAGCGATGCCCAGTTATCAAACAGCGGCAGAAACGCACGCGGTCCGTCCGGGGTAAATTGCTGCCAAGTGCTGTCGCCGGGATCGTTCTCGCACTGTACGCTAATCAACATACACGACTGCGCATACTGCCAGGCATGAACGCCAATTCCCGCCATCTGCCGCACCTGCGAATTTGCGCCGTCGGCACCAATCACCAGCTTCGCGCGGATCACTTCGCCGCCCTTCAGTTCCAGCTCCTGAAGATCATTATGGCGATGCAGCGCAATCAGCGAGGTTGGCACACGTAACGTCACGTTCGGATGCGCTTCCAGCGCCTGCCACAGCGCCTGTTGCAGGACAGTGTTTTCTACCATATAGCCCAGCAACGGTAACTTAAGTTCAGCGGCGTCAAACGCCACATGCGCCGTTTCCCACTCCCAGGTTTCCAGTCTGCGGTAAGGATGGCAACGCATAGCCTGTACTGCATCCCAGACGCCTAAACCTTTAAGCAATGATACCGAAGCCGCACTAATCGCCGAGATCCGCACATCCGGCTGGCTGTCAGCGACAAACGGCGCAGGTTCTGCGTGCTCGATTACCGTTACCGAAAATCCGTGCTGTGCCAGTCCCAGCGCCAGTGCACCGCCGACCATTCCTCCGCCGACAATGGCAATTTCCGTTGGTTGATTTGTCATGGTCAATCATCCTGTTAGCAATATGCTTTAAGTTTACAGGATTTTTACCCCCAAGGGCTGATAACGCTCATACTGGTCACAACGGCAGCAAAGCATTACACTATGCGCCCTGCATTCCTGGCTACTATTTCGCAAGAGCAAGTCGATGACCAAAAAACTCCATATTAAAACCTGGGGCTGTCAGATGAACGAGTACGATTCATCGAAGATGGCCGATCTGCTGGATGCCACCCACGGCTATCAACTGACCGACGTGGCGGAAGAAGCGGATGTGCTGCTGCTGAACACCTGCTCAATCCGCGAGAAGGCTCAGGAAAAAGTCTTCCATCAGTTGGGTCGCTGGAAACTGTTAAAAGAGAAGAATCCGGACCTGATTATCGGCGTCGGCGGCTGCGTGGCATCGCAAGAAGGCGAGCACATTCGCCAGCGCGCCCACTATGTCGATATTATTTTTGGACCGCAAACGCTGCACCGTCTGCCAGAGATGATCAACTCCGTGCGCGGCGACCGCAGCCCCGTTGTAGATATCAGCTTCCCGGAAATCGAGAAGTTCGACCGTCTGCCGGAACCGCGCGCCGAAGGGCCGACTGCGTTTGTCTCCATCATGGAAGGCTGCAATAAATATTGCACCTACTGCGTGGTGCCTTACACCCGTGGTGAAGAGGTAAGCCGTCCGTCTGACGATATTCTGTTTGAGATTGCCCAGCTTGCGGCTCAGGGCGTGCGTGAAGTCAACCTGCTCGGTCAGAACGTGAACGCCTGGCGTGGTGAAAACTACGACGGTACCACCGGATCGTTTGCCGATCTGCTGCGTCTGGTTGCTGCGATCGACGGGATCGATCGTATTCGCTTTACCACCAGCCATCCGATCGAATTCACCGACGATATCATCGAAGTGTACCGCGACACGCCGGAGCTGGTGAGCTTCCTGCACCTGCCGGTACAGAGCGGTTCCGATCGTATTCTGAACCTGATGGGACGTACCCATACGGCGCTGGAGTACAAAGCGATCATCCGTAAATTGCGTGCGGCGCGTCCGGATATTCAGATCAGTTCTGACTTCATCGTTGGCTTCCCTGGCGAAACCACCGAAGACTTCGAGAAAACGATGAAGCTGATTGCCGACGTCAATTTCGACATGAGCTACAGCTTTATCTTCTCTGCACGTCCGGGTACGCCAGCCGCCGATATGGTTGATGATGTTCCAGAAGAAGAGAAGAAGCAGCGTCTGTATATTCTGCAAGAGCGCATTAATCAGCAAGCGATGGCATGGAGCCGCCGGATGCTCGGCACCACCCAGCGTATTCTGGTAGAAGGTACATCGCGTAAGAGCATCATGGAACTTTCCGGGCGTACCGAAAATAACCGCGTGGTCAACTTCGAGGGCACACCGGATATGATCGGTAAATTCGTCGATGTAGAAATTACCGACGTCTACCCGAACTCTCTGCGCGGTAAAGTGGTGCGTACTGAAGATGAAATGGGTCTGCGCGTGGCAGAAACACCGGAATCGGTGATTGCCCGTACCCGCAAAGAAAACGACCTGGGCGTGGGTTATTATCAGCCGTAATTCTCAGGCCCGCCGGTCTGGTAAGTTTTGAGACTGACGACAAACGCAAATTGCCTGATGCGCTACGCTTATCATGCCTACATGATTCCAGCAATATATTGAATTTGCATGAATTTGTAGGCCGGATAAGGCGTTTACGCCGCATCCGGCATGAACAACACGCACTTCGTCAATAATCACTGGCCCGCCGTTCCGGTGGGCCTTGTTTTTTCTCTCTTTATCCCCATCTTTATCGCAATGCTTGCGCCTTTTTCCTGTGGCGTGAATAATTTCGTTATAGGCCGGTGAATGTTCAGCTTCCGGCGGCATACAGATAAGAGGAACAGTTTGAACATAGACACTCGCGAAATCACCCTGGAGCCAGCAGACAACGCGCGTCTGTTGAGCCTGTGCGGCCCGTTTGATGACAACATCAAACAACTCGAACGCCGTCTCGGCATCGAAATCAATCGCCGCGATAACCACTTTAAACTGACCGGCCGCCCGATTTGCGTCACCGCCGCGGCAGACATTCTGCGCAGCCTGTATGTCGATACCGCCCCAATGCGCGGTCAGATTCAGGATATCGAACCAGAACAGATCCACCTTGCGATTAAAGAAGCGCGCGTGCTGGAGCAAAGCGCGGAGAGCGTGCCGGAGTACGGCAAAGCGGTCAATATCAAAACCAAACGCGGCGTAATTAAGCCGCGCACGCCAAACCAGGCGCAGTACATCGCCAATATTCTCGACCATGACATCACCTTCGGCGTTGGGCCGGCGGGTACGGGTAAAACCTACCTGGCAGTAGCTGCGGCAGTTGATGCCCTGGAACGTCAGGAAATCCGCCGTATTCTGCTGACTCGTCCGGCGGTAGAAGCCGGTGAGAAACTGGGCTTCCTGCCTGGCGATTTAAGCCAGAAAGTAGACCCGTATCTGCGCCCGCTGTACGACGCGCTGTTTGAAATGCTGGGTTTTGAGAAAGTCGAGAAACTGATTGAGCGCAACGTTATTGAAGTCGCGCCGCTGGCCTATATGCGTGGTCGTACGCTGAACGACGCGTTTATCATTCTTGATGAGAGCCAGAACACCACCATCGAACAGATGAAGATGTTCCTGACCCGTATCGGTTTTAACTCAAAAGCGGTTATCACCGGCGACGTCACGCAGATCGACCTGCCGCGTAATACCAAGTCTGGTTTGCGTCACGCCATCGAAGTGCTGGCCGATGTCGAAGAGATCAGCTTTAACTTCTTCCACAGCGAAGACGTGGTTCGTCACCCGGTGGTGGCGCGTATCGTTAACGCCTATGAAGCCTGGGAAGAAGCTGAACAAAAACGTAAAGCGGCGCTGGCGGCAGAACGCAAGCGCGAAGAACAGGAACAAAAATGAGTCAGGTGATCCTCGATTTACAACTGGCATGTGAAGATAATTCCGGGTTACCGGAAGAGAGCCAGTTTCAGACATGGCTGAATGCGGTGATCCCGCAGTTTCAGGAAGAGTCGGAAGTGACTATTCGCGTGGTCGACACCGCCGAAAGCCACAGTCTGAATATGACCTATCGCGGTAAGGATAAGCCGACCAACGTGCTCTCCTTCCCGTTTGAAGTGCCGCCTGGCATGGAGATGTCGCTACTGGGCGATCTGGTTATCTGCCGTCAGGTGGTTGAGAAGGAAGCTCAGGAGCAAGGCAAACCACTGGAGGCGCACTGGGCGCATATGGTGGTGCATGGCAGTCTGCATTTGTTAGGTTACGATCACATCGAAGATGACGAAGCAGAAGAAATGGAAGCCCTCGAAACAGAGATTATGCTTGCTCTGGGCTATGAGGATCCGTACATTGCCGAGAAAGAATAATTTGCCAGGCATTTGACTGGCAGATGTCCCCGCCGTTGGTGATTAACGACGGCGTTTTGATTAACTAACATGAGAACCCATACGACGCCATGAGCGACGACAATTCACACAGTAGTGACACGATAAGCAACAAGAAGGGATTTTTCTCCCTGTTACTCAGCCAACTTTTCCACGGTGAACCGAAAAACCGTGACGAACTGCTGGCGCTGATCCGTGATTCCGGGCAGAACGACCTTATCGACGAAGATACGCGCGATATGCTCGAAGGGGTAATGGACATCGCAGACCAACGCGTTCGCGACATCATGATCCCCCGCTCCCAGATGATTACCCTGAAACGCAACCAGACGCTGGACGAATGCCTTGATGTCATCATCGAGTCCGCCCACTCACGTTTCCCGGTGATTAGCGAAGACAAAGATCACATTGAAGGGATTCTGATGGCGAAAGACTTGCTGCCGTTTATGCGCAGCGATGCTGAAGCCTTCAGCATGGACAAAGTGTTACGTCAGGCGGTTGTCGTTCCTGAAAGTAAGCGCGTAGACCGGATGCTGAAAGAGTTTCGCTCTCAGCGTTACCACATGGCGATCGTCATTGACGAATTCGGTGGGGTTTCCGGTCTGGTGACCATTGAAGACATCCTGGAACTGATTGTTGGTGAGATTGAAGACGAGTATGACGAAGAAGATGATATCGACTTCCGTCAGCTGAGTCGTCATACCTGGACTGTGCGCGCACTGGCTTCCATTGAAGATTTCAACGAAGCGTTCGGCACCCACTTTAGCGATGAAGAGGTTGACACCATCGGTGGTCTGGTGATGCAGGCGTTTGGGCATCTTCCGGCGCGTGGCGAAACCATCGACATCGACGGTTACCAGTTCAAAGTGGCGATGGCTGACAGTCGGCGTATTATTCAGGTTCATGTCAAAATCCCGGATGACTCACCCCAGCCGAAGCTGGATGAATAAAACCGAAACTGGATAGATAACTACATGGCTTTTGCCTCATTAATTGAACGCCAGCGCATTCGCCTGCTGCTGGCGTTATTATTCGGTGCCTGCGGAACGCTGGCCTTCTCTCCTTACGACGTCTGGCCTGCGGCGATTATTTCGCTGATGGGGCTTCAGGCGTTGACCTTTAACCGCCGTCCACTCCAGTCTGCCGCTATTGGCTTTTGCTGGGGATTTGGCCTCTTTGGCAGCGGTATTAACTGGGTCTATGTCAGCATCGCGACCTTTGGCGGAATGCCTGGCCCGGTTAACATCTTCCTGGTGGTACTGCTGGCGGCGTATCTGTCGCTGTATACCGGACTGTTTGCTGGCGTGTTGTCGCGTCTGTGGCCGAAAACCACCTGGCTACGCGTGGCGATTGCCGCCCCTGCTCTCTGGCAGGTGACCGAGTTTCTGCGCGGTTGGGTACTGACAGGCTTCCCGTGGTTGCAGTTCGGCTATAGCCAGATTGATGGCCCGTTAAAAGGGCTGGCACCGATAATGGGCGTAGAAGCCATTAACTTCCTGCTGATGATGGTAAGCGGCCTGCTGGCACTGGCGTTAGTCAAACGCAACTGGCGTCCGCTGGTGGTGGCTGTCGTACTGTTTGCCCTTCCCTTCCCGCTGCGTTACATCCAGTGGTATACCCCGCAACCGGAGAAAACCATTCAGGTTTCGATGGTTCAGGGCGATATTCCGCAATCGCTGAAGTGGGACGAAGGCCAGCTTCTTAATACGCTGAAGGTTTACTACAACGCAACGGCACCACTGATGGGTAAATCGTCGCTGATCATCTGGCCGGAGTCGGCAATTACCGATCTGGAAATGAATCAGCAACCATTCCTCAAAGAGCTGGATGGCGTTCTGCGTGAGGAAGGTAGCTCGTTGATCACCGGGATTGTCGATGCGCGCCTCAATAAGCAGAACCGCTACGATACCTACAACACCATCATCACGCTGGGTAAAGGTGCGCCGTACAGCTATGAATCAGCCGATCGCTATAACAAAAACCATCTGGTGCCGTTTGGCGAGTTTGTCCCGCTGGAGTCGATTCTGCGTCCGTTAGCACCGTTCTTTGATCTGCCGATGTCGTCATTCAGCCGTGGGCCATATATCCAGCCACCGCTGTCGGTGAACGGCATTCAGCTCACTGCGGCCATTTGCTACGAGATCATTCTCGGCGAGCAAGTGCGCGATAACTTCCGCCCGGATACCGACTATCTGCTGACTATCTCCAACGATGCGTGGTTTGGTAAGTCTATTGGTCCATGGCAGCACTTCCAGATGGCGCGAATGCGTGCGCTGGAGCTGGCGCGCCCACTGCTGCGCAGCACCAACAACGGCATTACGGCGGTGATTGGTCCTCAAGGTGAGATTCAGGCGATGATCCCGCAATTCACCCGCGAGGTGTTAACCACTAACGTGACGCCGACTACCGGACTCACGCCATACGCACGTACCGGCAACTGGCCGCTTTGGGCGCTGACGGCGCTGTTTGGTTTTGCCGCTGTGTTGATGAGTCTGCGTCAGCGACGTAAATAATCCCTTCTTATCGTGCCGGAATACATCCCGTATTTCGGCACGCTCGCCGGATGCGGCATGCACACCTTTTCCACCTTCACCATTCTTCTGTCCATTTCTGGCACATCTATTGCTTTGTTATACAAGGCAAACCTTGAACCGGCATTAGCGCAACCCGGTTGCACCACAACAATCCACCGGTAGCACCAAAAAGGTGCATTTTAAGAATTTTGCTTCGGAATGGTGCGGTGCATCTCGCAAAAACAAACAATAAAACAGCAATATCTTTACATTTAGCCAAACTAAATGTTACCTAACAAGCACAACACTGCACAATAAAGTTGCAGATGATAACAACACAAACACTCACAACGGGTATCCATGCGTTTTTAACGCAGAAGATAAAGGAGTTGGATATGCAATTACGTAAACCTGCCACAGCAATCCTGGCCCTGGCGCTTTCCGCAGGACTGGCACAGGCAGATGACGCCGCCCCGGCAGCGGGCAGTACACTAGACAAAATCGCCAAAAACGGTGTGATTGTCGTCGGTCACCGTGAATCTTCAGTACCTTTTTCTTATTACGACAATCAGCAAAAAGTGGTGGGTTACTCGCAGGATTACTCCAACGCCATTGTTGAAGCAGTGAAAAAGAAACTCAACAAACCGGACTTGCAGGTGAAACTGATTCCGATCACCTCACAAAACCGTATTCCTCTGCTGCAAAACGGCACTTTCGATTTTGAATGTGGTTCTACCACTAACAACGTCGAGCGCCAAAAACAGGCGGCTTTCTCCGACACTATTTTCGTGGTCGGTACGCGCCTGCTGACCAAAAAAGGCGGCGATATTAAAGATTTTGCCGACCTGAAAGACAAAGCCGTCGTAGTCACTTCCGGCACCACCTCTGAAGTTCTGCTCAACAAACTGAATGAAGAGCAAAAAATGAACATGCGCATCATCAGCGCCAAAGACCACGGTGACTCTTTCCGCACCCTGGAAAGCGGTCGTGCCGTTGCCTTTATGATGGATGATGCCCTGCTGGCCGGTGAACGTGCAAAGGCGAAGAAACCAGACAACTGGGAAATCGTCGGCAAGCCGCAGTCTCAGGAAGCTTACGGTTGCATGTTGCGTAAAGACGATCCGCAGTTCAAAAAGCTGATGGATGACACCATCGCGCAGGTGCAGACCTCCGGTGAAGCGGAAAAATGGTTTGATAAATGGTTCAAAAATCCAATTCCGCCGAAAAACCTGAACATGAATTTCGAACTGTCGGACGAAATGAAAGCACTGTTCAAAGAACCGAATGACAAAGCACTGAACTAATTACAAGAACCAGGGGCGGAAATTCCAGCCCTCTCGATTGTTACGTAGCACGGACAGACTATACGCCTGATGGTCGTTCCCCATCGGGCCTGAAAACCGCAATACGCTGGGTAACAATCTTCGAGGGTAGCAGTTAACGCTGCTACCCTCTTTTTTCTGGAGTAGATTTATGTCTATAGACTGGAACTGGGGTATTTTTTTACAACAAGCCCCGTTCGGCAACACCACCTATCTTGGTTGGATCTGGAGTGGTTTTCAGGTGACGATCGCTTTGTCGATCTGCGCCTGGATTATCGCTTTCCTCGTCGGTTCATTTTTCGGCATTTTACGTACCGTTCCAAACCGTTTTCTCTCCGGTCTGGGTACGTTGTATGTCGAACTGTTCCGCAACGTGCCGTTGATTGTGCAATTCTTTACCTGGTATCTGGTGATCCCAGAGCTGCTGCCGGAGAAAATCGGCATGTGGTTTAAGGCGGAACTGGACCCAAATATTCAGTTTTTCCTCTCCTCTATGCTCTGCCTGGGGCTGTTTACTGCGGCTCGCGTTTGCGAACAAGTACGCGCCGCAATCCAGTCACTACCGCGCGGGCAGAAGAATGCCGCGCTGGCAATGGGGCTGACGCTGCCGCAGGCTTACCGCTATGTGCTGCTGCCTAACGCTTATCGCGTTATCGTCCCGCCGATGACTTCCGAGATGATGAACCTGGTGAAAAACTCCGCCATCGCCTCGACTATCGGTCTGGTAGATATGGCGGCGCAGGCGGGTAAATTGCTCGACTACTCGGCCCACGCCTGGGAGTCGTTTACCGCCATCACGCTGGCGTATGTGTTGATTAACGCGGTTATCATGCTGGTGATGACGCTGGTTGAACGTAAAGTTCGCCTGCCCGGCAATATGGGGGGCAAATAATGTACGAGTTTGACTGGAGTTCCATTGTCCCTTCCCTGCCATATCTGCTGGACGGGCTGGTGATCACCTTGAAAATCACCATTACGGCGGTGGTCATTGGTATTTTGTGGGGCACCATGCTGGCGGTGATGCGCTTGTCCAGCTTTGCGCCCGTGGCGTGGTTTGCCAAAGCCTACGTTAACGTTTTCCGCTCAATTCCTTTAGTCATGGTTCTGCTGTGGTTTTACCTGATTGTGCCGGGTTTTCTGCAAAACGTGCTGGGATTATCGCCAAAAAATGATATCCGTTTAATTTCGGCGATGGTGGCGTTTTCGATGTTTGAAGCGGCCTACTATTCAGAGATTATCCGCGCCGGTATTCAAAGTATTTCTCGTGGTCAGTCAAGCGCCGCGCTGGCGTTGGGGATGACTCACTGGCAGTCGATGAAACTGATTATTCTGCCGCAGGCGTTCCGCGCGATGGTGCCGCTGCTACTCACTCAGGGTATCGTACTGTTCCAGGATACCTCACTGGTGTATGTGTTATCTCTGGCCGATTTCTTCCGTACCGCCTCAACCATTGGTGAGCGTGATGGTACGCAGGTCGAGATGATCCTGTTTGCCGGATTTGTTTATTTCGTTATTAGCCTTAGCGCGTCGTTGTTGGTCAGCTACTTGAAAAGAAGGACAGCATAATGATTACCCTGAAAAATGTTTCAAAATGGTATGGTCACTTTCAGGTGCTGACCGACTGCTCAACCGAAGTGAAAAAAGGCGAAGTGGTGGTGGTTTGCGGCCCGTCTGGTTCTGGCAAATCAACGCTGATTAAAACCGTCAACGGCCTCGAACCGGTGCAGCAAGGTGAAATCACCGTTGATGGCATAGTGGTTAACGACAAGAAAACCGATCTGGCAAAGCTGCGTTCCCGCGTCGGGATGGTGTTCCAGCATTTCGAGCTGTTCCCTCATCTGTCGATTATCGAAAACCTGACCCTGGCGCAGGTGAAAGTGCTTAAACGCGATAAAGCGCCGGCTCGTGAAAAAGCATTGAAATTGCTGGAGCGCGTGGGACTTTCCGCACATGCCAATAAGTTTCCGGCGCAGCTTTCCGGCGGTCAGCAGCAGCGTGTGGCGATCGCTCGCGCATTGTGCATGGATCCTATTGCGATGCTGTTCGACGAACCGACATCGGCGCTGGATCCGGAGATGATCAACGAAGTGCTGGACGTGATGGTGGAACTGGCGAACGAGGGGATGACCATGATGGTGGTGACCCACGAAATGGGCTTTGCCCGTAAAGTGGCGAATAGAGTGATCTTTATGGACGAGGGAAAAATTGTCGAAGACTCGCCGAAAGACGCTTTCTTCGATGATCCGAAATCGGACCGCGCAAAAGACTTCCTCGCGAAAATCCTGCACTAATCCTTCTGGCGCGCATACCCAGGTGCGCGCCATCTCACGCTTTATCGTTTCGGTCCTCGTATCTGTTACATTCCGGCGTTACCCTTGTCGCAAAGAAACACACAACAAGGAGCAACAATGGCACTGCCAATTCTGTTAGATTGCGACCCAGGTCATGACGACGCTATCGCAATAGTTCTCGCCCTCGCCTCACCAGAGCTTGATGTCAAAGCCATCACATCTTCCGCCGGAAACCAGACACCCGATAAAACATTACGCAATGTTCTGCGTATGCTGACCTTGCTTAATCGCACCGATATTCCGGTAGCAAGCGGTGCGGTGAAACCGTTAATGCGTGAGTTGATTATCGCGGACAACGTACACGGCGAAAGCGGTCTGGATGGTCCGGCATTACCGGAACCGACGTTTGCACCGCAAAACTGTACGGCGGTAGAGCTGATGGCGAAAACGCTGCGTGAAAGTGCGGAACCTGTCACCATTGTTTCTACCGGACCGCAAACTAACGTCGCCTTGCTGCTCAATAGCCATCCGGAACTGCACAGCAAAATCGCCCGTATCGTGATTATGGGCGGTGCAATGGGGCTTGGTAACTGGACGCCAGCCGCCGAGTTTAATATTTACGTTGACCCGGAAGCAGCGGAGATTGTCTTCCAGTCAGGGATCCCGGTGGTGATGGCCGGTCTGGATGTCACTCACAAAGCACAAATCCACGTTGAAGACACCGAGCGTTTCCGCGCGATTGGTAACCCAATTTCAACCATTGTTGCCGAACTGCTGGATTTCTTCCTCGAATATCATAAAGACGAAAAATGGGGCTTTGTCGGCGCGCCGTTGCATGACCCATGCACCATTGCCTGGCTATTGAAACCCGAGTTGTTTACCACCGTGGAGCGCTGGGTCGGCGTTGAAACACAGGGGAAATATACCCAGGGGATGACAGTTGTTGATTATTACTATCTGACCGGTAATAAACCGAATGCCACTGTAATGGTCGATGTTGATCGTCAGGGCTTTGTTGATTTACTGGCTGAACGTCTGAAATTTTACGCTTAATACTCCTTATTGATTAAGATCACCACGTTTTACCAGGGTGGTCTTAATCTGGTTATCTCTTTTTCTTTCAAGATATAAATGCAATGGATAATGCAGAACTCGCCATTGGTATCGATCTCGGTACTACCAATAGTTTAATTGCTGTCTGGAAAGACGGTGCCGCACAATTAATTCCAAATAAATTCGGTGAATATTTAACACCATCCATAATTAGCATGGATGAAAATAACCATATTCTGGTCGGTAAACCGGCAGTGTCCAGGCGCACATCGCATCCTGATAAAACCGCAGCGTTATTTAAACGCGCGATGGGCAGTAATACCAACTGGCGTTTAGGCGGTGACACATTTAATGCACCGGAATTATCTTCTTTGGTATTGCGTTCATTAAAAGAAGATGCTGAAGAATTTCTGCAACGTCCGATTAAAGATGTGGTGATCTCTGTTCCTGCTTATTTCAGTGATGAACAACGCAAGCATACCCGTTTAGCAGCAGAGTTAACCGGGCTAAATGCAGTGCGCCTGATTAATGAGCCAACGGCAGCCGCGATGGCGTATGGCCTGCATACGCAGCAAAATACCCGCTCGCTGGTTTTTGATCTCGGTGGCGGCACGTTTGACGTCACGGTGCTTGAATACGCTACGCCGGTGATTGAAGTGCACGCCTCCGCGGGTGATAACTTCCTTGGTGGCGAAGATTTTACTCATATGCTGGTCGATGAAGTTTTAAGACGCGCGGAAGTTGCCAAAACCACGCTTAACGAGAGCGAACTGGCAGCCTTATACGCCTGCGTGGAAGCGGCAAAATGTAGCAATCAATCGCCAATGCACATTCGCTGGCAGTACCAGGAAGAAACACGTGAATGCGAATTTTACGAGAACGAACTGGAAGATTTGTGGTTGCCGCTACTCAACCGCTTGCGTGTGCCGATTGAACAGGCGTTGCGCGATGCACGTCTGAAACCGAGTCAAATCGACAGCCTGGTACTGGTCGGCGGTGCGTCGCAAATGCCGCTGGTGCAGCGAATCGCCGTGCGTCTGTTTGGCAAACTACCGTATCAAAGTTACGACCCGAGCACCATTGTCGCGCTGGGCGCAGCGATCCAGGCCGCCTGCCGCTTACGCAGCGAAGACATTGAAGAAGTGATCCTCACCGATATTTGTCCTTACTCGTTGGGCGTTGAAGTTAACCGCCAGGGCGTTTCCGGCATTTTCTCGCCAATTATTGAACGAAACACCACTGTGCCTGTATCGCGTCTAGAAACTTACTCAACCATGCACCCGGAACAGGATTCAATTACGGTTAACGTCTATCAGGGAGAAAACCACAAAGTTAAAAATAACATTCTGGTGGAATCATTCGATGTGCCGTTGAAGAAAACCGGGGCTTATCAGTCGATTGATATTCGCTTTAGTTATGATATCAACGGGTTGCTTGAAGTTGACGTGCTTCTGGAAGACGGCAGCGTTAAGTCCAGAGTCATTAATCACAGTCCGGTAACATTGAGCGCTCAGCAGATTGAAGAGAGTCGGGCGCGGTTATCCGCATTGAAAATTTATCCGCGCGATATGCTCATCAACCGTACCTTTAAAGCCAAACTGGAAGAGTTGTGGGCGCGTGCGCTGGGTGAAGAGCGAGAAGAGATTGGCCGGGTGATCACCGATTTTGATGAGGCGTTGCAGTCAAACGATATGGCCCGCGTCGATGAGGTTAGGCGGCGGGCGAGCGATTATTTAGCCATTGAGCTCCCATAAACACGACTGCCGGATGCGGCGTAAACGCTGCATCCGGCCTACTCGTAGATCGGATAAGATGCGTCAGCATCACATCTAACTGAGCAACATCGCGATTTTGCCGAGAGCATAACCTATCACCAGCACCGTTAAGCCGATTTTAATAATGCTGGTAATGCTCTGTGGTTTTTCATCCTCATCATTTTTCTCTTCATGATTTTCAGGTATAGGCTCATCGACATCTTCATCCTCCGGCTCGAGTTTCACTTTTGTCAACAGCATCCGGGTGATAATGGCCTCTAATGGATGAGCGTCTCCGCCTTCCAGCCTTGTATTAAGACGGGCCAGCATCTCTTGTTTCGGAAACGCTTCCAGTACTACCTGTTCCGCTACCCGATACAGATCCAGTAACGGTGAATCTTGCCCTGTCTCGCTACCGACTCTCGATTTCCACCACGCCCATGCTTTGCGTTTGAAGAATAACGACTCGATAAACGATTGACCTAACGGCGATAATTTTCCGCTATGTAAAATTTCCGCCCATAACAGCCGCGTCCAGGCGCTCTCGCCAGGGACATATTTCAGCGGCTTACCTTGTGCATCAATCATGCTTCGCGCTTCGATAACCATCGCTAATAACGCGAAGTAATCCGGGCAATGACGCTTGCTCCACTGCAACAACAAATAATCCGCTTGTGTAGATGGGTAACTCTCCCAGTATGCGCAGAGATCGGCAAGCAGACTTTCCCCCTCACCGCAGTACAACCGTTGTGCACACGAGTAATATCGGGCATCTCCGCTTTCTGGTTCTTCCGTTTGCCACTGTTGGGCAACAGGAATGAGTTCCGCCATACCTGTTTGCACCGAGCTATACCAGCGCAACAATTTGCGATGCAACTTCGCATCATCAGGAATTAACCATGGACCTGCCATCGCCAAAAATGCAGTGACATAGTCAGGATGGTAACGGCAGCAACGTTCCAGCGCGAAGTAATAATCAACAGTCTGGTTCTGTAACGCGACGGGATATTCCAGAAGGCTAAGGAAATCGAAACAATCCCCAGCCTGAATGGCCTCAAGAAAAGCCTCCCGCTCTTCTTCATCCATTCCTTCGCTGTCACTAAACGAATGCCAGTTCAAACGCTCTGCCAACAAAGATGCACAATTCAATGAAAGATATCGCGCCTTCATAGCGATTGCACACAGCGGCCAGCGTAATTGTTCGACATACTCCATGTTCCAGGTATTTAATTGCTGAATAAATTTCTGCCAGGCGGAGGGCTGAAAACGATCACTTTCCGAAGCCAGTAAGGTTCTGAACGCTTTCAGTGCTTCGTGCTCTTCTGCAAGATCTTTCTCGTTATCAGCATTTTTTTCGTCTGGATTGACCGCAAGTCGCAGCGCCTCTTCATAGGCCTGGCGTAACGCTTTAAACCCCTGCGGATCGGTTTCTGGATGGTACAACGGTAAACGAGCAAGATAAGCCTGACGGATAATATCAACTTGTGTTGTGCTTTCGATTTCGAGGATTTGCCAACATGTTTTCATCGGTCGCTCACATCCTTAAGCGTTGCCGGGCATTCAGGCTGGGCAGTTAATGGCTGCCAGGGAAGCGTGGCATAGAAACGATCGCTTCCCGCTGCCAGCTCTTCGAACATCCGACTCCCGGCGCTATCGTATTTGTACAAGGTCAGCGCCTCGCGTAGCGAAGCGTTGTCTTCGCACTGAGCGGATTGCCAGTAGAGACGTCCTAACGAATAGGCGGAAAAATAGTGCATCCAACTGTGATAGTAATGGTGTGCTCGTTCATAGACACGCGATTGCAGCCATAAACTCTCGTCTTCCGTCAGCCACTTGTTGAGCACACCGACCCGTGACAGAAACCCCATTCGAACATAATCCCAGGCTTTGATTCCCCCTTCCCCGCAGCACATAGCGGTTTGTGCAACAAATTGGGTATAAATCAGCCCTCTGTCAGAGCCACCAGCTATTAATGCTTTCCACTCTTCAGGTGAAGAGCGATGCCATGCCAGATATAACCCGGCTAAATCATTTGCGTGACCATCATCGGTCATTTGGTAAATAGTCTGAATTAAATCATCACGATTATTTATTCCCCAGGATGATGACAGATCAAATTCTTTTACTCCGGTATACATTTTTGGCGAGTCATGTGCAGGCTTGCATCCCTTATTAAGAATCTCCATTGGCGTAGAAAGCGCAAATAGAAGGCGTTGTTCTTCCTTATCCATATATTAACAATCCTTTAAGTACATTAACTGACTACTTTTTTATTAATGATGAGTATAAACTTGACGCTTTCAAAATAAAAAGAAAATCGAAGCATTGATAAATGAACAAAAAAATATATTTTATATTCGCAATATTTATAGTTGCGGCTATCACTTGTATTAGCCAACCTAAGAAAACGACCTTGCGCGATAAAGCTATGGCGAATTATGTCTTTGATTATTTAAGATCACCAGGCAGTCTTCCGTTTACCACGGCAGCAACGGAGCTTTCCGCGATTCATGGTCACTCAACGTCGCAATATCGCCTTGGCGAATTTTATCTTCATGGTAGCGACGGTAAACCACTGGATTATACACAGGCGAGATACTGGTATGAGCAATCAGCAGAACAGGAAAATCCGCGCGCACAAAGCAAACTGGGGTGGATCTACCTGAAAGGTCTGGGAGTCAAACCAGATACCCGTAAAGCAATTCTCTGGTATAAGGAAGCAGCTGAACAAGGGTATGCTCATGCTCAATATACTTTGGGTTTGATCTACAGAAATGGCTCAGGTGTTAATGTTAACCATTATGAATCTCAAAAATGGTTAAAACTGGCCGCCAAACAACATTACAAAAATGCGGAAAGATTGCTTGCCGGGCTTCCCGCACATTAACGTCGACTGTCACCCGAAGAGATGGAGTATTTTCCCTATCAAACCAGCAAAAATAAAAATATAGAAAATAATTTTAATGATGCCCAGACAGCCCGGCCCACCATCATCAACAGGCATTGGCTGCGGTTGCGGCTCCGGTTCGACGGTTTGCTTCTCGGTAAAATTCGCCGACTGAATTAATAATCGACGAATAATTAATGCTTCCAGTGGGCAACGATCTTCTGCATCAAGACGAGCGACGATCGGCATTAATGATTCTTCTGTAGGCTGGTTCGCCAGCACTAATTGTTTAGCAACTAAATATAATGGCCATAAGGGATGCTCTGTATCACGCGTGAGTGAGATTCGCGGCTTACGCCCTTTGTGCAAAACCATCTCGACCAGAGAACGCCCCAGCGCAGAGAGTTTTTCATGGCTGAGTATTTCGTATAATTGAAAGCGCGTACTGGCGCTGTCGCCAGGAACATAAAGTAGCGGTTTTCCCTGATCGTTAACCAGTTCACGTGCTTCAATCATCATAACCACTAACGGGTAATAATCGACCCGATGCTGACGGCACCATTGCAACATTAAAGCATCCGCCTGGGTTGAGGGATACTCGCGCCAGTAGTCACAAAGTTCTGCCAGCAGGTTTTCGCCTTCTCCACAATAGACGCGTTGCGCGTATTCATAATAACGCGCATCTTCATTATCAGGTTCAGCTTCCCGCCACGACCGAACATAATCCAGGAGTTCGGGTATTCCCACGTGGCTTGAGGTATACCAGCACAGTAAATTTCTGTGCAGTTTTGCATCATCGGGGATAATCACTGCGCGATGTTGCGCTAAATACAGTGTCAGCCATTCTGGATGCGATGACCAAATCCGAGCGAACATTTGGTAAAAATCAATGGTTTCATTTTGCACGGCAACGGACAGATGCAGAATGGTCTGGAAGTTAAAAATATCCCCCTTCGCAATGGCATATAAAAAGGATTCCAGTTCTTCTTCGTCTATTTCCCCAGTGTTTTCCTCCTGCAACCACCGCAATCTTTCAGCTAATAACGCCACGCACTCGAAGGATAAATGGGCAGTGTTCATAGCTATCGCGCACAACAACCAGCGTAATTCATCAATCTCTTCCATCGAGCAATAATTTAATTGCTGAATGAATCGCTGCCAGGCTGAGGGCAGAAAACGTTCGCTATCAGAGGCAAGTAACGCACGAAAGGCGAGCAGAATTTCATGTTCTGCAACTTCATGTTCTTCTGCTTGCCAAACAGATTTAGCAGGCGACTGCGCAATCCGTAGCGCGTCTTCATACGCCTGACGCAGTTGTTTAAAGCCCTGTGGATCGGTTTCTGGATGAAAGGACGGTAACAGCGCCAGATAAGCGCGACGGATAATATCGACGTCAGTCGTTTCCTCTATTTCAAGGATCTTCCAGCAATTTTTCATAGGTCGCTCATATCCTTAAGCGTTTCCGGGCATGAAGGGTAGTCAGCCAGATGTTGCCAGGGTAAGGTCGCGTAATATGCATCGTCACTGGCAACTAATTGATAAAACATATCATTGCCGGAATCGTCGTATTCTTTACGCACTAAGAATTCACGTAATAAAGGCAGATTATCATCCTCGGGAGACTGCCAATAATGTCGACCAAAGGTATAACCGGCAAAGTATTGCCGCCAGTTACTATAATAACGTAGCGCCCGTAAATGAATGCGCGACTGGATCCATAGACTTTCTTCTTCACTCAACCAGTTATTAAGTACGCCCATCCGGCTTAAAAAACCCATCCGGACATAATCCCAGGCTTTGATTCCCCCTTCGCCACAGCATTCGGCGGTGCTGGCGACAAATTGCGCATAAGCCTGACCTTGCTCATTTAATTCAGCAAGATAACCACGCCATTCACATGGCGAATAACGAAACCAGCGGTGATAAAACCCAGCCAACCGTGCAGCATGACCGTTATCGATCATTCGGTGAATTGTGCGCAGTAGGTCATCACGGCCATCAATTCCCCAGGAAGAAGAAAGGTCAAAAAAGCGTGTACCTAAATACATTTTGGGAGATGAATGCGAAGGTAAACAGCATTCATTGCGTATTTCCATCGGAGTGGAAAGTGCAAACAATATTTTTTGCGACTCCATGTCCATATAATTTATCCTTAAATATTCATTCAATGAATATCAACTACATTGCGAGGCTCATTTATTTATACTTTTCTGACACAGCATAATACGCATAAAATAAGGCTTACGCAAAAATGGAACATATAAAAATATAATATGATTTATCTACAACCATAAGGAAATGATAATGATTTTTACGTCAAGTTGCTGCGATAATTTATCAATAGATGAGATTATCGAACGTGCTGAACAAGGCGATAGTGAGGCACAATATATTGTTGGGTTTTATTACAATCGCGATAGTGCAATTGACTCTCCGGACGACGAAAAGGCCTTTTACTGGCTCAAACTTGCCGCTGAACAAGGGCATTGTGAAGCACAATATTCTTTAGGTCGAAAATATAACGAGAATAAAAGCCGCTATAAAGATAATGCGCAAGCTATCTTCTGGTTGAAGAAAGCCGCCTTGCAAGAACAGGCATTAGCAGCCAATTTGCTGGGTTGCATACTCGACGAAGCGGCACCGCCTAACTATGAAGATGCGGTTGAGTGGTATCGGAAGGCAGCAGAGCAGGGGTTGAAATATGCACAAAATAATCTGGGGTTAATGTACCAAAATGGCACTGGGGTGACGCAAGACTATGAACAGGCTTTCTATTGGTACAAACAAGCCGCGCTCCAGGGGCATAATCCCGCACAGGATAACCTTGCTGACCTTTATGAAAAAGGTACAGGTGTTCCCCAAAACAAGACTCTCGCCGCATTCTGGTATTTGAAAAGCGCCCTGCAAGGTAATCAGCACGCCCAATTTCAAATAGCGTGGGATTATGATTTGGGCGAAGGAGTGGACCAGGACTATAAACAAGCGATGTACTGGTATCTGAAGGCTGCCGCTCAGGGAAGCATCGGCGCTTACGTTAACATCGGCTATATGTATAAACATGGGCAAGGCGTTGAGAAAGATTATCAGGCCGCCTTTGAATGGTTTACGAAAGCCGCTGAATGCAATGACGCCACTGCCTGGTATAACCTAGCCATTATGTATCACTACGGAGAAGGAAGACCTGTTGATCTCCGACAGGCTCTCGACCTGTATCGTAAAGTTCAGTCATCCGGTACCAGAGATGTCAGTCAAGAAATCCGTGAGATTGAAGATTTACTGTAGAGATAAAAACAAGGGCCGGGGAATTTCATTCGGCCCAAATTCTCTTTATTGCTGTGCGAAATCAAACTATTACGGCTCGAACGGGCGTCTCTGGAACTGGTCATGACCACATTTCGGGCATAGCGTCAGCACTTCCGGCGTGTAGATCGGGAGATGGAAGTGACATTTCTCGCAGACCAGATTCCCAAGCCCTACCACTTCTCCGCTGTGATAAACCCCGTGATGATTGAGATCCTGGAAAACTTCACGCCATTCAAGCTGCGTTTTATCGGTGATGTCCGCCAGTTCCTGCCAGAGGCTTTCTTTAATCACCCGCATAAAAACGCTGTCGGATTCTTCCTTCAGGCTCTCTTCATAACTCATGGCGAACTCTTCCAGGTCACGTCTGACGGCCCGAGTCAGTTCATCGACCTCGGTCCGCGTTAACTCCCCTGTTTTTATTACACGCTCACGCGCCTGTTCTACCAGTGCATCGATATCGCGTTCGCCATTACGCAGTCGCTCGCTTAATGACGCCACCAGTTCACGGTAATATTGAGCAACCTTGTTCATCATTTCATCTCCCGTGTCGTTAACTGGCTATAATAATAGACGTTATTTACGCTCAACTTTGCAAGACTGCCCACAGAGTGTGTAAATTCGTGCAAGGATTACCGCTGTGCGATTTCAACGTCGAGTGCGCGAAAGGCTGTTTTGACGCGGACGTTTGGGCTATGCTATGCGGATCTGAAAAACCACCTCTAACGCTACTTTTGTAGCCGTAATGAAAACAGGACCACTGGCTGCCATGCAAGAGCAATACCGCCCGGAAGAGATAGAATCCAAAGTACAGCTTCATTGGGATGAGAAGCGCACATTTGAAGTAACCGAAGACGAGAGCAAAGAGAAGTATTACTGCCTGTCTATGCTTCCCTATCCTTCTGGTCGACTACACATGGGCCACGTACGTAACTACACCATCGGTGACGTGATCGCCCGTTACCAGCGCATGCTGGGCAAAAACGTTCTGCAGCCGATCGGCTGGGACGCGTTTGGTCTGCCTGCGGAAGGCGCGGCGGTAAAAAACAACACCGCGCCAGCACCGTGGACGTACGACAACATCGCGTACATGAAAAACCAGCTCAAAATGCTGGGCTTTGGTTATGACTGGAGCCGCGAGCTGGCAACCTGTACGCCAGAATACTACCGTTGGGAACAGAAATTCTTCACCGAGCTGTATAAAAAAGGCCTGGTGTATAAGAAGACCTCTGCGGTCAACTGGTGCCCGAACGACCAGACCGTACTGGCGAACGAACAGGTTATCGACGGCTGCTGCTGGCGCTGCGATACCAAAGTTGAGCGTAAAGAGATCCCGCAGTGGTTTATCAAAATCACCGCTTACGCTGACGAGCTGCTCAACGATCTGGATAAACTCGATCACTGGCCAGACACCGTTAAAACTATGCAGCGTAACTGGATCGGTCGTTCCGAAGGCGTAGAAATCACCTTCAACGTTAACGACTATGACAACACGCTGACTGTTTATACTACTCGCCCGGACACCTTTATGGGTTGTACCTATCTGGCGGTAGCGGCAGGTCATCCGCTGGCGCAGAAAGCGGCGGAAAATAATCCAGAACTGGCAGCCTTTATTGACGAATGCCGTAACACCAAAGTTGCCGAAGCTGAAATGGCAACAATGGAGAAAAAAGGCGTCGATACTGGCTTTAAAGCTGTTCACCCATTAACGGGCGAAGAAATTCCTGTTTGGGCAGCAAACTTCGTATTGATGGAGTACGGCACGGGCGCAGTCATGGCGGTTCCGGGTCACGACCAGCGCGACTACGAGTTTGCCTCTAAATACGGCCTGAACATCAAACCGGTTATCCTGGCGGCTGATGGTTCTGAACCCGATCTTTCTCAGCAGGCACTGACTGAAAAAGGCGTGCTGTTCAACTCTGGCGAGTTCAACGGTCTTGACCATGAAGCGGCCTTCAACGCCATCGCCGATAAACTGACTGCGATGGGCGTTGGCGAGCGTAAAGTGAACTACCGCCTGCGCGACTGGGGTGTTTCCCGTCAGCGTTACTGGGGCGCACCGATTCCGATGGTGACGCTGGAAGACGGCACTGTGATGCCGACCCCGGACGACCAACTGCCGGTGATCCTGCCGGAAGATGTGGTGATGGACGGCATTACCAGCCCGATTAAAGCAGATCCTGAGTGGGCGAAAACCACCGTTAACGGTATGCCAGCGCTGCGTGAAACCGACACTTTCGACACCTTTATGGAGTCCTCCTGGTACTATGCGCGCTACACTTGCCCGGAGTACAAAGAAGGTATGCTGGATTCCGAAGCGGCTAACTACTGGCTGCCGGTGGATATCTACATTGGTGGTATCGAACACGCCATCATGCACCTGCTCTACTTCCGCTTCTTCCACAAACTGATGCGTGATGCAGGCATGGTGAACTCTGACGAACCAGCGAAACAGTTGCTGTGTCAGGGTATGGTGCTGGCAGATGCCTTCTACTATGTTGGCGAAAACGGCGAACGTAACTGGGTTTCCCCGGTTGATGCTATCGTTGAACGTGACGAGAAAGGCCGTATCGTAAAAGCGAAAGACGCGGCAGGCCATGAGCTGGTTTATACCGGCATGAGCAAAATGTCCAAGTCGAAGAACAACGGTATCGACCCGCAGGTGATGGTTGAACGTTACGGCGCGGACACCGTTCGTCTGTTTATGATGTTCGCTTCTCCGGCGGATATGACTCTTGAATGGCAGGAGTCCGGCGTGGAAGGGGCTAACCGCTTCCTGAAACGTGTCTGGAAACTGGTGTACGAGCACACAGCAAAAGGTGATGTTGCGGCACTGAACGTCGATGCACTGACTGAAGATCAGAAAGCGCTGCGTCGCGATGTGCATAAAACAATCGCTAAAGTGACCGATGATATCGGCCGTCGTCAGACCTTCAACACCGCAATTGCGGCGATTATGGAGCTGATGAACAAACTGGCGAAAGCACCGACCGATGGCGAGCAGGATCGCGCCCTGATGCAGGAAGCGCTGCTGGCGGTAGTTCGTATGCTTAACCCGTTCACCCCACACATCTGTTTCACGCTGTGGCAGGAACTGAAAGGCGAAGGCGATATCGACAACGCGCCGTGGCCGGTTGCTGATGAAAAAGCGATGGTGGAAGACTCCACGCTGGTCGTTGTTCAGGTTAACGGTAAAGTCCGTGCCAAAATCACCGTTCCGGTGGATGCAACGGAAGAACAGGTTCGCGAACGTGCTGGCCAGGAACATCTGGTAGCAAAATATCTTGATGGCGTTACCGTGCGTAAAGTGATTTACGTACCGGGTAAACTCCTCAATCTGGTCGTTGGCTAAGCGCGGGAGGAAGCGTGCGATATCTGGCAACATTGTTGTTATCTCTGGCGGTGTTAATCACCGCCGGGTGTGGCTGGCATCTGCGTGATACCACGCAGGTCCCTTCCACTATGAAGGTTATGATCCTGGATTCCGGTGACCCGAACGGGCCGTTAAGCCGTGCAGTGCGTAACCAGTTACGTCTGAACGGTGTCGAGTTGCTCGATAAAGAAACCACGCGTAAGGATGTTCCATCCCTGCGTCTGGGCGCTGTATCAATCTCACAGGATACCGCGTCGGTTTTCCGTAATGGTCAAACTGCGGAATATCAGATGGTGATGACTGTTAGCGCGTCGGTATTGATTCCTGGGCGAGATATCTACCCGATTAGCGCCAAAGTCTTCCGTTCGTTCTTCGATAACCCGCAAATGGCGTTAGCGAAAGATAACGAGCAGGACATGATCATTAAAGAGATGTACGACCGTGCCGCCGAACAGCTTATTCGTAAGCTGCCAAGCATTCGCGCTGCGGACGTCCGTTCCGACGAAGAAACGTCGGCAACAACGGATACCACAGCAACGCCTGCACGCGTCTCCACCACGCTGGGTAACTGATGATTCGGTTGTACCCGGAACAACTCCGCGCGCAGCTCACTGAAGGGCTGCGCGCGGCCTATCTTTTACTTGGTAACGATCCCCTGTTGTTGCAAGAAAGCCAGGACGCCATTCGTCAGGTAGCTGCGGCACAAGGATTCGAAGAACACCACACTTTTTCCATTGATCCCAACACGGACTGGAACGCAATATTTTCGCTATGCCAGGCAATGAGCCTGTTTGCCAGTCGACAAACGCTATTGCTGTTGTTACCAGAAAACGGACCGAATGCGGCGATCAATGAACAACTCCTCACGCTCACCGGATTGCTGCATGACGATCTGCTGTTGATCGTCCGCGGTAATAAATTGAGCAAAGCGCAGGAAAATGCCGCCTGGTTTACCGCGCTTGCAAACCGTAGCGTGCAGGTTACTTGCCAGACCCCAGAACAGGCCCAGCTTCCTCGCTGGGTTGCCGCGCGAGCAAAACAGCTCAATTTAGAACTGGATGACGCGGCGAATCAGGTGCTCTGCTACTGTTATGAAGGAAACCTGCTGGCGCTGGCACAGGCACTGGAGCGTTTATCGCTACTCTGGCCGGATGGCAAACTGACACTGCCGCGCGTTGAGCAAGCGGTGAATGATGCCGCACATTTCACCCCTTTTCATTGGGTTGACGCTTTGTTGAGCGGCAAAAGCAAGCGCGCATTGCATATTCTGCAGCAGCTGCGCCTGGAAGGCAGTGAACCGGTGATTTTGTTGCGTACTTTGCAACGTGAGCTATTGCTACTGGTTAATCTGAAGCGTCAGTCTGCTCATACTCCGCTGCGTACGCTGTTTGACAAGCATCGGGTATGGCAGAACCGTCGTAACATGATTAGCGAAGCGCTAAATCGCCTGAGTCAGCCACAGTTACGTCAGGCTGTACAACTCCTGACACGAACGGAACTTACTCTCAAACAAGATTACGGTCAGTCCGTGTGGGCAGAGCTGGAGGGATTATCTCTTCTTTTGTGTCATAAACCACTGGCAGACGTATTTATCGACGGTTGATATGAAATCTTTACAAGCTCTGTTTGGCGGCACCTTCGACCCGGTGCATTATGGCCATCTAAAACCCGTGGAAACGCTGGCGAATCTGATTGGCCTGACGCGGGTAACGATTATCCCTAACAACGTTCCTCCGCATCGCCCCCAGCCTGAAGCGAACAGCGTGCAGCGAAAACACATGCTTGAACTGGCGATTGCCGACAAGTCGCTGTTTACCCTTGATGAACGCGAGTTAAAGCGTAATGCCCCCTCTTACACGTCGCAGACGTTAAAAGAGTGGCGACAGGAGCAAGGCCCAGATGTGCCGCTGGCGTTTATTATCGGTCAGGACTCGCTGCTGAACTTTCCGACCTGGTATGAATACGAAACGATTCTCGACAATGCACATTTGATAGTCTGTCGACGTCCAGGTTATCCGCTGGAAATGGCACAACCGCAGTACCAGCAGTGGCTGGAAGATCATTTGACGCATAATCCGGAAGATCTGCATCTTCAGCCTGCTGGTAAAATTTATCTCGCCGAAACGCCGTGGTTCAACATCTCGGCGACAATCATCCGCGAACGTTTGCAAAACGGCGAATCTTGTGAGGAATTGTTACCAGAATCGGTACTGACTTACATTAACCAACAAGGCTTGTATCGCTGATATCTGCCGTCACGGAGGGAATGATGCGACTGTGGTTAATTCGTCACGGTGAAACGCAAGCGAATGTCGACGGGTTATACAGCGGTCATGCGCCTACACCACTTACGGAGCGCGGTATCGCGCAGGCGAAAAGCTTGCATACACTGCTACGTGATGTTCCCTTCGATAAGGTTTTATGCAGTGAACTGGAACGGGCGCAGCACACCGCGCGCCTGGTTCTTGATGCCCGTCAACTCCCCATGCAAATCATCCCTGAACTCAACGAAATGTTTTTTGGTGACTGGGAAATGCGGCATCATCGCGAGCTGATGCAAGAAGATGCCGAAAACTATAGTGCCTGGTGCAATGACTGGCAGCATACCGTCCCTACTCGCGGTGAAGGCTTTCAGGCATTTTCACAGCGGATAGAAAGGTTTATTGCCGGACTTGGTGAGTATCAGCAGCACAAAAACATATTAATCGTTAGCCACCAGGGTGTGTTGAGCCTGTTGATTGCCCGCTTAATCGGCATGCCTCCCGAGGCAATGTGGCATTTTCGTGTAGACCAGGGCTGCTGGAGCGTCATTGATATCAATGACGAGTTCGCAACACTACGCGTCCTCAATAGCCGCGCCATCTGGTGCGAAGAAGCATGACTTTTCTGTTTTTTTACAGGTAAGCCGCAACGGACATTGACAGGCCCGGGCAGGCTGATATTCTCCGCAACCTGACTTTTCCGCCATACACGACTTTGTAGAAATTGTTTTACAAAAATGGCGATGCAATCTGTGACGCGGGGTGGGATGATAGCCCACTTTCAAGAGCCGATTTGCTGACATTTGTCCCGAAATCGCCTCTGCTTCAGGTATACTGACAGACCATTTTTATCTTTTTTATTTCACCCAGGGGGAAAACTTGCAGGGTAAAGCACTCCAGGATTTTGTTATCGACAAAATTGATGACCTCAAAGGTCAGGACATCATCGCCTTAGACGTTCAGGGCAAATCCAGTATCACCGACTGTATGATCATCTGTACGGGAACATCCAGCCGTCATGTTATGTCCATTGCTGACCACGTGGTTCAGGAATCTCGCGCTGCGGGTTTATTGCCTCTCGGCGTTGAAGGTGAAAACGGCGCCGACTGGATTGTGGTCGATCTAGGTGATGTGATTGTCCATGTTATGCAGGAAGAGAGCCGTCGCCTGTATGAGCTGGAAAAACTCTGGAGTTAATGCGTGAAGCTGCAACTTGTCGCCGTGGGAACGAAAATGCCGGACTGGGTACAAACCGGTTTTACCGAGTACCTGCGTCGTTTTCCGAAAGATATGCCTTTTGAACTGATTGAAATTCCGGCGGGAAAACGCGGCAAGAACGCGGATATCAAGCGCATACTCGACAAAGAGGGTGAGCAAATGCTGGCTGCCGCAGGTAAAAACCGCATTGTCACCCTAGATATCCCAGGCAAGCCCTGGGACACGCCGCAGTTAGCCGCTGAACTGGAACGCTGGAAGCTGGATGGCCGCGATGTCAGCTTGCTGATTGGCGGGCCGGAAGGGTTATCGCCTGCCTGTAAAGCGGCGGCAGAACAAAGCTGGTCACTTTCGGCGCTTACCCTCCCCCATCCGCTGGTTCGCGTACTGGTCGCAGAGAGTCTGTACCGGGCGTGGAGCATTACCACCAACCATCCTTATCACCGTGAGTGATATGGTAGCCTTAAGTAGAAAACGCAGCGGATGAAATTACAGAACTCTTTTCGCGACTATTCGGCAGAGTCCGCGCTGTTTGTGCGCCGGGCGCTGGTCGCCTTTTTGGGGATTTTGCTGCTAACCGGCGTGCTCATCGCCAACTTGTATAATCTACAAATTGTTCGCTTTACCGATTACCAGACCCGTTCTAATGAAAACCGCATTAAGCTGGTGCCTATCGCCCCCAGCCGCGGCATTATCTACGACCGTAACGGTATCCCTCTGGCACTCAACCGAACTATCTATCAGATAGAGATGATGCCGGAGAAAGTCGATAACGTGCAGCAGACTCTGGACGCCCTGCGCAGCGTGGTTGACCTGACCGATGACGATATCGCCGCGTTTCGAAAGGAGCGTGCACGTTCGCACCGTTTTACCTCTATTCCGGTAAAAACCAACCTGACTGAAGTTCAGGTGGCGCGTTTCGCCGTTAACCAATATCGTTTTCCTGGTGTGGAAGTTAAAGGCTATAAACGTCGTTACTATCCCTATGGCTCAGCGCTGACCCACGTTATCGGTTATGTCTCGAAAATTAACGATAAAGACGTCGAGCGACTGAATAATGACGGCAAACTGGCCAACTATGCCGCAACACATGATATCGGCAAGCTGGGGATTGAACGTTACTACGAAGATGTTCTGCACGGCCAGACGGGTTATGAAGAAGTTGAAGTTAACAACCGCGGTCGCGTCATCCGCCAGTTAAAAGAAGTATCGCCGCAGGCCGGGCATGATATTTACCTGACAATTGATCTCAAGCTCCAGCAGTATATTGAAACACTGCTGGCGGGCAGTCGTGCCGCTGTTGTAGTCACCGATCCGCGTACAGGTGGCGTGCTGGCGCTGGTTTCCACGCCAAGTTACGACCCTAACCTGTTTGTTGACGGTATCTCCAGCAAAGATTATTCCGCGTTGCTGAACGACCCGAACACACCACTGGTGAACCGTGCCACGCAGGGGGTTTATCCGCCAGCGTCGACGGTTAAACCTTATGTGGCGGTTTCGGCATTAAGTGCAGGGGTAATCACCCGTAATACCAGCCTGTTTGATCCTGGATGGTGGCAATTGCCGGGGTCTGAAAAGCGTTATCGTGACTGGAAAAAATGGGGCCACGGTCGCCTGAATGTCACTAAATCGCTGGAAGAGTCAGCAGATACCTTCTTCTATCAGGTTGCCTACGATATGGGCATCGACCGCCTTTCTGAATGGATGGGTAAATTTGGCTACGGTCATTACACCGGTATCGACCTGTCGGAAGAACGTTCCGGTAATATGCCGACCCGCGAATGGAAACAGAAACGCTTTAAAAAACCGTGGTATCAGGGTGACACCATTCCGGTCGGTATCGGTCAGGGGTACTGGACAGCGACCCCTATCCAGATGAACAAAGCACTGATGATCCTGATTAACGACGGTATTGTGAAGGTTCCGCATTTGCTGATGAGCACCGCCGAAAATGGCAAACAAGTGCCATGGGTACAGCCGCATGAACCGCCGGTAGGCGATATTCATTCTGGTTACTGGGAACTGGCGAAAGACGGCATGTTTGGTGTTGCTAACCGTCCTAACGGTACGGCACATAAATACTTTGCCAGCGCGCCCTACAAAATTGCGGCGAAATCCGGTACCGCGCAGGTCTTTGGCCTGAAGGCGAACGAAACCTATAATGCGCACAAAATTGCCGAGCGTCTGCGCGACCACAAACTGATGACCGCGTTTGCGCCGTATAACAATCCGCAAGTCGCTGTCGCTATGATTCTGGAAAACGGCGGGGCTGGCCCGGCGGTCGGTACGCTGATGCGCCAGATCCTCGACCATATTATGCTTGGTGACAACAACACCGATCTGCCTGCAGAAAACCCGGCGGTTACTGCTGCGGAGGACCATTAATCATGACGGATAATCCGAATAAAAAAACATTCTGGGATAAAGTCCATCTTGATCCCACAATGCTACTGATCTTACTGGCATTACTGGTCTACAGCGCCCTGGTAATCTGGAGCGCCAGCGGCCAGGACATCGGCATGATGGAGCGTAAAATCGGCCAGATCGCGATGGGGCTGGTCATTATGGTGGTGATGGCTCAAATTCCGCCGCGCGTTTATGAAGGCTGGGCGCCCTATCTCTATATCATCTGTATTATTTTGCTGGTAGCGGTAGATGCCTTTGGGGCCATCTCCAAAGGCGCTCAACGTTGGCTGGATCTCGGTATCGTTCGTTTCCAGCCCTCGGAAATCGCCAAAATAGCTGTGCCGCTCATGGTGGCTCGCTTTATCAACCGTGACGTTTGCCCGCCGTCGTTAAAAAATACCGCCATCGCGCTGGTGCTGATTTTTATGCCCACGTTGCTGGTGGCAGCGCAGCCTGACCTGGGAACGTCAATCCTCGTTGCGCTTTCCGGTCTGTTTGTACTGTTTCTCTCCGGACTTAGCTGGCGCCTGATTGGCGTTGCAGTGGTACTGGTGGCAGCATTTATCCCAATCTTGTGGTTCTTCCTGATGCATGATTACCAGCGCCAGCGCGTAATGATGCTACTCGACCCGGAATCAGACCCACTTGGCGCGGGCTATCACATTATTCAGTCTAAAATTGCTATTGGCTCCGGCGGATTACGCGGTAAAGGCTGGCTGCACGGTACCCAGTCACAGCTTGAATTTCTGCCCGAACGCCATACCGATTTTATCTTCGCGGTACTGGCGGAAGAGTTGGGATTAGTGGGTATTTTGATTCTGCTTGCTCTCTATATTCTGCTCATCATGCGCGGACTGTGGATTGCAGCCAGAGCACAAACTACCTTTGGTCGCGTCATGGCTGGCGGCTTAATGCTGATATTATTCGTTTATGTCTTCGTAAATATTGGTATGGTAAGCGGTATTCTGCCGGTTGTAGGGGTTCCACTCCCGCTGGTCAGTTATGGAGGATCGGCGCTCATAGTGCTGATGGCTGGGTTTGGGATTGTGATGTCAATCCACACCCACAGGAAAATGTTGTCGAAAAGCGTGTAAGAGGTGCGAATGCGTAAGCAGTGGCTCGGGATCTGCATCGCGGCAGGAATGCTCGCGGCATGTACTAGCGATGATGGTCAGCAACAGACGGTAAGTGTGCCGCAGCCTGCGGTATGTAACGGCCCTATAGTTGAAATTAGCGGGGCGGAACCACGTTTCGAACCACTGAACGCGACGGCAAATCAGGATTATCAGCGCGACGGCAGAAGCTACAAAATCGTGCAGGACCCTTCACGCTTTAGTCAGGCGGGCCTTGCAGCCATTTATGATGCCGAACCTGGCAGCAATCTGACAGCATCTGGCGAAGCATTTGATCCAACGCAGCTGACGGCGGCGCATCCAACGCTCCCCATCCCCAGCTACGCCAGAATCACCAACCTGGCTAATGGGCGGATGATCGTGGTGCGCATTAACGATCGCGGTCCCTACGGCAACGACCGTGTGATTTCACTTTCACGCGCGGCAGCTGACCGTCTTAACACCTCGAACAATACAAAAGTTCGTATCGATCCTATTATCGTCGCCCAGGATGGTTCATTTTCTGGCCCAGGCATGGCTTGTACTACCATTGCCAAACAGACTTACGCCCTGCCTGCGCCGCCCGATTTAAACGGCGGCAGCGGAACAAACTCTATGTCTGTCCCGCAGGGTGATATCCTCCCGGTCAGCAACTCAACGCTGAAAAGCGAAGATCCGACCGGCGCGCCGGTAACCAGCAGCGGCTTCCTCGGCGCGCCGACTACCCTGGCGCCCGGCGTACTGGAAGGCAGCGAACCGACGCCTGCACCACAGCCCGTTGTCTCAGCACCTGCAACAACATCTGCAATGGTGACACCGCAAGCCGCTTCGCAAAGCGCCAGCGGTAACTTTATGGTGCAAGTGGGGGCCGTTAGCGATCAGGCACGCGCGCAACAGTATCAACAGCAACTGGGACAACAGTTCGGCGTACCCGGTCGCGTGACCCAAAACGGCGCGGTCTGGCGTATTCAGCTTGGTCCATTCGCCAACAAAGCTGAAGCCAGTGCCTTACAGCAACGTTTACAAACCGAAGCCCAATTACAGTCATTTATTACCACCGCGCAATAACGTAAGGCAGGCATCTGAAATGTCAATTTCTGTAAATGACGTTAACAAAGTCACGCGGAAAGTCGGATGCCTGGCGGTAGTGCATTTGCTATAGTAGGGCACTTATTTTAAATTCCATCACGGATGTCGTAGTTCAGACCATGAATACCATTTTTTCCGCTCGTATCATGAAGCGCCTGGCGCTCACCACGGCTCTTTGCACAGCCTTTATCTCTGCTGCACATGCCGATGACCTGAATATCAAAACCATGATCCCGGGTGTACCGCAGATCGACGCGGAGTCTTACATCCTGATCGACTATAACTCCGGCAAAGTGCTCGCCGAGCAAAATGCGGATGTCCGTCGCGACCCTGCAAGTCTGACCAAAATGATGACCAGCTACGTTATCGGTCAGGCAATGAAAGCAGGTAAATTCAAAGAATCTGATTTAGTGACCATCGGCAATGACGCCTGGGCCACCGGTAACCCGGTGTTCAGAGGTTCTTCGCTGATGTTCCTCAAACCTGGCATGCAGGTACCGGTTTCTCAGCTTATCCGTGGTATCAACCTGCAATCTGGTAACGATGCTTGTGTTGCCATGGCTGACTTCGCCGCCGGTAGCCAGGATGCTTTCGTTGGTCTGATGAACAGTTACGTTAACGCCCTGGGCCTGAAAAATACCCACTTCCAGACTGTTCACGGTCTGGACGCTGACGGTCAGTACAGCTCCGCGCGTGATATGGCGCTGATCGGTCAGGCCCTGATTCGTGATGTCCCTAACGAATACGCTATCTATAAAGAGAAAGAGTTTACCTTTAACGGTATTCGCCAGCTCAACCGTAACGGCCTGCTATGGGATAACAGCCTGAATGTCGACGGAATCAAAACTGGCCATACTGACAAGGCGGGCTACAACCTTGTCGCCTCCGCAACGGAAGGTCAGATGCGTCTGATCTCCGCAGTCATGGGCGGACGCACGTTCAAAGGCCGTGAAACCGAAAGTAAAAAACTGCTGACCTGGGGCTTCCGTTTCTTCGAAACGGTTAACCCACTGAAAGTTGGCAAAGAGTTCGCCTCTGAACCGGTATGGTTTGGTAATACTGACCGCGCTTCGTTAGGGGTTGATAAAGACGTTTACCTGACCATTCCGCGTGGCCGCATGAAAGACCTGAAAGCCAGCTACGTGCTGAACAGCAGTGAACTGCATGCGCCGCTGCAAAAGAACCAGGTCGTTGGCACCATCAACTTCCAGCTTGATGGCAAAACTATCGAACAACGCCCGCTGGTGGTGTTACAGGAAATTCCGGAAGGTAACTTCTTCGGCAAAATCATTGATTACATTAAATTAATGTTCCATCACTGGTTCGGCTAAAAATTGAACACTTGAAAGTGTAATTTCCGCCCCCATATACTAAGCATCAGTAAAAAACTCCCGCCCTCTGGCGGGAGTTGCTATTTAATTACGTTACGCCGGAGCTGACATGAAAACCAAACTTAACGAACTGCTTGAATTCCCTACTCCTTTTACCTACAAAGTAATGGGGCAGGCGTTACCTGAGCTGGTTGATCAGGTGGTTGAAGTGGTACAGCGCCATGCGCCAGGTGACTACAACCCAACGGTAAAACCAAGCAGCAAAGGCAACTACCACTCGGTATCTATCACTATCAACGCCACTCATATCGAGCAGGTTGAAACTCTGTACGAAGAACTGGGCAAAATCGATATCGTCCGTATGGTTCTGTAATTCGCTTCTCCGTTACCCGGCCTCTGGTCGGGTAACTCCCCTCCCCTCGCTGTGATATAATTTTCCCCACTTTTACTCATTCTCCACGGAGATGCCGTTTTGTATCAGGATAAAATTCTTGTCCGCCAGCTCGGCCTTCAGCCTTACGAGCCTATTTCTCAGGCTATGCATGAATTCACCGATACCCGTGATGAAAATACCCTTGATGAAATCTGGTTTGTTGAACACCATCCTGTATTTACCCAGGGACAAGCAGGTAAAGCGGAACATATTTTAATGCCGGGTGATATTCCGGTGATCCAGAGCGATCGCGGCGGCCAGGTAACTTATCACGGGCCGGGGCAACAGGTGATGTATGTATTGCTTAACCTCAAACGCAGGAAGTTGGGCGTGCGTGAACTGGTGACCTTGCTCGAACAAACGGTAGTGAATACCCTGGCCGAGCTGGATATTGAAGCGCACCCTCGGGCTGATGCTCCAGGTGTCTACGTTGGGGAAAAGAAAATTTGTTCGCTCGGATTGCGTATTCGCCGCGGCTGTTCATTCCACGGTCTGGCATTAAACGTCAATATGGATCTTTCGCCATTTTTACGTATCAACCCTTGTGGTTATGCCGGGATGGAAATGGCAAAAATATCGCAATGGAAACCTGATGCGACCACCGATAATATTGCACCACGCTTACTGGCAAATATTTTAGCGCTACTCAAAAATCCTGACGTAGAATATATCCCTGCTTAATTCCCCCTCATAAACGACCCAAATCATATTGGGTCATTGTAGTCAGCGTGTTCCAATACTTCGCGGGGAACCGATGCTATCGAATGTGTTTTGAAAAAGTATCGTTACATAGAGTTCACAGCGTCGAACGATAAAATGGCACAAACCAACAACAATTTTACATTTTCGCGACCGCTTTGGCTGCTTTCTGGGCCGTTTCAATGATATACTGCCAGTCGTTAATTCAAAAATAGTTGATAATTACAACAATCCATTGAATTGAAACGCTTTCCTTCGTAATTCGCAACTGGAACACGCACGCTATGAGTAAACCCATTGTGATGGAACGCGGTGTTAAATACCGCGATGCCGATAAGATGGCCCTTATCCCGGTTAAAAACGTGGCAACAGAGCGCGAAGCCCTGCTGCGCAAGCCGGAATGGATGAAAATCAAGCTTCCCGCGGACTCTACACGTATCCAGGGCATCAAAGCCGCAATGCGCAAAAATGGCCTGCATTCTGTCTGTGAGGAAGCCTCCTGCCCTAACCTGGCAGAATGCTTCAACCACGGCACAGCAACGTTTATGATCCTCGGCGCCATTTGTACCCGCCGTTGTCCGTTCTGTGACGTTGCCCACGGTCGCCCGGTCGCCCCGGATGCCAACGAGCCGGTAAAACTGGCACAGACCATTGCTGATATGGCGCTGCGTTATGTGGTTATCACCTCCGTTGACCGCGATGACCTGCGCGATGGCGGAGCCCAGCACTTTGCGGATTGCATTACTGCCATCCGGGAAAAAAGCCCGGAAATCAAAATTGAAACTCTGGTGCCGGATTTCCGTGGTCGTATGGATCGTGCGCTGGATATTCTGACCGCCACGCCGCCAGATGTATTCAACCACAACCTGGAAAACGTACCGCGTATTTACCGTCAGGTACGCCCGGGCGCAGATTACAACTGGTCGCTAAAACTATTGGAACGCTTTAAAGAAGCGCATCCGGAGATCCCGACCAAATCCGGTTTGATGGTGGGACTGGGTGAAACCAATGAAGAGATTATTGAAGTCATGCGCGATCTGCGCCGCCATGGTGTAACCATGTTGACACTGGGGCAATATCTGCAGCCAAGCCGCCATCACCTGCCGGTACAACGCTACGTTAGCCCGGATGAGTTTGATGAAATGAAGGCCGAAGCGCTGGCGATGGGCTTTACCCATGCTGCATGCGGTCCGTTTGTCCGCTCTTCGTATCACGCCGACTTGCAGGCGAAAGGGATGGAAGTTAAGTAATCGTGTAATAATTGCTTACATCTGTCTGATAAAAAACCCGCTATCTGAAGCGGGTTTTTTTATCGAACAAGATATTGAGGGAGCGTCCTGCTCGCCACGTCACTCTTTATGAGAGAGCTTTTCAGCCTGAATATCAACGTCTGCGCCTTTTTTAGCCGCAGCGTCATCATCATTCATCGCTTTCTTGAACCCTTTAATGGCCGCTCCCAGGTCTCCGCCCAGCGTACGTAACTTCTTAGTCCCAAACAGCAGAACGACCAGCGCCGCAACTACCAGCAGTTTGGTAATACTAATCTCACCCATAGATACCTTCTTGACATAAAACTGGCAACAGAACGCGCCTTAAAAACCAGAGAATATTAACGGTCATTCGACGCGCGCACACAATAGCAATCTGTAACAAGGTGAATCAAGCACCGAGTAAAAAAACATCATAATAATTGCGGCGGCGCAAAGCGACGGTTGTTTAAGACGGGAAGTTGCGCGCGCACCTGACGCACACGTTCGGGCGTCACTTCCGCCATAATGAGCGCTGGCATTTCTGCCGCTGCTGCAATGGTGATGCCAAAGGGATCTATAATCCGGCTTTGCCCGATATTTTTGTTCCCGCACTCCCCCGCTGCCACCATATAACAGGTGGTATCCAGAGCACGAGCGGCTAGCAAGGTTGACCAGTGGTGCTCTTTGAGTGGCCCGCGAACCCAGGCCGCTGGCAGGATCAGGATTTCCGCGCCCTGTAATGCCAGGGCTAATGCCAACTCTGGAAAACGTAAATCATAGCAGGTCATCAGCCCCACTTTCATGCCTTCAACCTCCAGTAAAGGGGCTATTTCATCACCTGCATCCACATGGCGCGATTCCTGAATGGCAAACGCATCATAGAGATGCAATTTGGCATAATGGGCGACAATTTTCCCCGCCTGCAGCGCCACCAGCATATTCCACGCGCGCCCAGGGGTTGAGGGAACATGAATCGTCAGAATCGTCGTCATCATGTTACGTTTACTTTCCCGCAGTAAACGTCCGAGGAATTCCCCTTCCAGCAACTGTGCCGATTTAACTGACAAATTCGGGTCAAGATCGTCGCGCGCCAGAAGCGCTTCCGGCAGGACAAACAGCGATACGTCGTTTTCCGCCGCCTGTGCCATTAACGAAGCGCAAATCTCAGCGTTCTTTTCCCATATTGATGTAACAGCAAATTGTCCTGCGGCAACCAGCATTGCCACCTCCTGTCAGAGTTGTAAAATTCGCCAACGACGAATATTCGGCGTTAAACTTATCACTCATACAAATCAAATAGCAGGATTTAGCTGTGTTACAACTCCTTTTAGCAGTTTTTATTGGTGGTGGTACGGGAAGCGTGGCGAGATGGATGTTAAGTATGCGGTTTAACCCACTGCACCAGGCTATTCCACTCGGAACTCTGGCAGCAAACCTGATTGGGGCATTTATCATAGGAATGGGGTTTGCCTGGTTTAGCCGCATGACTAATATCGATCCGGTGTGGAAAGTATTAATCACCACTGGTTTTTGTGGCGGGCTAACGACCTTCTCAACATTTTCGGCAGAAGTGGTGTTTTTATTGCAGGAGGGGCGTTTTGGCTGGGCGCTACTGAACGTCTTCGTTAACCTGTTAGGTTCCTTTGCCATGACCGCAGTGGCTTTTTGGCTATTTTCAGCATCAACCGCACACTGAAGACCAAAAAAAACCCGCTGAATAAGCGGGTTTTGAATTCTTGCTGACGTATCTTACAGAGCGATTACGTTTGCAGCAGAAGGGCCTTTGGCACCGTTAGTGATTTCGAACTCTACGCGCTGACCTTCAGCAAGAGTTTTAAAACCATTAGTCTGGATTGCAGAGAAGTGTACGAACACATCTTTGCTGCCGTCTTCCGGAGTAATGAAACCGAATCCTTTGGACTCATTAAACCACTTAACGTTACCTTTAATCTTAGACATCAAAATTACCTTTACATGAAAAATAGACACAAATGCTGTGTCGGTTACCAGTACACCAATTGTGGTACGCTTTGTCCAGTGCAACTTTACTAAAAAGTGATAAAAGTCGCGTTATTTTTGATGTTAATTTCATTACATGCTGATTTTTAAGGATTTTATTAAAACGTGACTTGTCTAAAACTGAAACCGTATCCAGGCAAAGTAAACATTGCCATTGTTGTAAGTGCCAGGGATATAGGTCATCTGAAAAGTCGCAGGGCCATAGCCCACAGAAGCCAATGGCAGTATCAGCGGAACAGGTATGTAGTTCCAGTTATCACGCGCCGTCACACCAGCGGTGAATCCCAGACCGACATGAAAGTTTTCATCGGCAAGCGGTCGCCAGGTACTTTCCCAACCGTATCCGGCAATGGGCTCCCATTTATTCCACGAATCCTTAAACGCCATCGCGTACAAACCGTGCCAGTTGCCTTTCTCATCCCAACGTGACTGACCAAAACCGCCCCCCCACGGTCTTTCGTTATAGCGATCGGTTTTTTCTTTGTCATAAGCGAAACGTGCATGCCAGGTAATGGCGGGAATATACAGATCATAATGTTCTGGCCGCTGCCAGGTTTCTGCGACATTATCTTTAAATGTCGCAATCCATTGCTCTGCACTAGCAGAAACTTCTTCAATGCTGATTAACTGAATAAAAGTAAAGGAAAATACGGTAACACATTTACTAGCGCCCATTAGCAACCACAGAAAACTTATCAAAAATATATTACCAGCATAGCCAAAGAAAAATAAATACAACCTTAACAAGGCAAACATAAAGAATAATCCGAGCGCCTGAAAAATTTATTTCATGAAATTTGCTAATAAAACCATCGGATTATTCCGGAGACTAAGAAATATTTTCAGCTAAAGAACAACTCATACAAATAAAAGTCACACCCATAAAAACATTTATCATTCACTTATTTTTCAATTAGATACAATAAAGCCATCAATAAAATCATTGTTTGGATTGCCACATGATACGCATACAAGATTATTTTTTGGACGTACAAAATACCATAAAACAATTAACAAAATTGCATCAACTATTCATCAGTTTATAAACATCATTATGTTGTATTTACTCCCCCTAAAATAAATTTTGTTATCCAGGTATAAAAACAGCAACATCAATGTCTTAATGACAGCTTTCTTGATTTCAATCAGCACCTGATGTCAATTTATTCGGCATATTTTTTCTTATTTTAGGATTTTTTTATTATTTATTGTAGATTCTGGAGACAGGAAAGAATATGCAGACATTTATTGAACTCCTTATTGGGGTTGTCGTTATTGTGGGTGTAGCTCGCTACATCATTAAAGGGTATTCCGCCACCGGGGTGCTATTTGTTGGCGGCCTGCTACTGCTGATCATCAGCGCTATAATGGGACACAAAGTTTTACCTTCCAGCCAGACTTCCACTGGCTACAGCGCCACAGATATCGTTGAATACATTAAAATATTACTGATGAGCCGTGGCGGCGATCTCGGCATGATGATCATGATGCTGTGTGGCTTTGCCGCTTATATGACCCACATCGGCGCGAACGATATGGTTGTCAAACTGGCATCAAAACCGCTGCAGTACATTAACTCCCCTTACCTGCTGATGATTGCCGCCTACTTTGTCGCCTGTCTGATGTCACTGGCAGTCTCTTCCGCAACCGGTCTTGGCGTTTTACTGATGGCAACGTTGTTCCCGGTGATGGTGAACGTTGGTATCAGTCGCGGCGCGGCAGCTGCCATTTGTGCCTCACCAGCAGCAATTATTCTCGCACCAACATCTGGTGATGTGGTGCTGGCAGCACAGGCTTCTGAAATGCCGCTGATTGATTTCGCCTTCAAAACAACACTTCCTATCTCAATTGCCGCGATTATCGGCATGGCGATTGCCCACTTTTTCTGGCAGCGTTATCTGGACAAAAAAGAGCACATCTCTCATGAAATGTTAGATGTCAGCGAAATCACAACCACCGCGCCTGCGTTTTACGCCATTCTGCCGTTTACACCGATCATTGGCGTGCTATTTTTTGACGGTAAATGGGGTCCGCAATTGCACATCATCACCATTCTGGTGATCTGTATGCTGATTGCCTCTGTTCTGGAATTTCTTCGCGGCTTTAATACGCAAAAAGTCTTTTCGGGCCTCGAGGTGGCTTACCGCGGCATGGCTGATGCCTTCGCTAACGTAGTAATGTTATTAGTTGCCGCAGGGGTTTTCGCTCAGGGCCTTAGCACCATCGGCTTTATCCAGAGCCTGATCTCAATCGCCACCTCGTTCGGTTCGGCGAGCATAATCCTGATGCTGGTGCTGGTTATCCTGACAATGCTGGCAGCAGTCACCACGGGTTCCGGCAATGCGCCTTTCTACGCCTTTGTTGAGATGATCCCGAAACTGGCACACTCTTCCGGCATTAACCCGGCGTACCTGACAATCCCGATGCTGCAGGCGTCAAACCTGGGGCGCACGCTTTCGCCAGTCTCTGGCGTGGTGGTTGCCGTTGCCGGGATGGCTAAAATATCACCTTTTGAAGTGGTTAAACGCACCTCGGTGCCGGTGCTTGTTGGGCTGGTGATTGTCATTGTGGCAACAGAGTTGATGGTGCCCGGTACTACCGCCGCGGTTGCTGGTAAGTAATTTCCCAGGCCGGAGGAGCGCGTCCTCCGGCACTCTCTTCATCCGCTGTGGTAAATGCGCTGCGGCCGACCGACTTTGCCGTGAACAATCTCGGCGATGATCAGATGTCGGCTGGCGCAATATTCAAGATAACGTCTCGCGGTGGTGCGGCTTATGGTCAAAGCCTGCGCTACTGTCTCAGCCGTATGTTGCACACCAGGCTCCTTGAACAGTTTTCTCACTGCGTTTAGCGTCAACGCGTCAATGCCAGTTGGCAGCTCATCCTTTGGTTCACCGCGAGCGTAAGCGTTGAACATCTCATCAATTTGCTTCTGACTGGCGCTATCAATGCTTTCCAGCATGTGTCTACGCTGGCGATAACGAGTTAATGTCTGCCCCAGACGCTCATAAGCGATTGGCTTGATTAAATAATCAAACACACCGCAGCGCACAGCCTCAGATACCGTTTCCATATCGCTGGCGGCAGTGGTAAACACCACGTCGCCGGGGTAATGCGTCTGCACCAACTCATGCAACAAATTAATGCCTCTACCATCAGGGAGATAGTTATCCAGCAAGATAAGCCCCGGCTTAAAACGCTCGATCATCATTCGGGCCTGCGCCAGGTTTCCCGCCAGCAATATCTGACTGAAGCCGGGAATGTGACGAATATATTCCGCATGCATTTCTGCCAACGGTGTTTCGTCCTCAACGATCAATAGGGTTAATGGAGCTGTCATCAGGTTTCACTTTCGGAATATAGATTGAAAATAAAGTACCGCAGGGATCATTCTCTTCGAGAGTGATAACACCACCGCAGCGCGTTACATAGCTGGCAATAAGATACAACCCAATGCCATGCTCACCGGGTTCATCAGCACGCGTACTGACGCCCTGCTCAAATATTTTGTCGCGAAGAGACTCTGGAATGCCGCAGCCCTGATCGGCCACTTCAATTACCACGTCGTCGCCTTCATCGCTCAGGTATAATTCGACTGTCTTATTCCCTTCATCACTATGCAGACTGGCTTCGAAGGCATTATCGAGTAAGTTGCCCACTATCGCCGCAAATTCAGTGCTGTCCAGCCCTTGCGGCAGTTGTGAAAGTTGGCTGCCTGGAACAATCGTCATTTTTAGCCCCAGCTCCCGGGCGCGCTGCACTTTACCAAAAAGAAGCCCCGCCACCTGGCGGTCGGCAAATGCTTCACGCAGACTATCAATAAGTTGCTGCTGAGCCCGGGACTCCCCCTGAACCATCGCCAGCACACGATCATACTCTTTCATCTGCAACAGACCATTGAGCGTAGACATCCAATTGAGATGTTCATGACGTAGTGTGCGCAGGCTTTCGACATATTGTTTAATTTGCGTCAGTTGCGCATTAAGGGTAGATATTTCGTCTTTACTACGAAAACTAATAATTGCACCTAGCAAATCATCACCAGAACGAATAGCTTCGCGGTTAGCAATAACGCTCAGACCATTAAAATTCGCCACCACATCCTGACGTTTTTCATCAATTTGTTCGGTAAAAAAATCAGCCGGTCTGACAACCTCTGCAATAGGTCTGCCCAGCCACTGCCGTCCGGGAGAACTCAGCCCCAACATTTTTCTTGCGTTGCGGTTGATGGCAGTAATATGCCCATACGGGTCCACCGCAATCAGCCCTTCATAAACCGAACTAAAAAGCGCCTCTTGCTGGCGGACCACGCGCGCAATCTGCTTTGGTTCCATCCCCATCATCTGGCGGCGGATATGCGCAGCTAAGAACCACGACAGCAGCATCAGAATGCCTAACAGCACGACAAACACGCCCACCATCGGTAATAAAAACTCTGCCCGCCAGCTATCGATTTTACTCACCAGATACCCCACCGACACCACGCCAATGACTTTGCCATCGTCATCAAAGATCGGCGTTTTGGCGCGCATTGCCATACCTATCGACCCTTTGCCGGTGATGAAGTAACTCTCCCCTCTTTCCAGCGCTCCCGGTTTGGTAAACTGCATGGGGTAACCAATCTTTTCCGGATTAGGATGGTAAAGGCGGATCGAATCCCGGTCACCAATCACCACATAATCGAAGTCGGTGTCTCTTTGCAATTTGTTGGCGATAGTCGCCAGCCGTTTGTAGTCACGCATTTTCACTGCGGTGATGATACTGTCATTGGAGGCAATAATTTTCGCCTGATTCATTGCCATGTCACGAACATGAAGCGTTAAATAGTCCTCAAAGCTGGCCGTAAAATATTGCGCCAACGCAGCGATGACAAATATCGAGAACACCAAAATCAGCAAAAAAATACGCAACGGGAACGCCAGTCGTTGGAAAAAAGCAAACTGTTTATTCTCATTAAACTGCAACATTGTTTTCCTTGCGGGGTAAGCCCTGTTTTTTGGCGGATGTAATTAAAATGTTGAATCTCGATTTATAAATATCAAATATGATCGTGACAAATTTCATTCATTAAATCAATTAAATCAATTAAACCTACGGGTCAATTCGTAATTACATTAATTAAAAAACTTAAAACCATTAAATAAATAAAAAACCACTAACTCTATGTGAAATAAATCAAAATTTCACGATGCAATACTCCTTAGGATGTATGGCGAAAGGAGAAACAGAAATACCTCACTCACAACCCTTTCTCTCAACTGAAAATAAAAGGTTATCAATTTGCTACATCGAACAACATTTGTTGCAAATCGATAACAACATGCACCTTCAGGATACTATTTATTATGTTCGGCAATGATATTTTCACCCGGGTAAAACGTTCAGAAAATAAAAAGATGGCGGAAATTACCCACTTTCTGCATGAAAATGATTTGAGTGTTGACACCACGGTCGAAGTATTTATTACCGTAACCCGTAACGACCGCCTTATTGCCTGCGGCGGAATTGCCGGAAATATCATTAAGTGCGTCGCTATTAGTGAATCAGTTCGTGGTGAAGGACTGGCGCTGACATTAGCCACCGAACTGATAAACCTCGCCTATGAACGGCACAGCACGCATCTGTTTATTTATACCAAAACCGAATACGAGGCGCTGTTCCGTCAGTGCGGTTTCTATACGTTAACCAGCGTACCTGGCGTGATGGTGTTGATGGAAAATAGCGCCACACGTCTGAAACGCTATGCCGAATCGCTGAAGAAATTCCGTCATGAAGGGAAGAAGATTGGCTGTATCGTCATGAACGCCAATCCCTTTACTAACGGCCACCGTTATCTGCTTCAACAAGCTGCGGCACAGTGCGACTGGCTGCATCTGTTTTTAGTCAAAGAAGACTCTTCACGCTTTCCCTATGACGACCGGTTAGATCTGGTGTTAAAAGGCACCGCCGATATTCCGCGCCTGACCGTGCATCGCGGCTCCGAGTACATCATCTCCCGTGCCACGTTCCCCTGCTACTTCATTAAAGAACAGAGCGTCATCAACCATTGTTACACCGAAATTGACCTGAAAATTTTCCGTCAGTACCTCGCGCCCGCGCTGGGCGTTACTCACCGCTTTGTTGGTACTGAACCCATTTGTCGCGTGACCGCTCAGTACAACCAGGATATGCGCTACTGGCTGGAAACACCGACCATCTCCGCACCGCCCATCGAACTGGTTGAAATTGAGCGACTGCGTTACCAGGAACTGCCGATATCCGCTTCCCGGGTACGTCAACTGCTGGTGAAAAACGATCTCACGGCTATCGCGCCACTGGTCCCGGCACCCACTCTGCATTACTTGCAGAATCTGCTTGAACACGCCCGCCAGGACGCGGCAGTTCGTCAAAAGACCCCCGCATAAGAAACAGGTGAAAAATGAAAATAAACCAGCCCGCCGTTGCAGGCACCCTTGAGTCTGGGGATGTGATGATACGCATCGCCCCACTCGATACGCAGGATATCGACCTGCAAATCAACAGCAGCGTTGAGAAACAGTTTGGCGATGCGATTCGCACCACCATTCTGGACGTTCTCGCCCGCTATAACGTGCGCGGCGTACAGCTGAATGTCGATGACAAAGGCGCACTGGACTGCATTTTACGTGCACGACTGGAAGCCTTGCTGGCACGCGCCAGCGGTATCCCGGCGCTGCCATGGGAGGATTGCCAATGATTTCCGCTTCGCTGCAACAACGTAAAACTCGCACCCGCCGCAGCATGCTGTTTGTGCCTGGCGCCAATGCCGCGATGGTCAGCAACTCCTTCATCTACCCGGCTGATGCTCTGATGTTCGACCTCGAAGACTCCGTGGCGCTGCGTGAAAAAGACACCGCACGTCGCATGGTCTACCACGCGCTGCAACATCCGCTGTATCGCGATATTGAAACCATCGTACGTGTTAACGCACTGGATTCTGAATGGGGCGTTAACGACCTGGAAGCCGTCGTTCGCGGCGGCGCAGACGTTGTGCGTCTGCCGAAAACCGATACCGCTCAGGACGTTCTGGATATCGAAAAAGAGATCCTGCGTATCGAAAAAGCCTGTGGTCGCGAACCAGGCAGCACGGGGCTGCTGGCGGCGATTGAATCTCCGCTGGGCATTACCCGCGCGGTGGAAATCGCTCATGCTTCCGAGCGTTTGATCGGTATCGCCCTCGGTGCAGAAGACTACGTGCGCAACCTGCGTACAGAACGCTCTCCGGAAGGAACTGAACTGCTGTTCGCTCGCTGCTCTATTTTGCAGGCCGCACGTTCTGCGGGTATTCAGGCGTTCGATACCGTCTATTCCGACGCCAACAACGAAGCTGGATTCCTGCAAGAAGCCGCCCACATCAAACAACTGGGCTTTGACGGCAAATCGCTGATCAACCCGCGTCAGATTGATCTGCTGCACAACCTCTACGCTCCAACCCAGAAAGAAGTGGATCACGCACGCCGCGTCGTAGAAGCCGCTGAAGCCGCCGCTCGCGAAGGCCTTGGCGTCGTTTCCCTGAACGGCAAGATGGTTGACGGTCCGGTTATCGATCGCGCCCGTCTGGTGCTCTCCCGTGCAGAACTTTCCGGCATCCGCGAAGAATAAGGCAATCAAAATGACGCAGAAAATTGAACAATCTCAACGACAAGAACGGGTAGCAGCCTGGAATCGTCACGCTGAATGCGATCTTGCCGCTTTCCAGAACTCGCCGAAACAAACCTATCAGGCTGAAAAAGCGCGCGATCGCAAACTGTGCGCCAACCTGGAAGAAGCCATTCGTCGTTCTGGTTTGCAAGATGGTATGACCGTCTCCTTCCACCATGCTTTTCGTGGTGGTGACCTGACCGTCAATATGGTGATGGACGTCATCGCGAAGATGGGCTTTAAAAACCTGACCCTGGCGTCCAGTTCCCTGAGTGATTGCCATGCGCCGCTGGTAGAACATATCCGTCAGGGCGTGGTAACCCGCATTTATACCTCCGGTTTACGCGGCCCACTGGCAGAAGAAATCTCCCGTGGCCTGCTGGCTGAACCGGTGCAAATCCACTCCCACGGCGGTCGCGTGCATCTGGTACAGAGCGGCGAACTGAACATCGACGTCGCTTTCCTCGGCGTCCCGTCCTGCGATGAATTCGGTAATGCCAACGGCTACACCGGTAAAGCCTGCTGCGGCTCCCTCGGCTATGCAATGGTTGATGCCGACAACGCAAAACAGGTCGTGATGCTCACCGAAGAACTGCTGCCTTATCCGCATAATCCGGCAAGCATTGAGCAAGATCAGGTTGATTTGATCGTCAAAGTTGATCGCGTTGGCGATGCCGCGAAAATCGGTGCTGGCGCAACCCGTATGACCACTAACCCGCGCGAACTGCTGATTGCCCGCAGCGCTGCGGATGTGATTGTCAACTCTGGCTACTTCAAAGAAGGTTTCTCCATGCAGACCGGCACCGGCGGCGCTTCGCTTGCGGTAACCCGTTTCCTGGAAGACAAAATGCGTAGCCGCGATATTCGCGCCGACTTCGCCCTCGGTGGCATTACCGCAACGATGGTTGATCTGCACGAAAAAGGTCTGATCCGCAAACTGCTGGATGTGCAGAGCTTTGACAGCCACGCTGCGCAATCGCTGGCCCGTAACCCGAATCACATCGAAATCAGTGCCAACCAGTACGCTAACTGGGGCTCTAAAGGCGCATCGGTTGATCGTCTCGACGTGGTGGTACTGAGCGCGCTGGAAATTGATACCCAGTTCAACGTTAACGTGCTGACCGGCTCTGACGGTGTGCTGCGTGGCGCTTCCGGCGGTCACTGCGATACCGCAATTGCCTCTGCGCTTTCCATCATAGTTGCGCCGCTGGTGCGCGGTCGTATCCCTACTCTGGTGGATAACGTGCTGACCTGCATTACCCCAGGGTCCAGCGTCGATATTCTGGTCACCGACCACGGCATCGCTGTTAACCCGGCACGTCCGGAACTGGCAGAACGTCTGCAGGAAGCAGGCATAAAAGTGGTTTCCATTGAGTGGCTGCGCGAACGTGCGCGTCTGCTGACCGGTGAACCACAGCCGATTGAATTCACCGACCGCGTCGTTGCCGTCGTGCGCTACCGCGATGGCTCGGTGATTGACGTTGTGCATCAGGTGAAGGAATAAGCCATGCACCTGCTCCCTGAACTCGCCAGCCACCATGCGGTTTCAATTCCCGAGTTGCTCGTCAGCCGGGATGAAAGGCAAGCACGGCAACACGCCTGGCTCAAGCGCCATCCTGTTCCACTGGTCTCCTTTACCGTGGTTGCGCCGGGTCCGATTAAAGACAGCGAGGTCACACGCCGAATTTTTAATCATGGCGTGACAGCCTTGCGCGCTTTAGCCGCAAAGCAGGGCTGGCAAATTCAGGAGCAGGCTGCACTGGTTTCCGCCAGCGGGCCGGAGGGCATGTTGAGCATTGCCGCTCCAGCTCGCGACCTCAAGCTCGCCACGATTGAGCTTGAACATAGTCATCCTCTCGGGCGTTTATGGGATATCGATGTCCTGACGCCCGAAGGCGAAATTCTCTCCCGCCGCGATTATTCGCTGCCGCCTCGCCGCTGCCTGCTATGCGAGCAAAGCGCAGCCGTCTGCGCGCGCGGGAAAACCCACCAACTGACCGATTTACTCAACCGCATGGAGGCGCTGCTGAACGATGTCGATGCCTGCAACGTCAACTAAAACCACAAAGCTTGCTGCGTCATTAATCAATGAATACGCCCTGCTGGGCTGGCGCGCCATGCTGACTGAAGTCAATCTGTCACCGAAACCAGGCCTGGTAGATCGCATTAACTGCGGTGCGCACAAAGATATGGCGCTGGAAGATTTCCACCGTAGCGCACTGGCGATCCAGGGCTGGTTACCCCGTTTCATTGAATTTGGTGCTTGTAGTGCAGAAATGGCACCGGAAGCGGTACTCCACGGATTACGCCCAATTGGTATGGCTTGCGAAGGTGATATGTTCCGCGCCACTGCGGGCGTAAACACCCATAAAGGCAGTATTTTTTCTTTAGGGCTACTGTGCGCGGCGATTGGCCGTTTGCTTCAGCTCAACCAGCCGGTAACGCCCACAACCGTTTGTTCGACGGCGGCAAGTTTCTGCCGTGGTCTGACCGATCGCGAACTGCGTACCAATAATTCACAACTGACGGCAGGTCAACGGTTGTACCAGCAGCTTGGCCTTACCGGCGCGCGCGGTGAAGCCGAAGCGGGTTATCCACTGGTGATCAACCACGCCCTACCGCATTACCTCACTCTGCTGGATCAGGGGCTAGATCCTGAACTGGCATTGCTCGATACCTTGCTCCTACTGATGGCTACCAACGGCGATACCAACGTTGCATCGCGCGGTGGTGAGGGGGGCCTGCGCTGGCTACAGCGCGAGGCGCAAACACTATTGCAAAAAGGGGGCATACGAACCCCCGCCGATCTCGATTATCTCCGGCAGTTCGACAGGGAGTGTATCGAACGAAATCTCAGTCCAGGCGGCAGTGCCGACCTGCTGATCCTTACCTGGTTTTTAGCACAGATTTAATAATTTAAGCACTTGATAAATTTGGAAATATTAATTTTCGGAGAACCCGTATGTCTTTAGCAAAAGATAATATATGGAAACTATTGGCCCCACTGGTGGTGATGGGCGTCATGTTTCTTATCCCTGTCCCCGACGGTATGCCGCCGCAGGCATGGCATTACTTCGCTGTGTTTGTGGCAATGATTGTCGGAATGATCCTCGAGCCAATCCCGGCAACAGCGATCAGTTTTATTGCAGTAACCATTTGCGTGATTGGCAGTAATTACCTGCTCTTTGACGCCAAAGAATTAGCTGACCCAGCGTTTAATGCGCAAAAACAGGCGCTGAAATGGGGGCTGGCTGGTTTTTCCAGTACCACAGTCTGGCTGGTATTTGGCGCATTTATCTTTGCATTAGGATATGAAGTTTCTGGATTAGGCCGTCGTATTGCCCTTTTCCTGGTGAAATTCATGGGGAAACGCACGCTGACGTTAGGTTATGCGATTGTCATTATCGACATTCTGCTGGCACCGTTTACACCGTCCAACACCGCGCGTACCGGGGGCACGGTTTTCCCGGTCATTAAAAACCTGCCGCCGCTATTTAAATCATTCCCGAACGATCCGTCCGCGCGTCGTATTGGCGGCTATTTGATGTGGATGATGGTCATTAGTACCAGTCTTAGCTCCTCTATGTTTGTCACTGGTGCAGCACCAAACGTGCTGGGTCTGGAGTTCGTCAGCAAAATTGCCGGTATCCAGATTAGCTGGTTACAGTGGTTCCTCTGCTTCCTGCCGGTTGGGGTTATCTTGCTTATCATTGCGCCGTGGCTTTCCTACGTGCTGTACAAACCGGAAATCACACACAGTGAAGAAGTGGCAACCTGGGCGGGTGATGAACTAAAAACCATGGGGGCGTTGACACGTAGAGAATGGACGCTGATTGGCCTTGTGTTGCTCAGCTTAGGTTTATGGGTATTTGGCAGCGAAGTGATTAATGCCACTGCGGTTGGCCTGCTGGCTGTTTCGCTGATGCTGGCGCTGCACGTTGTGCCGTGGAAAGACATTACCCGTTATAACAGCGCATGGAACACGCTGGTCAACCTGGCAACGCTGGTCGTCATGGCTAATGGCCTGACTCGTTCCGGATTTATCGACTGGTTCGCCAGCACCATGAGTACGCATCTGGAAGGTTTTTCGCCAAATGCGACGGTTATCGTCCTCGTGCTGGTGTTCTATTTTGCTCATTACCTGTTTGCCAGCCTGTCAGCGCACACCGCAACCATGCTGCCGGTCATTCTGGCGGTCGGTAAAGGTATTCCGGGCGTACCGATGGAACAACTGTGTATTCTGCTGGTGCTGTCTATCGGTATCATGGGCTGTCTGACCCCATATGCTACTGGCCCAGGTGTGATTATTTACGGCTGCGGCTATGTGAAATCAAAAGATTACTGGCGTCTTGGGGCTATCTTCGGGGTGATTTATATTGCCATGCTGCTTCTGGTAGGCTGGCCGATTCTCGCCATGTGGAACTAATACGTTCGCCAAACGCTGAATAAATCACCGCGCCCGCCAGGTTAGCCAACCTGGCGGGCTTTTTTATGATTTAATAGATAGTATTCAGTGCATGTATGAGTTCCACACCCACTATGAAAATATTCTGGCGTAACGCCGCTTTACTGGCGGCTTCTCTGCTCCCCTTATCTTCTGTCAACGCCGCTGCATTACAGGCAAAACAGTATGGCGATTTTGATCGTTACGTTTTAGCTCTTTCCTGGCAAACCGGGTTTTGCCAGAGTCAGCACGACCGAAATCGTAACGAACGCGATGAGTGTCGACTGCAAACCGAAACGAGCAACAAGGCCGATTTTCTGACCGTACATGGTCTGTGGCCAGGATTACCTAAATCGGTTGCTGCGCGTGGCGTTGATGAACGCCGCTGGATGCGCTTCGGCTGCGCCACTCGCCCAGTCCCAAACCTGCCGGAAGCTCGCGCCAGCCGGATGTGTTCTTCACCGGAAACAGGGTTATCGCTGGAAACAGCAGCTAAATTGAGTGAAGTTATGCCGGGCGCAGGTGGTCGTTCCTGTCTGGAACGTTATGAATACGCGAAACACGGCGCCTGCTTTGGTTTTGATCCGGACGCTTACTTCGGGACGATGGTACGTCTGAATCAAGAGATCAAAGAGAGCGCAGCCGGAAAATTCCTCGCTGATAACTACGGTAAAACCGTGAGCCGCAGTGACTTTGACGACGCCTTTGCCAAAAACTGGGGGAAAGAGAACGTCAAAGCGGTCAAGTTAACGTGCCAGGGTAATCCGGCGTATTTGACTGAAATCCAGATTTCAATCAAAGCTGATGCCATCAATGCGCCGCTCTCGGCAAGCTCATTCTTGCCACAACCTCACCCTGGCAACTGTGGCAAAGCCTTTGTGATTGATAAAGCAGGTTATTGAGATCCAGCGCAGCGGACGTTGATCCATCACGAAAATTTATCCCTTACGCTGTTTTTCGATTAAGATTTATACAAATCGCTCAGCATTAAGGAATTACCTGAATGTGATGTAAATCACTTCAAAGAGTGAGCAACAGTCAGTATCATCATATGAGCTAAACCCTCGCCGCCTGACGGTGAGGGTTTTCTTTTGGGTATGTTTATCTGCGACAATCGCAGTACCGACGACATGGAGTAAAAATGTCCAGACCAACAATCATCATTAACGACCTGGATGCCGAACGCATCGATATTCTGCTGGAGCAACCTGCCTATGCCGGTTTGCCAATCGCCGACGCGTTAAACGCAGAGTTGGATCGCGCCCAAATGTGTTCGCCAGAAGAGATGCCGCACGATGTGGTGACGATGAACAGTCGGGTTAAATTCCGCAATCTTAGCGATGGCGAAGTCCGTGTGCGTACACTGGTGTATCCGGCAAAAATGACCGACAGTAATACTCAACTTTCCGTTATGGCTCCGGTTGGTGCCGCACTGCTGGGGTTGCGCGTTGGCGATACCATCCACTGGGAACTTCCGGGCGGCGTTGCTACCCACCTTGAAGTGCTGGAACTCGAATACCAGCCTGAAGCCGCTGGCGACTACCTGCTTTAATCCCATCTGCACAAGCGTTATTCGCTTTGCCCGGAGGATGCTTCTGCATCCTCTTTCCGCTCAAATATCAACCAGACTTATCATTTTGCTCTTCACCGCTGCGTTCTAATCTGAACAAGTTATCCACCAGCGGATCCCCCTATGAGCGAAGCTCTCGGTATTACTGCGTTTTATATATTCATTGCAGCAATTCTTGTTGTGGCAGTGCTATATCTTGAGCAACGCTGGTAGTAGCTGACTTAATCCATTTTCCAGATCAATTGCTATCCCAGATCAAATCAACTTCGCAAATCATAGAATCATAATCAATAATATGCTGTTATATGTTCATGCAATAGCAAGGAGGGAATGCTTATGTACAAAACAATCATTATGCCAGTAGACGTATTTGAAATGGAATTGAGCGACAAAGCCGTTCGTCACGCTGAATTTCTCGCCCAGGATGATGGCGTAATTCATTTACTCCATGTATTACCGGGCGCCGCAAGCCTTAGTCTGCACCGTTTTGCTGCTGATGTGCGTCGTTTCGAAGAACATTTGCAACATGAAGCCGAAGAACGCTTACAGACAATGGTCGGCCATTTCAATATTGATCCATCCCGTATCAAACCACATGTCCGTTTTGGTAACGTGCGAGATGAAGTGAACGAGTTAGCTAAAGAACTGGATGCGGATGTTGTGGTTATCGGTTCGCGAAATCCATCGATTTCAACCCATCTGTTAGGTTCCAACGCTTCCAACGTGATCCGCCACGCCAATCTGCCGGTATTAGTCGTTCGTTAACAAATTAACGCATTTATGACGCCCTGCCCTGAGCAATCCCGGCAGGGCGTTTTTTATAAAAAAAGCCGCCAGGTTTGACCCCGGCGGCTAAGCAATTGCAGGTGAATCTTACTTCTTCTTATGCAGTTTTGGTGCGAATCAGGTAGTCAAAAGCGCTCAGAGAGGCTTTAGCACCTTCGCCAGTAGCGATGATGATCTGCTTGTACGGAACCGTCGTACAGTCACCGGCAGCGAACACGCCTTTGACGTTGGTTTCGCATTTCGCATCAATGATTATCTCACCCATACGATTACGTTCTACTGCGCCTTCCAGCCAGTTGGTGTTCGGCAGCAGACCAATCTGGACGAAAATACCAGCCAGTTCGATGTTGTGAACATCGCCGCTGACACGATCACGATATTCCAGACCTACGACTTTGCTACCGTCGCCTTTCACTTCCGTGGTTTGCGCATTCAGAATGATGTCGACGTTTTTCAGGCTGCGCAGTTTGTCCTGCAGAACCTGGTCGGCTTTCATTTCTGGGGCAAATTCCAGCAGCGTTACGTGTTCAACAATCCCTGCCAGGTCGATTGCCGCTTCCACACCGGAGTTACCGCCGCCGATAACCGCTACGCGTTTGCCTTTAAACAGTGGGCCGTCGCAGTGCGGGCAGTAGGTCACGCCTTTGGTGCGATACTGATCTTCGCCCGGAACGTTCATGTTGCGCCATTTTGCACCGGTCGCCACGATAATGCTGCGAGCTTTCAGTACCGCGCCGGAAGCCGTTTCAATCTGATGCAAGCCGCCTTCAACCGCTGCCGGAATCAGTTTGCTGGCGCTCTGGCTATCAATCACATCAACATCGTATTCATCAACGTGAACCTTCAGCGCGCCTGCCAGTTTTTGGCCTTCGGTTTTCGGCACAGAGATGTAGTTTTCGATATCAACAGTATCGAGGATCTGACCGCCAAAACGTTCGCCCATCAGACCAGTACGGATGCCTTTACGTGCGGAGTAAATTGCTGCCGCAGCCCCTGCCGGGCCAGAACCGACAATCAGCACATCGTAAGCGTCACGCTTGTTCAGCTCTTCTGCTGCACGTTTTTCAGCGCCAGTATCGATTTTGGCGACGATTTCGGAAATAGTCATGCGGCCCTGACCAAACTCTTTCCCGTTTACGAACACTGCCGGAACGCCCATCACGTTGCGATCGGTGATTTCGTTCTGGAAGGTGCCGCCGTCAATTGCAGTGTGCTTGATGCGCGGGTTCAGTACGCTCATCAGGTTCAGCGCCTGCACCACGTCCGGGCAGTTGTGGCAAGAGAGCGAATAATAAGTTTCGAATTCAAAATCACCGTCAATATGGCGAATCTGCTCCAGCAGAGACTGCGCTTCTTTCGACGGATGACCACCGGTCCACAGCAGCGCCAGTACCAGCGAGGTGAACTCATGACCCAGCGGGGAGCCTGCAAAACGCGGCCCCTGGTTGGAACCTGGGTTGGTGATCAGGAAAGACGGCTTACGCACCGGCAAGCTGTTATCTTCTTTAAAGGTGACTTTGTCTGACAGTTCTGCGATTTCAGCCAACAGTTCCTTGATTTCTGCCGATTTAGCGCTGTCATCCAGCGTGGCAATTAACTCAACAGGCTTGGTCAATTTCTCAAGGTAAGCCTTGAGTTGAGTTTTCATATTTGTGTCGAGCATGTTTATCTCCTGGGCTTTAAACATCATCATGCAAGCGGCCTTCATCGGCTACCTGGATGCAGCTTGCATCATGATGCGGGGAAGAAAATCGGGTGCCGCAGCACCCGAAGAATTAGGTGAATTTCCGAAGTATTTCGCGCCGGAGTTGGTAGCGCGAAAGACGAAGGAAATTTAGATTTTACCAACCAGGTCCAGAGACGGAGCCAGAGTTGCTTCACCTTCTTTCCATTTAGCCGGGCAAACTTCACCTGGGTGAGAAGCTACATACTGAGCAGCTTTGATTTTACGCAGCAGGTCAGACGCGTCACGGCCAATGCCTTCAGCGGTAACTTCGATTGCCTGGATGATACCCTGCGGGTCAACAACGAAGGTCGCACGGTCAGCCAGACCTTCATCTTCACGCATGTTGTCGAAGTTACGGGTCAGGGCGCCAGTCGGGTCGCCGATCATCGCGTATTTGATTTTCGCGATGGTTTCAGAGCTGCTGTGCCATGCTTTGTGGGTGAAGTGAGTATCGGTAGATACTGCGTATACGTCTACGCCCAGTTTCTGCAGTTCTTCGTAATGGTCTGCAACGTCGCCCAGTTCGGTCGGGCATACGAAAGTAAAGTCAGCCGGGTAGAAGAAGAAGACGCTCCAGCGGCCTTCGGTATCTTTCTCGGTGATTTCGATGAATTCGCCGTTTTTGAATGCCTGGTTTTTAAAAGGTTTAATTTTGGTGTTAATCAAGGACATCTATACTTCCTCCGTGTTTTCGATGAGATGTAAGGTAACCAATTTTTGCCGATTCGGCTAATGCGTTTCCATTATCAAATCGATAAGTTTTACCTTACAACCTTCGTAAGACAACTTTGTGAACTTTGCACCGCCAGCGGCGATAAAAGTAAAATGGGCCTCCTTTCCAGGTGGCCGCGTAACCTGAACTACCCTTTGGTATCTTCAGCGCCTGTTCAGCAGGCTGCGGTGTTGCGATGACGACCGCAATGCCGAGAAGGATTACAACACCCTCATAAACAAAGGGCAATCACCTATTCTAAGCTCTTACCTATGACAGTGATAGGTTATGCCTTTTACTCAAATTTTGCACTGACTGAAAAGGACAAATTAATGTTAAAAAAGATAATTTTTTTTACCCTGCTACCGGGAATCGTTTACGCCGAAGAGCTTCCCGCCCCCGTAAAAGCGATTGAAAAACAGGGGATTACGATTATTAAATCGTTCGATGCGCCAGGCGGTCTGAAAGGTTATCTGGGGAAATATCAGGACATGGGGGTCACTATCTACCTTACGCCAGACGGTAAACATGCCATCTCTGGCTATATGTACAACGAAAAGGGAGAAAACCTCAGTAACGCTCTTATTGAAAAAGAGATTTACGCGCCTGCCGGACGCGAAATGTGGCAGCGTATGGAACAATCAAACTGGCTACTTGACGGTAAAAAAGACGCGCCGATCGTGGTTTATGTTTTTGCCGATCCTTTCTGCCCATATTGCAAACAATTCTGGCAACAAGCACGCCCGTGGGTTGAGGCCGGTAAAGTACAGATTCGTACTTTGTTGGTTGGCGTGATAAAACCAGAAAGCCCCGCCACCGCAGCGGCAATCCTCGCGTCTAAAGATCCGGCAAAAACGTGGCAAGAATATGAAGCATCTGGCGGCAAATTAAAGCTGAACCTCTCCGGGAACGTTACACCTGAACAGATGAAGATTCTCAGTGCCAACGAGGCGTTGATGGACGAACTGGGTGCAAATGTCACCCCTGCGATTTATTACATGAGCCCAGAAAAAACATTACAGCAGGCTGTTGGATTACCAGATAAAAAGACCTTAAACATTATTATGGGGAATAATTAACATTCAATTCATGGATAACTGAAATACATATCACTTTTCAGTTATCCAAATAATAGCAAGTATTGCTCACCTCACGCATATCAACTATGCTAGTTTAGAAAAACTTAATCATAGATTAAGCAAAACAACATAATATATTGAAATACATAAAGCCATATCATTGACTTGATGAATATCATGAAAACAAGTATATGAATGGAGTACATCATGGCTAATCTTTACGACCTAAAAAAATTTGATTTAAACTTACTTGTCATTTTTGAGTGCATCTATCAACATCTCAGTATTAGCAAGGCAGCTGAATCGTTATACATAACACCTTCTGCAGTAAGCCAGTCTTTACAACGTCTACGAGCGCAATTTAATGATCCCTTGTTTACTCGATCCGGTAAAGGGATTGCACCAACAACAACGGGTTTAAATTTGCATCATCATCTTGAGAAAAACCTTAAAAATCTTGAACAAACCATCAACATTGTCAATAAATCTGAGCTAAAGAAAAAATTTATTATTTACGGCCCGCAACTTATTTCCTCAACGAACAGTAGCCTTTTGATCGGATGTCTCCGACAAGATTCGTCCGTAGAAATTGAACATCATGACATTATGATGTCAGCAGAAAGTGCCGAAGATTTATTAGCTTATCGCAAAGCAGATCTGGTCATCACATTAACGCCAGTTATCAGTCGCTCGGTGAGCTGTGTACCTTTTCAATCGATACGCAATACACTTATCTGTAGTTCATCCCATCCGAGAATAACGGAATACAGCAGCCGCGAAGAAATTCTTGATGAAGAGTTTACTTTTCTGATATCAAAAGCATCTGGACTTGAAGATTTTCAGATGGAAATAGAAGCGCTTCTGACAAACCGAAAAATAGCATTCCGTAGTTCTTCACTGTTTACTATCATCAATACTATTGCGGTAACCGATTTATTGGGCATTGTTCCCGTTGAGTTATATCGCAGCAATCAAAAGAACCTACAATTAAAACAAATAAAGCTAGAGCAAAACCTACCCTCTAATACGCTTTATATCTCCTATAACAAATCATCATTAAACAATCTGGGATTCTCCCGATTTATTGATCGCTTAAATGATAATTTATCCTGAACACCGTTCAATAAGGACAATGCTCCTCATAAAAAATTCAGCCGATGAATATAAAATGAGATATCTTATTTTAATTTGTTACTACTATAATCAGAAAACTATCGCACTATTCTCCAGATCACGTTAAGAGAGCGTTTTCAGATGTCCATTTATAAAATTCCGCTTCCGCTCAATATTCTGGAAGCTGCACAAGAGCGTATTACCTGGACACTCAACACCCTACCCCGCGTTTGTGTCTCATTTTCTGGCGGTAAAGATTCAGGCTTAATGCTTCATCTAACCGCGAATCTGGCCAGAAAAATGGGAAAAAAAATATACGTTCTGTTTATCGACTGGGAAGCACAGTTTTCTTTAACTATTCACTATATTCAGTCCCTACGAGAGCAGTATGCTGATGTCATTGAAGAATTTTATTGGGTAGCGCTGCCTCTTACGACGCAAAACTCTCTTTCTCAGTATCAACCCGAATGGCAATGCTGGGAACCTGATGTTGAATGGGTACGCCTGCCCCCGGAAGATGCGATAACCGATCCGACATTTTTCTCGTTTTATCAACCGGGTATGACGTTTGAACATTTCGTGCGTGAATTTGCCGAATGGTTTTCGCAAAAACGTCCGGCGGCCATGATGATCGGCATCCGGGCTGACGAGTCCTATAACCGTTTCGTTGCTATCGCCAGTTCGAATAAACAGCGTTTTGCCGACGATAAACCCTGGACTACGGCCGCACCAGGCGGTCATAGCTGGTACATTTACCCCATCTACGACTGGAAAGTGGCTGATATCTGGACCTGGTATGCAAATCATCAAAGTCTCTGCAACCCACTGTATAACCTAATGTATCAGGCAGGCGTCCCTCTGCGTCAGATGCGAATTTGCGAACCTTTTGGCCCGGAGCAACGGCAGGGATTATGGCTCTATCACGTTATCGAACCGGATCGCTGGGCTGCTATGTGCGCACGAGTCAGCGGTGTAAAAAGCGGCGGAATTTACGCCGGACATGACAATCATTTCTATGGGCATCGGAAAATCCTCAAGCCAGAGCATTTAGACTGGCAAGAGTATGCATTATTGCTGCTCGATAGCATGCCGGAGAAAACAGCTGAGCATTACCGCAATAAAATCGCCATTTATTTGCACTGGTATCAGAAAAAAGGCATCGAGGTTCCACAAACCCAGCAAGGGGACATTGGCACGAAAGATATCCCCTCCTGGCGGCGAATATGCAAAGTTTTACTCAATAACGATTACTGGTGCCGGGCATTATCATTTAGTCCTACGAAAGCGAAGAACTATCAGCGTTATAACGAACGGATAAAAGGAAAACGTCAGGAATGGGGGATACTATGCAACAACGATTAACGCAGGATTTAACCCAATTTCTCGCCAGCTTGCCGGAAGACGATCGCATCAAAGCGATTAATGAAATCCGCATGGCGATCCATCAGGTTAGCCCCTTTCGTGAAGAGCCCGTGGATTGCGTTCTGTGGGTTAAAAATAGCCAACTCGTGCCGAATGATTACAACCCCAATAATGTGGCACCGCCAGAGAAGAAGCTGCTAAAAAAATCCATTGAAATTGATGGTTTTACCCAACCTATCGTGGTGACTAACACTCAATCTGACACAATGGAGATTGTTGATGGCTTTCACCGTCATGAAATTGGTAAAGGATCTAACACGTTAAAAACGCGCTTAAAAGGGTATTTACCGGTTACCTGTCTGGGAGGGGATCGTAACGAGCGCATCGCTGCAACAATTCGCCACAACCGCGCTCGTGGACGCCATCAAATCACTGCAATGTCGGAAATCGTCCGTGAACTCAGCCAGTTGGGATGGGACGATAATAAAATTGGCAAAGAACTGGGAATGGACAGCGACGAAGTGCTGCGTCTGAAGCAAATTAACGGCCTGCAAGAACTGTTTGCCGACCGTCAATATTCCCGCGCCTGGACTGTCAAATAACTAAAGCTGGCACAGGCGTTCAGCTGCTGCCAGCAACGTCGATTCCTTCTTGGCAAAACAGAGACGAATCAGTTTATGGGGGAAGGGATCGGCGCAAAATACCGACAGCGGGATCGCCGCCACGCCATGCTCCCGCGTCAGCCACTGGCAAAACTCAACATCATCCAGCGTAGACACGGCGCTGTATTCCACCAGCAAAAAGTAAGTACCTTCGCAGGGTAGTATCTCCAGCCGACTTTCACTTAAGGCGTTCACCAGAATATCGCGTTTCTGCCTATAAAAGTCCGGTAACGCAAGATAATGCTCAGGTTCTGCACGTAGCATATCCGCAAGCGCCAGCTGTGCCGGGGTATTCACCGAAAAGGTCAGATACTGATGCACTTTGCGGATCTCGGCGCTGATGGGCGCAGGCGCAACGCAATAGCCCACTTTCCAGCCGGTCATATGATAGGTCTTGCCAAATGAAGAAACTGCCACCGCCCGCTCACGCAACTGCGGATGCGCCAGCACGCTGGCATGGCCCTGCTGTGAAAAGTTGATGTGCTCGTACACTTCATCACTAATAACAAAAATCTCGCGCCCGGCAATTGCCTGCCACAAAGCGGCGAAATCAGCCTGCCGCCAGACGGTGGCGCTGGGATTATGCGGCGTATTGAGGATCACCAGTCGGGTGCGCTCGCTTAACAATGCGGCAAATTCCTGCCAGTCAACGCGAAAATGCGGAGGTTGCAGTGCAATACGTTTCACTATTCCCCCAGAAAGCGCGATGGCGGGGGCGTAACTGTCATAGCTGGGATCAAAGCAAATCACTTCATCACCATTGCGCACCAATGCGGTAATCGCTGCATATAACGCTTCCGTCGCCCCTGCCGTTACGGTGATATCGCTATCGGCATCTGGTTGATAGCCATACAAACGTTCCGTTTTCTGAGCAATCGCCTCGCGCAAGGCCTGCACGCCGGCCATGGGCGCATATTGATTTGCCCCCTGGGCAACGTGGTACGCCAGCCGCTCCTGTAAATAGCGCGGACCATCAAAATCAGGAAAGCCTTGCGACAGGTTAATCGCCTGGTGTTGCTGCGCCAGTGCGCTCATCTGGGTGAAAATAGTGGTGCCAAGTTGTGGAAGTTTGCTTTGTGGAATCAGAGGGTTATTTGTCATTTTTATTGTACCTGACGAAGTTGCGTGTTGAAGGCACTATAACACGATGCTAGTATTTGGCAATCAAGACGTTTAGATGTCTAAATAAAACAATAAGGACAACACAACATGCCTCACAATCCCATCCGCGTCGTCGTCGGCCCGGCTAACTACTTTTCACATCCAGGAAGTCTCAATCACCTGCACGATTTTTTCACTGATGAACAGCTTTCTCGCGCGGTGTGGATCTACGGCGAACGCGCCATTGCTGCGGCGCAAACCAAACTTCCGCCAGCGTTTGGGCTGCCAGGGGCAAAGCATATTTTGTTTCGCGGTCATTGCAGCGAAAGCGATGTACAACAACTGGCGGCTGAGTCCGGTGACGATCGCAGCGTGGTGATTGGCGTCGGCGGCGGCGCACTGCTCGACACCGCGAAAGCCCTCGCCCGCCGTCTCGGTCTGCCGTTTGTTGCCGTTCCGACGATCGCCACTACCTGCGCAGCCTGGACACCGCTCTCCGTCTGGTATAACGATGCCGGACAGGCGCTGAATTATGAGATTTTCGACGACGCCAATTTTATGGTGCTGGTGGAACCGGAGATTATCCTCAATGCGCCGCAACAATATCTGCTGGCGGGGATCGGTGACACGCTGGCGAAATGGTATGAAGCGGTAGTACTGGCCCCGCAACCAGAAACGTTGCCGCTAACCGTGCGTCTGGGGATTAATAACGCGCAGGCCATTCGCGACGTCTTGTTAAACAGTAGCGAGCAGGCGCTTGCCGATCAGCAAAATCAGCAGTTAACACAATCATTTTGCGATGTGGTGGATGCCATTATTGCCGGAGGCGGAATGGTCGGTGGTCTGGGCGATCGTTTTACGCGTGTGGCGGCGGCCCATGCCGTGCACAACGGTCTGACTGTACTGCCGCAAACCGAGAAGTTTCTCCACGGCACCAAAGTCGCCTACGGAATTCTGGTGCAAAGCGCCTTGCTGGGTCAGGATGATGTGCTCGCGCAATTAACTGGAGCGTATCAGCGTTTTCATCTGCCGACTACGCTGGCGGAGCTGGAAGTGGATATCAATAATCAGGCAGAGATCGACAAAGTGATTGCCCACATCTTGCGTCCGGTCGAATCCATTCATTACCTGCCGGTCACGCTGACACCTGATACGTTGCGTGCAGCGTTCGAAAAAGTGGAATCGTTTAAAGCCTGACGTACAAATTTAGCAGCAGCGCGCGCCGCCTTTTCCACCGTAGCGCGCGTCCTGCCGCTCACGGAAAAACTCTTCGTAAGTCATCGGCGTTAGATCTGGATGATTAACCCGCATATGTTCGACATAGTTGTCGTAATCAGGCATACCAATCATCAGCTTCGCCGCCTGACCTAAATATTTTCCGGCTTTTGCCAGTGAATCAAACATCAATACCTCCGGTGATCAGGTTGCTGAAATATTGCCGGATACGGCGCGAACGCCTTATCCGGACTGGAATTGCTGAGAGTAAGGGGAACGCTCGGCACTATACCAACATCCCCCCCACACTCTGACTTTAGTGCGCGCCTTTCGCCTGCGCCACGATCTCCTCGACATTTTCCGGCATTGGCTCATACGGCGTTTCTTTCGCCGTTGGCTTCGGCTCTTTCAATGCCGCAAGTGCCGTCTTAATCGAGAACAGTGCCAGAACCACCACGACCACCATAAAGAAGATGGTCAACCCAGCATCCAGACGGTTGTTGAACACCAGTTGCGCCAGCTGTGACTCAGTATACTGCGACGGAATATTGCCGCTGTCGATCATTGCCTGGAACTTGTTAGCAATCGCCAGAAAGCCGACTTTCGCATCCGGGCTAAACGCTTTCTGCCAGCCTGCGGTCAGGGTACAAATCAGCAACCAGGCCGTTGGTACCAGCGCCACCCAGGCGTAACGTTGACGTTTCATTTTGAACAGCACTACGGCACAGAGCATCAGCGCCATCCCTGCCAGCATCTGGTTGGCTATACCAAACAGCGGCCACAGAGTGTTAATACCGCCCAGCGGATCGACCACCCCTTGATGGAGGAAGTAGCCCCACGCCAGCACGCACAGCGCCGTTGCCAGCAGGTTAGCAGGCAGTGAATCGGTCCGTTTCAGGCCCGGAGAAACCACGCCCAGCAGATCCTGCAACATAAAGCGCGCAGCACGCGTACCTGCATCTACTGCAGTCAGAATAAACAGTGCTTCAAACAGAATGGCGAAGTGATACCAGAACGCCACATCCATCATGCCGCCCAGCGCGCCGTGCAGAATGTAGGCCATCCCCACCGCCAACGTCGGCGCACCGCCCGCACGGGAAATGATCGACTGTTCACCCACTTCGCTGGCAATCTGGTTTAGCGTATCCGGGGTAATCGCAAAGCCCCAGCTACTCACTACCTGCGCGGCAGAAGCGACTACATCCGCCGTCCCTGCCGGAGCCAGCACCGCCATCGGGCTGTTCATGGCGAAGTAAACGCCCGGATCGATGATACAGGCAGAAACCAGCGCCATAATCGCCACGAAGGATTCCATTAACATTCCGCCGTAGCCGATAAAACACGCCTGCCCTTCGTTCGCCAGCATCTTCGGCGTGGTACCGGAAGAGATCAGCGCATGGAAGCCAGACACCGCGCCACAGGCGATGGTGATAAACAGGAACGGGAACAGGTTACCAGTCCATACCGGGCCAGTACCATCAACAAATTTAGTCAACGCAGGCATGGTCAGCGTCGGGCGCATAATCAAAATGCCTACCGCCAGACCGACGATAGTCCCGATTTTCAGGAAGGTAGAGAGGTAGTCACGCGGAGCCAGCAGCAACCACACCGGCAGCACCGCCGCCACAAAACCGTAACCCACCAGCATCCAGGTCAACTGCACGCCGGTAAAGTCAAAGTACGGCGCCCAGGTCGGGCTTTCTGCCACCCAGCCGCCAGAGATAATGGCGAAAATCAGGAACACCAAACCGATGACCGACACTTCGCCAATACGCCCCGGACGCAGATAGCGCAGGTAGATCCCCATAAACAGCGCCAGCGGAATGGTAAACGCAACGGTATACGTTCCCCACGGGCTATGAGTCAGGGCTTTCACCACGATCATCGCCAGCACGGCAAGGATAATGACCATGATCATAAAGCAGGCGACCAGCGCAATCACCCCGGCGGTTGGCCCCATCTCTTCTTTGACCAACTCACCCAGCGAACGACCGTCACGGCGCGTAGAAACAAACAGCACCATAAAGTCCTGCACTGCACCAGCGAGAACCACCCCGGCAAGCAGCCAGATCATCCCCGGCAGGTAGCCCATCTGCGCTGCCAGCACTGGCCCCACCAGCGGGCCTGCTCCGGCAATGGCCGCAAAATGGTGACCGAACAGCACTTTCTTGTCTGTCGGTACATAGTCCAACCCATCGTTATGGCGCACTGCTGGCGTCATACGCGTCGGGTCAACCGCCAGCACATTTTTGGCGATATACAGACCATAAAAACGGTAAGCGATCAGATAGACACAGACCGACGCAACCACAATCCACAGTGCGTTGATCTGTTCCCCACGATTTAAAGCAATGTATCCCAGAGCAAATGCTCCCATTACAGAGAGCACTGTCCAGACGAGGTATTTCCCTGATTTGTTCATAGTTGTTATCCGTGTGCGTGTCCATAGAGATGTTACATTTTGTTTCTATAACATCTTTGTACAATTTAACAACACGGCAACCATGTAAATCGGAGTTGAAACCAATATTTAACTTCACAATGTTAACTCGATCACTCCGTTAACCGAGTTTTCCTGCAATCTCATTTAATTCTGTCGGGCTCATCCCAAAACTGCCGTACCCAGCCGACAAGTGCAGCAACGCCGCCCCTGTTCATCGAAAACAACGATTTCCCAACTCTGATTTTGCCGCCCAAGATGCAGCGGCTGGCAGACACCGCGCACCTTGCCTTCAGACACCGGGCGATGATGGGTGGCGTTAAGTTCCGTGCCCACCACACACTGTCCGTCGCGGGTCATCATAAATCCGGCCATCGATCCCAGCGTTTCCGCCAGCGCTGCCGACGCGCCGCCATGCAGCAGGCCAAACGGCTGATGAGTACGGGTATCAACCGGCATTTCGGCTTCCAGCACATCATCGCCCAGACGGGTATACACAATTCCCAGATGCGCCACCATTGTGTTATCGCTGGTGGCGTTCAGTTCGTCGAGCGTTAAATGGCGTTTCCAGATCATGCTTATGCCCCCAGCGTTGAGCCGCCATCTACCACGATATCCTGTAGGGTGATATGGCTGGCGAGATCGGAAGCGAGGAACAAAATCGTGTTGGCGATCTCTTGTGGACGGGCAATTTTCCCCAGCGGAATACCGAGTTTAAACTGCTCGCCAAAGCCGCGAATACGCTGCTCTTCGGCGTCATCGCTCACCCACAGCGTGCGTTGCATATCGGTGTCGGTTGAACCCGGCGAAACCACATTACAGCGCACACCGCTACCCGCCAGTTCCAGTCCGACGCTCAACGCCAGGCTTTTCAGCGCCGCTTTCGACGCGCCATAAGCACTCATGCCAATACGCGGCGTGTGCGCAGCGTCGGACGCCACAGTGACAATCGCCCCGCCCCGTTGGCGACGAAACTGATTCATGGTCTGCTGGAACAGGTTAAACGCACCGCCGACATTGACCGCAAAAGTCTGTTGCCAGTCTTCCTTACTGAGCTGATCGGTCGCGCCCATGCGCAAAATTCCCGCCGCATTAACCAGCACGTCCAGTCGCTCCGTTTCAGCTAACAGTCGCTGACATACCTGCGCCACCTGCGCAGCATCGGCAACATCCATTACTTCGGTCGCAAAGGGATATTGCTCCTGAGCGAACGCTTGATCAAAACCTGTAACTTCCGCTCCCGCCTCAACAAATGCCAGCGCCGTGGCGTAGCCGATTCCTTTACCTGCGCCGGTTACCCAGACATTTTTACCGCTGAAATCCATTATTTCACCTCGCGGGAGAGTAGCTTCCACCAGGCGTCGATGGTCGGGTTTTTCGCCAGCATTACAAAGTCGATATCGCCATGCACTTTGCGCCAGCGCGCCGCCAGCGCCATCATCCGCACCGAATCCAGACCGTAGTCGATCAGGTTGTCGTCATCGAACGGTTCATCGGACTCGTCCAGCAACGGCAGGATCACCTCACGCAGCGCCGCTCTGCTGGCGGGGATAGGTGCTGGCAGTAATTCTTCGGTCATCACCACCCGGCCAGAACGTCCGGCCACATAATTCAGCGACATCAAATGCTCGTCACGACTGAAATCGGCCAGTGCATCCGCCACCATAAACGGTTTAATATCGCGCATAAATGCGTCGGTTGCGGTGGTCATACAGCCAATGTGGGCATATACCCCGGTAATAATCAGCTGGTTACGCCCACTCTCTTTGAGCATTTGCTCCAGCGGAGAACGATGAAACGCGCTGTAGCGCCACTTCACCAGCACCGTGTCGTCGGCATCTGGCGTCAGGCGATCCACCACCTTTTGCTGTTCCGGCGAGCGGGTCAGGCCCGGCCCCCACATATCATTCAACAGCGCCCGATCTTCATCGCTCTGATCTTTCGGCTGGGCGGTGTAATAAACCGGGATATTGTGCTGTTTGCAGTAGTCGCGCAACGCAGCAATATTCGCGATCACCTGCTCCATCATCGGGCAGTTCTCACCCCAGAAGCTAACAAAATAATCCTGCATATCATGGATTAACAACGCGGCACGTTGCGGTTCAAAGGCCCAGTCGACTTTATTCTGCGGAATATCGTGAGACTCCGGCAGCGCGTAAGCCTGTAATTTTGGAATAGCCATCGTGTTCTCTCCTTCAGGCTGAAGCGCGTGACGCCAGCCACTGACGTAATTGTTTTTTATCGACTTTCCCGACCGCCGTCAGCGGAAGTGAATCCACACACTCCACGCGATCCGGTAATTTAAATTCGGCAATACCCTGTTCGCGCAGGAAACGACGCACCTGCACCGCGCGCAGCGGCTCTTTTACCACCAGATAAGCACAGCTTTTTTCGCCCATCAGCTCATCTTCCATACTCACCAGTGCGGCGTAGATCACCGCCGGATGGCGCAGCAGCAGGTTTTCGATCTCTTCGGCAGCGATCTTCTCGCCGCCACGGTTGATCTGATCTTTCTCGCGCCCCTGCACGGTGATGTAGCCCTCTGGATCAATAGAGATCAGATCGCCGGAACAGTAAAAACCGTTGGCATCAAAGGCGCTGGCATTGTGCTGTGGACTTTTGTAATAACCGCGGAAGGTATACGGCCCGCGCGTCATCAGGCGTCCAACTTCCCCTTGCGGCAGTGGATTTCCATCGGCATCGGCAACCCACACTTCATCGTCCGGGCACATTGGGTAGCCCTGGGTATGGATAATTTTCTCCGCGCTATCATCAAGTCGGGTGTAGTTCACCAGCCCTTCCGCCATGCCGAATACCTGCTGTAACTGGCAGCCAATCTCTGCGGGAATACGCGCCGCAAGCGTGGCAGAAAGACGTGCGCCACCAACCTGTAACAGTTTCAGCGAGGCAAGCTGCGCCCGGCTTTCGCCTTCAGCCAGTGCCTGCAACCACAGGCTGACTGCCGGTGGCACCAGCGCGGTGACGTTAACCTGATGTTTTTCAATCAATGGGAAGCAAAGCGTGGCGCTGGGATCGGCCGCCAGAACGACAGTGCCGCCAGCAAGAAATACCCCCAGCGATCCCGGCGAACTCATGGCGTAGTTATGAGCCGCCGGGATCGCGCACAGGTAGCGCGTCTGTTGTGTGAACTGACAAATCTCGACGCTACGGCGCACGCTGTAGTAGTAGTCGTTATGAGTGCGCGGGATCAGTTTCGGTGTGCCGGTAGTGCCGCCGGAAAGCTGGAAATAGGCCACTTCATCAGCAGGTGATGGCGTGGCAGTAAAATCCTCTGCCGGATGGTTAATCGCATCCTGCAAGTTATGCTCACCGCTGTCGTTGTGCAGTTGCACCACGCGAATGGAGGAATGTTCTGTGACGAAAGTATTGAGGAAATCATCCCCGCTAAACAGCGCATGTTGGCGATCGGCAATCAGCAATGTGGGTTCAATCTGGCTGGCATAGGCGTTCAGTTCACTACGCTGATGGCTGAACAGCGCCAGCACCGGCGCAACGCCCAGTTTCAGCAGCGCGAAAAAGGTAATATAAAGTTCAGCGACGTTACCCAGTTGTACCAGCGCGGTTTCACCAGGTTTAATGCCCTGACGGCGCAAACTACAGGCGAGGTTATCCGCCGCCTGATTCAGCTCCCGGTAACTCAACTGCCGCTCGCCGTCGATAACCGCGATGCTATCACTCGCGGCGTGGCGGGTCAGAATGTCGGTCAGCGGCAAATCCTGCCAGTAACCTTTTTCCCGATAGCGACGGGCAAACTCTTCCGGCCAGCGGGTGAATGGAATGCTCATCCTCGCTCCTTAATGCAATCCAAAAACGTTCAACATGGTAGAAAGTTTGACGCCTGTTTCGCGCCACTCACCCAACGGTGACGACGCAGGCACAATCCCCGCTCCGGCAAACAGACGCACCTGATTTTCCCGCAGCTTCGCGCAGCGGATTGTCACCACCCACTCGCCGTTACCTTCGCTGTCACACCAACCTACAATGCCGCCAAACAGCTCGCGGTCGAACGGCTCCAGATCAGCAATAACCTGGGTCGCGGCCTGATGCGGGAAACCACTCAGCGCGGGGGTCGGATGCAGCAGGCAGGCCAGAGTCAGTGCGTTTTCTTGCGAATTCGCTTTACCTTCAAAGGGAGTTGCGAGATGCCACAGCGTCGGGGTGGTGATCAATTGTGGAGAGGAGGGAACGTGTAACTCACTACTGCGTTCGCGCAGTACCTCTTTCATCGCCTGAGTCACCAGTTCATGTTCGTGGCGATCTTTTTCTGACGCCAGCAGACGATTACCTGCTTCGCGATCGAGCACGTCATCCGGCTGACGACGCGCGGAACCGGCTAACGGAATGGAGCTAAAACGCTCACCGTCTTTACGTAGCAGCAGTTCCGGGCTGGCCCCGAGCAGAACGCCACCATCAGCCAACGGCACATGGAAGTTGTAACTAACCGGGTTTTGCGCAATCAACCGTTCCAGCAATACGCCGCTATCAATGGCGGCGTCGGTGGTGATATCAATCAACCGTGACAACACCACTTTGTCGACCTGCGGCGTGGCGGTAAGAGCGGCGGCGCGGGCGACCATCTGTTCAAACGTGGCTTGTTCCGGAATTGTCTGGCGTTCCACCACATTCAGCGACTGGCTGCGGGTGAAACGGCGTGCGGAAGCTTGTTTTTCCTGACGGGAGAACGACTGCCAGGATTCGGGAATATACAGCGATGAAGGCTGGCGTGGATCGAAGGGAATCGCCCCGACCATCACCGGATTTTTAATGCCCTGCGCTTTGGCATCGGCAAACAGCGCGGCGAGTTTTTGCTGGAAGGGACTGTCGGGCGAATCCCCGTTCACAGCCGGTTCATCGAAGCGGGCGAAACATCCTGACGTCGTAAAACTGCGGTACGGCGACATAAAGAAAAAGCGATTGGGCGCAAGTGTTGCCATGGTCTGCTGTACTTCCTCAGCCAGTGACGTATCCATATCATCCTCCACAAAATGATAAAGGCTTTAATAATGATTATCATTTATATTTTCGGTCGCTAACCTAAAAGCAAACGCGCACTATGTCAACTCTTGAGGTAACGCAATCTGCAACTCGGGGTTGCATCTGGTTGTCGTTACAATGAAAATGAGAAGCATTAACTTCATTAATAACAGGACGCTGATTTGTGAGACTCGCCCCGCTCTACCGCACCGCTCTTCTACTAACAGGCTTTTTACTTTCAGGAATATCCGCAGTGCAGGCCGCCGACTGGCCGCGTCAGGTGACTGACAGCCGCGGCACTCATATGCTGGAAAGCCAGCCACAGCGCATCGTCTCAACCAGCGTCACGCTGACGGGTTCGTTGCTGGCGATTGATGCCCCAGTGATTGCCAGTGGTGCAACTACGCCAAATAACCGCGTCGCGGATGACCAGGGCTTTTTACGCCAGTGGAGCGAGGTGGCGAAAGAACGCAAACTGCAGCGCCTCTATATCGGCGAACCGAGCGCCGAAGCCGTTGCCGCGCAAATGCCGGATCTGATTTTAATTAGCGCAACAGGCGGGGATTCGGCGCTGGCGCTGTACGATCAGCTTTCCACCATCGCCCCGACATTAATCATCAATTACGACGACAAAAGCTGGCAGTCGCTATTAACGCAGTTAGGCGAAATTACCGGGCATGAGAGACAAGCGGCAGAGCGGATTGCACAGTTTGATAAGCAACTGGCGGCGGCGAAAGCGCAGATCAAACTGCCGCCGCAGCCGGTTACCGCCATTGTTTATACTGCTGCCGCGCACAGCGCCAATCTCTGGACGCCGGAATCAGCACAAGGGCAGATGCTGGAACAACTCGGCTTTACGCTGGCGAAGTTGCCCGCAGGGTTAAACGCCAGCCAAAGCCAGGGCAAACGCCATGACATCATTCAGCTTGGTGGGGAAAATCTGGCGGCAGGGTTAAATGGCGAGTCACTATTCCTGTTCGCTGGTGATCAGAAAGATGCCGATGCAATTTATGCCAATCCGCTGCTCGCGCACCTGCCTGCAGTACAAAACAAGCAGGTTTATGCGCTGGGAACCGAGACGTTCCGACTGGATTACTACAGCGCCATGCAAGTGCTGGAACGACTTAAGGCGCTGTTTTAAGCATTAACTGTCGGACGCTGTCACCTGCGGCGGCGTCTGGCGAAAACGCCGCAACTCCACCAGCACCAGCAACAACAACACGCCGATAATCAACAAAGCAAAACCGCTCGCGCTTGCGGAAGCAACCGGTGTCATCATCGCTCCCAAACCGCCCAGCAGCGCCGCGCCTATGGCATCGCCCGTCACGTTCTGTGCCGTCCACAAACCGTTAATCCGCCCTAACATCGCTTCCGGCGTCTGTGTTTGCAGCATTGTATATTGCAGCAACGAACTGACCGCGCTCAGCCAGCCGAACAGCGCCAGACAAACCACGCCTAAAATCCACATCGGCATCAGGCCAAACAGACCAATGGCGAGGAACGATCCCAGCGTGGAGAGCAGCATCAATAACCCTGGTCGCGCACTATGTGCCAGCTTCCCGCTGGTTAACGCACCAATAGCCGCGCCGAACGGGATCGCCGCATAGAGAAAACCAATCTGTGCCGCCGACATCTGCCAGTTGGTAGCCAGCGCCGGATACAGTACTCGCACCGCGCTCGCCATCGTCAATAAACCACCCAGCAGCGCAATGCCGCCCACCAGCGGGCTGGCGAGCAGAAAACGAAATCCTGCCAGTAATGATTTCAACGGATGCTCACGCAGCTGCGGTGGCGGTGGCAACGCCGGAAGGCTTAACAACGGTAGCAAGGTAATAAACGTGCCCGCCGCCGCCAGCCCATAGTTCCAGGCTACACCGCCAGTCGCCAGCAGTAAGCCGCCAATCATAGGCGAAATCACCGATCCCAGCCGCACGGTCAACATGGTGATCGCCCCGGCCTGCATTAAATTTTCACGCCCTACCAGTGCAGGTGTCGCCGCCAGTAGCGCCGTAACGCCAAGTGACGCGAAAAAGCCATCCCATAATCCGAGTAAATAGATTGCCAGCAAAGACGGCTCCGGCAGCAGCGCGTTCAGGCACAGTCCAATGAAGCCAATGCCACAGGTGCCGCGCGCCAGCAGAATCACTTTTTTGCGCTCATAGCGATCCGCCAGCACGCCGCCGACCATCAAACCGACAAACATCGCGCCGCCGGTCAGCGTCACCGAAAGCCCCACCTGCCAGGTAGAATGCGTCATCATCTGGATCTGCACCGGCACCGCGACGCCGAGCAACCCCAGAGAAACAATAGAGATAAAACGAGCGAGGAATACTGCGCGAAACGCCGGGTGCGTTTTCAACAGGCTGAGGTTAAGCAGCCAGGATTGTTTATTCATTACAATGCCTTGCCATCAAATATTTTAAATACCTATTCTTAGGCTGCACATGCTAACATATCCAAATAAGATCGATAACGATAATTAATTTCATTATCATGGAAGTTCGTATGTCTGGTTCTGTTGCCGTGACACGCGCCATTGCCGTGCCCGGATTGCTGTTATTACTGATTATCGCGACGGCATTAAGCCTGCTCATTGGGGCAAAATCACTCCCCGCTTCCGTCGTGCTGGAGGCCCTCTCCGGCACCTGTCAGAGCGCCGACTGCACCATCGTCCTCGACGCGCGACTGCCGCGTACCCTTGCCGGTTTACTGGCAGGCAGTGCGCTTGGGCTTGCCGGGGCGTTAATGCAAACCCTCACCCGAAACCCACTTGCCGACCCCGGCTTGCTTGGCGTGAACGCCGGAGCCAGCTTTGCCATTGTGCTGGGTGCGGCGCTGTTTGGTTACTCATCCGCGCAGGAACAACTGGCGATGGCCTTCGCCGGGGCGCTGGTGGCCTCGTTGATTGTAGCCTTTACCGGCAGCCAGGGCGGCGGGCAATTAAGTCCGGTGCGTTTAACCCTGGCGGGCGTGGCGCTGGCGGCGGTACTGGAAGGACTGACCAGCGGCATCGCCCTGCTTAATCCTGACGTCTACGATCAACTGCGTTTCTGGCAAGCCGGTTCGCTGGATATTCGTAATCTACACACTTTAAAAGTGGTGCTGATCCCGGTGCTGATCGCCGGAGCAACTGCGCTATTACTGAGTCGCGCGCTGAACAGTTTAAGCCTTGGCAGTGACACCGCGACGGCGCTGGGCAGTCGCGTGGCGCGCACACAGTTGATTGGTCTGCTGGCGATTACCGTGCTTTGCGGTAGTGCGACGGCGGTAGTTGGCCCGATTGCCTTTATTGGCCTGATGATGCCGCATATGGCGCGTTGGCTGGTAGGTGCCGATCATCGCTGGTCGCTGCCCGTCACGCTACTCGCTACCCCTGCCCTGTTGCTGTTTGCCGATATCATCGGGCGTGTGATTGTGCCCGGCGAGCTGCGCGTTTCCGTGGTCAGTGCCTTTATTGGTGCTCCGGTGCTGATCTTCCTCGTGCGACGTAAAACACGAGGTGGCGCATGATTTACGTCTCTCGCCGATTAATCATCACCTGCTTACTGCTGATTACCGCCTGCGTGGTGGCGAGTGTCTGGGGATTACGCAGCGGTGCCGTCACGCTGGAAACCTCGCAGGTATTCGCCGCGCTGATGGGTGACGCACCGCGTAGTATGACGATGGTAGTCACCGAATGGCGTTTACCGCGCGTGCTGATGGCGCTGTTGATCGGCGCGGCGCTGGGCGTCAGCGGCGCGATTTTTCAGTCGCTGATGCGTAACCCACTCGGCAGCCCTGACGTAATGGGCTTTAACACCGGAGCGTGGAGCGGCGTGCTGGTGGCGATGGTGCTGTTTGGTCAGGATCTGACGGCTATCGCGCTGGCAGCAATGGCGGGCGGCATTGTCACCTCGCTGCTGGTCTGGCTGCTCGCCTGGCGTAACGGTATCGACACCTTTCGGTTAATTATTATCGGCATCGGCGTTCGCGCCATGCTGGTGGCCTTTAATACCTGGCTGTTGCTGAAAGCGTCTTTAGAAACGGCGCTAACAGCGGGTTTGTGGAATGCCGGATCGCTCAACGGCCTGACGTGGGCAAAAACCTCGCCTTCCGCGCCCATCATTATATTGATGCTCATTGCCGCCGCCTTACTGGTACGGCGAATGCGCTTGCTGGAGATGGGCGATGACACCGCCTGCGCGCTGGGCGTCAGTGTCGAACGTTCGCGTCTGTTAATGATGCTGGTGGCGGTGGTGCTTACCGCTGCGGCAACGGCGCTTGCCGGGCCGATTTCCTTTATTGCTCTAGTCGCGCCGCACATTGCCCGACGCATTAGCGGCACCGCTCGCTGGGGGCTGACCCAGGCGGCGCTGTGCGGGGCGTTGTTACTGCTGGCAGCAGATCTCTGCGCTCAACAACTGTTTATGCCGTATCAACTTCCGGTTGGTGTCGTTACCGTCAGCCTCGGCGGTATTTACCTTATCGTCTTGTTAATTCAGGAGTCTCGCAAAAAATGACCGAATCAGTAGCCCGTTTGCGCGGCGAACAGTTAACCCTCGGATATGGCAAATATACCGTTGCGGAAAATTTGACTGTAGAAATTCCTGATGGTCACTTCACGGCAATTATCGGGCCAAATGGCTGCGGTAAATCCACGTTACTGCGTACCCTAAGCCGCCTGATGACGCCTGCTCACGGGCATGTCTGGCTGGATGGCGAGCACATTCAACATTACGCCAGTAAAGAAGTTGCACGCCGGATTGGTCTACTGGCGCAAAATGCTACCACGCCGGGAGATATCACCGTGCAGGAGCTGGTAGCGCGGGGGCGTTACCCGCATCAACCGCTGTTTACCCGCTGGCGCAAAGAAGATGAAGAAGCGGTAACGAATGCGATGCAGGCCACGGGAATAACTCATCTGGCGGATCAAAGCGTGGATACCCTCTCCGGCGGACAACGCCAGCGGGCGTGGATCGCGATGGTGCTGGCCCAGGAAACGGCGATTATGCTGCTTGATGAACCAACGACCTGGCTGGATATCAGTCATCAAATTGATTTGCTGGAACTGCTAAGCGAACTGAACCGTGAGAAAGGCTATACCCTGGTGGCAGTGCTGCACGATCTTAATCAGGCCTGTCGTTACGCCAGCCATTTGATTGCATTGCGGGAAGGGAAAATTGTTGCTCAGGGAGCGCCGAAGGAGATTGTCACTGCTGAATTGATCGAGCGCATTTACGGTCTGCGCTGCATGATTATTGACGATCCGGTAGCCGGAACGCCGCTCGTGGTGCCGCTCGGAAGAACGGCACCTTCAACCGCAAAGATTTAAACTAAGTGGTCTGCCATCATGGCATCCTGTTTTCTGGATGCCATCGCATGGCGCAACAGCACGCCACCACAAGCCACCATACCGCCGATCAACGCGGAAAGGATCACAATAATCGCTTTGCCCGGACCGTCTTTTTTCACCGGCAAAGTCGGACGCAACTGATATTTAAACGGCGTAAAATCAACATCGTTGACATTTGCTTTTGTTAATTGTTCTACAAGATACTGACGATTACGTAATTCACCATTCAGTTCCGCAACATCGGTGACCGCTTTTTCAATTTCCAGTTTGCGTTCAATACCGTCTGCGCCGAGAGAAATAGAAAAATCAGGGTCATCTTTTACTGCCTGACCATTACTGTAAACAGGTTTTTTAATGCCTGCTGCATTAGCAATATCGAGTGAATAATTGAGCCGCTGAATGTTTGCATCAAGTTGGTTTTTCGTTTTAATGCGATCCTGCGCCAGCTTTTCTTTTTCAAACTGGGTTCTGATTTCCAGCTTATTACGCACATTTTCTAGCGACTCTTTCACCACCAACGCAGAGATATAATCGATATACCCGGCCAACACTTTCTGTGCCTCTTCACTGGTGGGTGCGGTGAAACTTAGCGTCCAGGAGGTATACAATGACGGTTCATCTTTTTTCTTACTGGCATTGTCATCCACCGCTTTCATTTTTTCGCTCAATGCGACAATTGCGCGATGCAAATCTAGTTCGTCGATTTTCGCCTCTTTCAATTGGTCCATCACATAAGGTGATGAACGCAAGTATTCTTCCAGCAAGCTAACAGACTGAAACTTCTTGATAAACAGGTTAAATGCTTCTGTACGATCAATTTTGATATCCAGATCCAGTACCCGAAGGTTAGTAAATGTTTTCTCCAGATCTTGCCATTGCACAGGTTCTGCCGGCGTTATAACCGCCGCACTGGTCCACTTTTGCGGTAGGATAAATGACACCAGCAACCCGATACAGGCAAAGGCAAAAACGACAGCCATGATCTGTTTTTTTGCGTGCCATAAAACTTCGATAAGATTAAGTAAATCAATTTCATTATTACCGGCTGGCGCCAGATGATAATCGGGAAAATGCGAGTCGCTTTCCTGCTTAATATTCAGTGTTGACATACGGTATAACCTGAAAATGAGTCCAATGAGGGTAAATTTCCACGGCGCACACTTTACCAGTTGGTGAGAATTATCCGAAGCTGAACTTTGTAAATTCCACGCAGCAAACGCAATGTTTGGCGCATTTTCAGACAAACCACTCAGTAAATATTAATACGATAAATAACAAAATCCATAATTATTTATCGTAATTATGGATTCGCATTTAAGATAAAGTTATTTATTTAGCGCGGCACGAATAATTGGTCCAATTTTTTCAAATGCGATTGGAGAAATAATATCCACATGCGCGCAATCCTGGCGATAAATATCCAGCTTTGCTATCCACGGCGACCAGGCGCGTTCGGGGCTCATACCTTCCTGAAGTGTACGCTCCGCAACAAACAGCGTCGCTTTGCCATCAAACGGTTCACTATGGGCGGTGGTTAATAGCCGCACTGCATCGGCATAATTGCCTTCAATGGTGGTAAACAACTCTGTCGACGCCGTTCCCTGCTGGGCTGCCAGAAAGGCCTCGCGCTCGCGGTTAATCTCCGCCAGCACTTCCGAGTCCAGACCATTGGCTTCTTTTTCCTGCCAGTTTTGCGTTTCTGGCGGCCAGGTATCCAGCAAGCCAAGAAATGCCACCTGTTCGCCACGGGCACGCAGCCGCGCCGCAATGCCCTGCGCCAGCGTACCGCCCAGCGAATACCCCAGCAGGTAATAAGGACCGTGCGGTTGTTGCTCAAGTAACGTTGCCAGATGCGCTTCGCAGACTTCATCCAGATTTGCCGCCGTCTGCATGGGTCCATAAGGGCGCGGCGACTGAATACCGATAATCGACCACTGTGGATCGAGATAACGCGAGAGCACGCTAAACTGCCAGGCAAAACCGGACGCCGGATGGAAACAAAACAGCATCGGGCCATTACCTTCACGCAACGGCAGAATGGTTTCGAATCCCATACGCCGGGAGCTGTCTTCTTCACCATCAATAATCGTTGCCAGTTTGGCGACGGTTGACGCGACCATCACCTGCCCCGGCGTCACCTGGCGGGCAAACTGTCGGCTTAACTGCGCTGCCAGTTTCATTGCCAGTAGTGAATGACCGCCAAGCGCAAAGAAATCAGCATCGGCATCCTGCACGTCACAACCCAGCAACGACGCGAATGCCGCGGCGATAATCGTTTCACTGCCCGCTTTCGGCGCACGCCCCGGCGCTTGTGCCTTCAGTTCAGGCAACGGTAAGGCTTTGCGATCCAGTTTGCCATTGGCGCTAAGTGGTAACTGTGGAAGTTGCAGCAGAACCACGGGCACCATATGCGGTGGCAATGTTTCGCGAAGCTGCGCCTGCAATGCGCTGGTATCCAGCGGCAGGCCTGATTGCGACACCAGATAGCCCACCAGTTGACGCGCATCACCACCAGTGGCTGCCGCCTGGTTAATTACACAGGCATGAGTAACAGCCTGTTCGACATCCGGCAGCGCCTGCATCACGCGGTCGATTTCGCCCAGTTCGATACGCTGCCCGCGAATTTTTAGCTGATCGTCACTGCGCCCGAGGTACTCCACCGCGCCGTTATCCAGCCAGCGGGCAACGTCTCCAGTACGGTACATCCGTTCACCTGGGGCAAAAGGATCGGCAATAAAGCGGCTGGCGGTCAGATCGGGTCGTCCAAGATACCCCTGCGCCAGTTGAATGCCGGTGAGATAGAGATCTCCCGCCACACCCGGCGGCACCGGATGCATCATCGCATCGAGAATGCGCAGGCCCGTGTTCCACACCGGATAACCAATCGGCACGCTGCTGCCGCGCACCTGTGCCAGTTCTTCGCCAAAAGCCGGATACCAGCTGACATCTACCGCCGCTTCCGTCGGGCCATACAGATTATGTAACGGCGCACCGGTTAACTGCTGCCATTCGCGGCATAAATCGGCCGGTAAGGCTTCACCGCTACAGAAAACCTGTTTCAACGTCGCGCAACTTTGGCGAGCGGTTTGTGGTGTCAGCGAAGCAACAAACGCCGCCAGCATCGACGGCACAAAGTGCGTGGTCGTTACGCCATATTCGGCAAAGAATTGCTGCATAGCGAGCGGGTCGCGGTGCGCTTCCGGTTCAGCCATCACCAGTTTCGTCCCGGCAATAAACGGCCAGAAAAACTCCCACACCGAGACATCAAAACTGCACGGCGTTTTTTGGGCAACGACATCTTCGCCCGTGAGCGGGTAATGATTTTGCATCCAAAGCAGGCGGTTAACGATAGCCGTCTGCCCGACCATTACCCCTTTTGGCCTGCCGGTGGAGCCAGAGGTAAAGATGATATAAGCCGTGTGATGCGGTTGTGAAAGTTGCAGCGGCGCACTGCCCTGTGCGGTAAGCGGGGCGTTATAGCAAAGGCTGGTTAAATCAGGAACATCGGCAAAGCGCGGCAGTTGATCGTCGGTGGTGATTAACAGTGACGGACGCGCATCTTCCAGCATCATCTTCAGGCGATCGTCCGGATAGCCGGTATCCAGCGGTAACCAGGCCGCACCTGCTTCAACAATCGCATGTAGCGCCAGGGTCAAAAAGACCGAGCGCGGTAGTGCCACCGCCACGCTGTCCCCTGGTTTAACGCCGCGCTCACGCAGCAGATTCGCCAGCGCCACCACCTGCTCGCGCATTTCCCGATAGCTAAACTGGTAACGCGCATCTGCCAGCGCCGGAGCATCCGGTGTTTTTGCCGCTTGTTCTGCCACCAGCGCGCTAAGCGTGGTTTCTGGAATCTCAACCTGAGTGGCGTTGATCTGCGCCAACTGCGCATACTCACCTGGCAGCATAATATCGACATCGCCGCACAACAGCGCCGGATCCGCGGCGAACTGGGCGATCAGCATTTTCAGGCGTTCAGCATGCTGGATTAACGTTGGCTCAGCGTAACGCTGTTTATTGGCGAGGATCTCAATACTCAAATCACCGTGTTCATCCAGGAACAGGGCCAGCTCAAGGTCATTAACCGGACCGGTTGCCAGGGTATGGGTTTGCGCCTGTACACCAGGAATATCCAGCTGGTAATCAAATACCTTGATATTGAGTACCGGACCGAACAACGGTTCCTCTCCCACCGCGCGTCCGCTGTCACGGACAATCTGTTCTGCATCGTAACGTTGATGGCGACGCATTTTTTTCAGTTGAGCCGCCAGTCGGGTTGCCAGTTCCGGCAGCGTTTCTTGCGCCGCAATGTGAATACCCAACGGCAAAACGTTGAGCACGGGTCCGGTCGCCGTCAACGCTGCCGATCCCAGGCGGCGCATAAAGATAAATCCGGCGGCGTAGTCCATGCGGTTGCACAATCGCCCCAGCCACAAAGCCGCCAGCGCAAGGGCTAAATCGGTACGCTGCACACCTGAAAGTTGCGTAGCCAGCTGGCGGAATTCCCCGTCGGTAAATTCCAGTTTCAGGCGTAAAATATCTGCCGAAGCGCTGCGCCCCGGTAAAGGTGCCGGAGAAAGTGACGCGGGCGGCGGCAGTTGACGACGCTGTTCCGCCCAGAATGCCGCATCACGCTGCCAGGCCTCGCTTTCACGGTATTGCTGGTACTCTTCCACCACATCAGCGAAAGGCGTAAACGGCGAAGCAGGCGTTGGTTCGCCACGCAGCCATGCGCGGTAAATGTTGGCGATCTGGCGGGTAATGGCCGGGAAACTGAAGCCATCGACCAGCAAATGGTGATAACGCTGATACCAGTACCAGCGGTTATACGCCACCTGTATCAGCTGATGAAAGACCAGTGGTTTACCGCTATCGACGCGCAGATTTTGTTGCAAATCTGCCTGCATTAATGCCTGCGCAGTACCGTGCGGATCAATGTTGGTTCTCAGGTCGATAATTTCTGGCAGTTCGAACGTCAGCGCATCATCGACCCACTGCCAGACTTCGCCGTTATCTTCCGTAAAACGCATCCGCAACGTATCTGCTTGCGCTAATCCGGCAACCACCGCGCGGGCCAGTAATGACGCATCAACCTCTCCGGTTAACTCAACGTAATGCGCCACGCTCCAGGCGGAGGGTAAATCCGACAGTTTTTCTGCCATCCAGATGCCGGGCTGTGCAGCGACCAAAGGTAAATGCTGGCTCATTGCGCCTCCTGCAACTGGGTGAAATTCGCCGGTGTCAGAGTACGCCAGTGGGCTTCCAGCCACTGCTGGCAGGACGCCTGTGACTGCGGCTGACACACAACGTCCCAGCCTGCCGGTAACGCGCATTGTTGCGGCCACAGACTGAATTGCCCCTGCGCATTGCGCAAAATGTAAAACGCTCCCTGTGGATCATCGAAGGGATTACTGAATGCCATATTCAACTCCTGTCATGGAAAAGCGGTTGCCAGAGGTCGATTAGCCCCTGCATCAAGCCACCGCGCCAACAAAGCGCATCATGTCCGCCGTCAACCTGACGCCAGAAAATGGATTCTTTTATGGGGTGTAATTGCGCATACAGCGCCTGATTGGCCCGCATGATCATCGGCTCGCGAATACCCGCTTCCAGCACAATGCGCAGACCTTCGGCGCTAACTTCACCAGCTTTTAGCTGTTCAAGTAACACGCCCTCTTGCTGCCCGCCCCGATGCGGCCACCAGTACGATCCTGACTGGCTTAATACACAACCAAAGCGTTCAGGCCAGTGCAGTCCGGCATACAGCGCGGAAAGCCCACCAAAACTTTGCCCGGCGACCACGGTGCAATCGGCACGATCGCTAAAAGGGGCAATAGCTTTCACCAGGGGTAATAACTCTTGCTGTACTGCCAGCCAGAAATCGGCATTACACGGCAGTTCGTGGGCGCGGTGCGTGGTGTCGATAGCGTCGATCAACACATACACGGCGGGAGGAAGTTGCTGACGATGGGTCAGCGAAGTCAGCGCAGGCCAGACAGGCATACTTTGCGCCCAAAATTCGCCATCAAGCAAAACTGCCAGCGGACGTTCTCCTGCTGTTACATCTCCGGTGGTAAAAATCCATACACGGCGTGAATTTTTCAACCGTTCACTTTTCCAGATAATTTCTTTGGCAGGTATTTCTGGCGCTTGCGGACAATCCCAACCAGGTTGCAGAGGCGCTTGCGGCATTTCGAGTGCAGAGACAGCGTGCCCTCGACCGCCTTTCCAGCTTTGTGGATTCAGCGGATCGGCTATCGCCTGGGGTAATAGTTTTCGCCAGCCTTCACGCAATTCGAGGCGATCGGGGGATGGTGCAGAAAAAATGTCATCGCGTTCGCTGGGAACAAAACAGTAGCTGCCGCGCCATTCGGCATTGAGTTGTGTCGTCCACAGCCAGACATCGGTACCTGCAATTCGCTGCATCGACTGGGGGCGGCTATTTTGATGGTGATCGGTGACGCCAGTGATGTAGACCCATACGCGCTTTATCGTCGAGTAGTCTTCAGAACCTTGTGGATCACGCCACCAGAAAGTGACCTCAAACATTTCGTCATTAAGACGCTGCCATTCAGGGCCATGTTTCGACTGCCACCAGCTATCACTTCCCACCTTTAACGCCGCCACATCATAACCTTATGTTTATTGTGAATTTTTTCATTGATCGCAGAAATATATTGATAATATTATTGATAACTATTTGCATTTGCAATAGCGTAATGGCGCGCCGTGGGAAGCGCGGACATTTATTAACCAACTGCACTGCGTGTCTTTCAGGATCAAAGGTTTTCGCGGTAGCGGGATGCGTCGTGTTGATGACGACCATGCCCGACAGTTGCAATTCGTGGCAAAAATGCAGGAATAAAACAATGAACAAGAAGATTCATTCCCTGGCCTTGTTGGTCAATCTGGGGATTTATGGGGTAGCACAGGCACAAGAGCCAACCGATACTCCTGTTTCACATGACGATACCATTGTCGTTACCGCCGCCGAGCAGAACTTGCAAGCGCCTGGCGTTTCTACCATCACCGCAGATGAAATCCGCAAAAACCCCGTTGCCCGCGATGTGTCGGAAATCATCCGTACCATGCCAGGCGTTAACCTGACCGGCAACTCCACCAGTGGTCAACGTGGTAATAACCGCCAGATTGATATTCGCGGCATGGGGCCGGAAAACACGCTGATTTTGATTGACGGCAAGCCGGTCAGCAGCCGCAACTCAGTACGTCAGGGCTGGCGCGGCGAGCGCGATACCCGTGGTGATACCTCCTGGGTGCCGCCTGAAATGATTGAACGTATTGAAGTTCTGCGTGGTCCGGCAGCTGCGCGTTATGGTAACGGCGCTGCGGGCGGCGTGGTTAACATCATTACCAAAAAAGGCAGCGGTGAGTGGCATGGCTCCTGGGATGCTTATTTCAACGCCCCAGAACATAAAGAGGAAGGTGCCACCAAACGTACCAACTTCAGCCTGACCGGTCCGCTGGGAGATGAATTCAGCTTCCGTCTATATGGCAACCTCGACAAAACCCAGGCCGACGCGTGGGATATTAACCAGGGGCATCAGTCCGCGCGTGCCGGTACATATGCGGATACGCTGCCCGCCGGGCGCGAAGGGGTGATCAACAAGGATATTAATGGCGTAGTTCGCTGGGACTTCGCGCCTCTGCAATCACTCGAACTGGAAGCAGGCTACAGCCGCCAGGGCAACCTGTATGCGGGCGACACACAGAACACCAACTCCGATTCCTATACCCGCTCAAAATATGGCGATGAAACTAACCGCTTGTATCGCCAGAACTACTCACTGACCTGGAACGGCGGCTGGGATAACGGTGTGACCACCAGCAACTGGGTACAGTACGAACACACGCGTAACTCGCGTATTCCGGAAGGTCTGGCGGGCGGCACCGAAGGGAAATTTAACGAAAAAGCGACACAGGATTTCGTCGATATCGATCTTGATGACGTGATGTTGCACAGCGAAGTTAACCTGCCGATTGATTTTCTCGTTAACCAGACGTTGACGCTGGGTACGGAGTGGAATCAGCAGCGGATGAAGGACTTAAGTTCCAACACCCAGGCGCTGACCGGAACGAATACCGGTGGTGCTATTGATGGCGTGAGCGCCACCGACCGTAGCCCATATTCAAAAGCAGAAATTTTCTCGTTGTTTGCCGAAAACAACATGGAGCTGACTGACAGCACCATCGTAACGCCAGGGCTGCGTTTCGATCATCACAGCATTGTTGGCGATAACTGGAGCCCGGCGCTGAACATATCGCAAGGTTTAGGCGATGACTTCACGCTGAAAATGGGCATTGCCCGCGCCTATAAAGCGCCGAGCCTGTACCAGACCAACCCGAACTACATTCTCTACAGTAAAGGTCAGGGCTGTTACGCCAGCGCGGGCGGCTGCTATCTGCAGGGGAACGATGACCTGAAAGCGGAAACCAGTATCAACAAAGAGATTGGTCTGGAGTTCAAACGCGACGGCTGGCTGGCGGGTGTGACCTGGTTCCGTAACGATTATCGCAATAAGATTGAAGCGGGCTATGTGGCTGTAGGGCAAAATGCGGCTGGCACCGATCTCTACCAGTGGGATAACGTGCCGAAAGCGGTGGTTGAAGGTCTGGAAGGATCGTTAAACGTACCGGTTAGCGAAACGGTGATGTGGACCAATAACATCACTTATATGCTGAAGAGTGAAAACAAAACCACGGGCGACCGTTTGTCGATCATCCCGGAATATACGTTGAACTCAACGCTGAGCTGGCAGGCACGGGAAGATTTGTCGATGCAAACGACCTTCACCTGGTACGGCAAACAGCAGCCGAAGAAGTACAACTATAAAGGTCAGCCAGCGGTTGGACCGGAAACCAAAGAAATCAGTCCATACAGCATTGTTGGCCTGAGCGCGACCTGGGATGTGACCAAGAATGTCAGTCTGACCGGCGGCGTGGACAACCTGTTCGACAAACGTTTGTGGCGTGCGGGTAATGCCCAGACCACGGGCGATCTGGCAGGAGCCAACTATATCGCAGGTGCCGGGGCGTATACCTATAACGAGCCGGGACGTACGTGGTATATGAGCATTAATACTCACTTCTGAAGCTAACGTCAGATTGTTGACAAAGTGCGCGTAGTTCATGCCGGATGCGGCGTGAACGCCTTATCCGGCCTACAAAAATCTTGCCAATTCAATATATTGCAGGACCACGTAGGCCTGATAAGCGTAGCGCATCAGGCAGTTTTGCGTTTGTCATCATTCTCTAATATGGTTGACATGAAAACTACGCATACCTCCCTCCCCTTTGCAGGACATACGCTGCATTTTGTTGAGTTTGATCCGGCGAGTTTTCGCGAGCAGGATTTACTCTGGCTGCCGCACTACGCACAACTTCAACACGCTGGACGTAAACGTAAAACAGAGCATTTAGCCGGGCGGATCGCTGCAATTTATGCGCTGCGGGAATATGGCTATAAATGTGTGCCTGCAATCGGCGAGCTACGCCAACCTGTGTGGCCTGCGGGGGTATACGGCAGCATTAGTCACTGTGGGACTACGGCATTAGCCGTGGTTTCCCGTCAACCGATTGGCATTGATATTGAAGAGATTTTCTCTGCACAAACCGCAAGAGAATTGACAGACAACATTATTACACCAGCGGAACACAAGCGACTTGCAGACTGCGGTTTAGCCTTTCCTCTGGCGCTGACACTGGCATTTTCCGCCAAAGAGAGTGCATTTAAGGCAAACAAGATACAGGCCGCTCCAGGCTTTCTGGATTATCAGATAATTAGCTGGAATAAACAGCGGATCATCATTCGACGAGAGGATGAGCAGTTTGCTGTGCACTGGCAGCTTAAACAAAAGATAGTCATAACGCTGTGCCAACACGATTAATTGACAACATCTGGTACGGTTCGCCCGCAGCCATCACTGACCGCGGGCGAAAGTGTAAAGCAGGTGCCTTACCATCCTGACCTGACAACCGGATATGCGGGGATTGCTCCCCGCACAACGGCTACTTCTTCGGTTCGTAAGCGAGAACAGCCTTAAACTCAATATTACGTTCCTTTACGGTGAACTCACACAGCGAGTCTCCGACCAGAAGCGTAAATCCCAGCACTGTTAAGCACAGCACTATGACTGCCACAAGGGCATATTTCGTCAGCATGTTTATATTGCCTCCATGCGAAGAAGGGACTACCATCCAAATTGTTCAGGTTTGGGTAGGTAGCCCCAGGGTTGATAGAAATATCGTCCTGGGGCTTCATCTTTCCAGACCTCAGAGTAAACCTGAAACCGGAAAGCTTCAGGCACCCGCCGTTATCTTACCCTTCCTTAGCAAAATAACTGTTTATTTATACAGTAAATCCTGTTTCGGACTTCTGTCATTCATTATCCGATCCGCAACTGGGCCAGGCTTTTTTTCTGCCCTCCCAGCTCGTCAAAATTCTCCTCCGCCAGCCAGCTCTGCAGCACCTTGCCACATTGCGGCCATTCGCTATCAATAATCGATAACCAGTCGCTGTCACGGTTACGCCCTTTGCGCACGATTTTCTGCCGGAAACGACCTTCAAAAACAAAACCTAAACGTTCAGCAGCGCGGCGTGATGCCAGATTAAGCGAATCACATTTCCACTCCACGCGCCGATAATTATGAGCAAACGCGCATTGCAAAAGTAACCAGATCGCTTCTGTACCGAGCACGCTATTTTTCATTCGCGGAGACCAGGTAACATGGCCGATTTCAACCGAACCATGTTCGCGTTCGATTGCCATAAAACAGACCAGCCCAACGGCCCGCGCAGAACGATTATCAACCACGGCAAAGGGCACCAGTGAAAGATCATTCACTTTGCCAGCAATCCATGACTCGGTAGCAGCAACACTTGCCGGACGACTGCTGGCAAGCCACGTCCAGTCACGTTCGTCTGGCGCCTGAGCATATGCATCAAACAGATCGCCTGCGTGACGTTGCGCGTCTAGAGGCTCCAGTCGACACCATTGTCCTTCCAGTAAATGACGCGGTAAAACCGCTGCACCTTGCCAGTCCGGCAGCGCATCGCCGACCGTCTGTCCATATTGATTAATTTCCGGCACGACCTTCCCCTTTTGCTGATGTTTTAAACTGTTATATCAGTTCGCAATCATAACAAGAAAGAAACATTCCAGAACTTCCGCATCTCGCCCAGCCGCTCCCACTTCTATACTGAAATGAAAACGCCAACATAAGAGAAACCTATGCCATTACCCAATTTTCATGTTTCTGAACCTTTTACCCTCGGTATTGAACTGGAAATGCAGGTGGTTAATCCGCCGGGCTATGACTTAAGCCAGGACTCTTCAACGCTGATTGACGCGGTTAAAAATGAGATCACTGCCGGAGAGGTAAAGCACGATATCACCGAAAGTATGCTGGAGCTGGCGACGGATGTTTGCCGTGATATCAACCAGGCTGCCGGGCAATTTTCAGCAATGCAGAAAGTCGTATTGCAGGCAGCCGCAGACCATCATCTGGAAATTTGCGGCGGTGGCACACACCCGTTTCAGAAATGGCAGCGTCAGGAGGTATGCGATAACGAACGCTATCAACGAACGCTGGAAAACTTTGGCTATCTCATTCAGCAGGCAACCGTTTTTGGTCAGCATGTCCATGTTGGCTGCGCCAGCGGCGATGACGCCATTTATTTGCTGCACGGCTTGTCACGGTTTGTGCCGCACTTTATCGCCCTTTCCGCCGCGTCGCCGTATATGCAAGGAACGGATACACGCTTTGCCTCCTCACGACCCAATATTTTTTCCGCCTTTCCCGATAATGGCCCGATGCCGTGGGTCAGTAACTGGCAACAATTTGAAGCCCTGTTTCGCTGTCTGAGTTACACCACGATGATCGATAGCATTAAAGATCTGCACTGGGATATTCGCCCCAGCCCCCATTTTGGTACGGTGGAAGTTCGGGTGATGGATACCCCGTTAACTCTTAGCCATGCGGTAAATATGGCAGGATTGATTCAGGCTACCGCCCACTGGTTACTGACGGAACGCCCGTTCAAACATCAGGAGAAAGATTACCTGCTGTATAAATTCAACCGTTTCCAGGCCTGCCGTTATGGTCTGGAAGGCGTCATTACCGATCCGCACACCGGCGATCGTCGGCCTCTAACGGAAGACACCTTGCGTTTACTGGAAAAAATCGCCCCTTCCGCACATAAAATTGGTGCGTCGAGTGCGATTGAGGCCCTGTATCGCCAGGTTGCCAGCGGCCTGAATGAAGCACAATTGATGCGCGATTTCGTCGCCGATGGCGGCTCGCTGATTGGGTTGGTGAAAAAGCATTGTGAGATCTGGGCCGGTGACTAAGCCGGGAATTGCCTTACAGAAGAATATCCCTGACAATGGTGTTTTAACTTACATTTAACAATGTTATGAAACACCCTTTAGAAACCTTGACCACCGCAGCTGGCATCTTGCTGATGGCTTTTCTCTCTTGCCTGCTGCTGCCCGCCCCCGCACTGGGGCTGACGCTGGCACAAAAACTGGTGACCTCGTTCCATTTGATGGATCTTAGCCAGCTTTACACTTTATTGTTTTGCCTGTGGTTTTTAGTGCTGGGCGCTATTGAGTATTTTGTTCTGCGCTTTATCTGGCGACGCTGGTTCTCGCTGGCGGATTAAACGTCGATTATCGTCGTGCTTCGCGGCATACTTTGCTTATTCTCCTTCGCCTAAAGGAACGTTTATGGATAAGCAATCACTGCACGAAACGGCGAAACGCCTGGCCCTTGAGTTACCCTTTGTCGAGCTTTGCTGGCCGTTTGGCCCGGAGTTTGATGTCTTTAAAATTGGCGGCAAGATTTTTATGTTGTCGTCAGAACTGCGCGGCGTTCCCTTTATCAATTTGAAGTCCGATCCACAAAAATCCCTGTTAAATCAGCAGATATATCCAAGCATTAAGCCTGGGTATCACATGAATAAAAAGCACTGGATTTCGGTCTATCCCGGCGAAGAAATCTCCGAAGCGTTACTTCGCGATCTGATCAACGATTCATGGAATTTAGTGGTTGATGGCTTAGCTAAACGAGATCAAAAAAGGCTGCGCCCTGGCTAAAACGTAAATCTATAGCGCATTTTTCTCGCTTACCATTTCTCGTTGAACCTTGTAATCTGCTGGCACGCAAAATTACTTACACATGGAGTCTTTATGGATATCATTTCTGTCGCCTTAAAGCGTCATTCCACCAAGGCATTTGATGCCAGCAAAAAACTTACCCCGGAACAGGCCGAGCAGATCAAAACTCTACTGCAATACAGCCCATCCAGCACCAACTCCCAGCCGTGGCATTTTATTGTTGCCAGCACTGAAGAAGGCAAAGCGCGTGTTGCCAAATCCGCCGCCGGTAATTATGTGTTCAACGAGCGTAAAATGCTTGATGCCTCGCACGTCGTGGTGTTCTGCGCGAAAACCGCGATGGACGATGCCTGGCTGAAACAGGTTGTTGACCAGGAAGATGCCGATGGCCGCTTTGCCACGCCGGAAGCGAAAGCCGCGAACGATAAAGGTCGCAAATTCTTCGCCGATATGCACCGTAAAGATCTGCATGATGATGCTGAGTGGATGGCAAAACAGGTTTACCTCAACGTCGGTAATTTCCTGCTGGGCGTTGCGGCGCTTGGTCTGGACGCGGTGCCAATCGAAGGTTTTGACGCCGCCATCCTCGATGAAGAATTTGGTCTGAAAGAGAAAGGCTATACCAGTCTGGTGGTTGTTCCGGTAGGTCATCACAGCGTTGAAGATTTTAACGCGACGCTGCCGAAATCTCGTCTGCCACAAAGTATCACCTTAACCGAAGTGTAATTATCCTGACAGCCGGGAACCCATCCCGGCTCAGATTGCTAACAAAGTGCGCTTTGTTTATGCCGGATGCGGCGTGACCGCCTTATCCTGCCTACAAGTTCGTCCAGTTCATTCAAGGTAGGCATGATAAGCGTAGCGCATCAGGCAATTTTATATTTGCCATCAGCTCTCGCAGGAAATTCCTTCATCAGATTTTCCTGATTTGCATAACTCCCTTTCAGCCGCCATCATAGGCCGCTGTTGTATATAGGAGATGTTATGCAGGATTTAATATCCCAGGTTGAAGATTTAGCGGGTATTGAGTTTGATCACACCACCTCGATGGTGATGATTTTTGGTATTATTTTTCTGACCGCCGTTGTAGTGCATATTATTTTGCACTGGGTGGTACTACGTACCTTCGAAAAACGTGCCATCGCCAGCTCACGGCTGTGGCTGCAAATCATTACCCAAAATAAACTCTTCCACCGTTTAGCTTTTACCCTCCAGGGGATTATCGTCAATATTCAGGCGGTATTCTGGCTGCAAAAAGGCACTGAAGCAGCTGATATTCTGACCACCTGCGCGCAGTTGTGGATCATGATGTATGCGCTGCTTTCAGTCTTCTCGTTGCTGGATGTTATTTTGAATCTGGCGCAGAAATTCCCGGCGGCAAAGCAGTTGCCGTTAAAAGGGATATTTCAGGGGATTAAACTGATCGGCGCGATTCTGGTCGGCATTTTGATGATCTCACTGCTGATTGGTCAGTCACCGGCGATTCTGATCAGTGGTCTTGGCGCGATGGCCGCCGTGCTGATGTTAGTGTTTAAAGATCCGATTCTTGGTCTGGTTGCAGGTATTCAGCTTTCCGCGAACGATATGTTGAAACTGGGCGACTGGCTGGAAATGCCAAAATACGGCGCGGATGGCGCAGTAATTGATATTGGTTTAACCACCGTCAAAGTGCGCAACTGGGACAATACTATTACCACTATTCCCACCTGGTCGCTGGTATCTGACTCTTTTAAAAACTGGAGCGGGATGTCAGCATCCGGTGGGCGACGTATTAAGCGCAGTATCAGTATTGATGTCACCAGTATTCGTTTTCTTGATGAAACTGAAATGCAGCGGCTGAATAAAGCGCATTTGTTAAAGCCTTATTTAACCAGCCGCCATCAGGAAATTAATGAGTGGAATCGCCAGCAAGGTTCTACGGAGTCGGTATTAAACCTGCGCCGAATGACCAATATTGGAACCTTTCGTGCCTATCTGAACGAATATCTGCGTAACCATCCGCGGATTCGTAAAGATATGACCTTAATGGTGCGCCAGTTAGCTCCGGGCGATAACGGTTTACCGCTTGAGATCTACGCGTTTACTAATACCGTGGTATGGCTGGAATATGAAAGCATTCAGGCTGATATATTCGACCACATATTTGCGATCGTCGAAGAGTTTGGTCTGCGACTTCATCAGTCGCCAACCAGCAATGATATTCGCTCCCTGGCGGACGCATTTAAGCAGTAATTAAAAAACCGCTCTCATCGAATGGATGAGAGCGGCTTCAGATTGTTGTCATCGTGTTGTCGGATGCAGCGTGAATGCCTTATCCAATCGGCACTATTATTTCGCTTTCCGACGCAGCGTTTTAAACGCCACAAACAGGAATACAATCCACACCGGCAGCAGAATTGCCGACAAGCGCATATCATCCATCGTGCACATCAGCAGCAAAATCATGCCGAGAAAGGCAATGCAGAGATAGTTGCCGAACGGATAAAGCAGCGCCTTAAACTGTGTTTCACGCCCCTGACGTCGCATCGCCGCGCGAAAACGCAGATGCGCCAGACAGATCATAATCCAGTTCAACAGCAGCGTTGCTACCACCAGCGCCATCAGCAGACCAAACGCTTTTTGCGGCAGCAGATAGTTAATCAGCACCACCAGCGAAGTGATCGCTCCGGAAAGCATCAGTGAGTTGATCGGCACGCCGCGACGGCTGACGCGAGTCAAAAACTTCGGCGCATTACCCTGCACAGAAAGACCAAACAGCATCCGGCTGTTAGAGTAAACCCCGCTGTTGTACACCGATAATGATGCCACCAGAATAACGAAGTTCAGCGCAGAAGCCACCACGTTGCTGTCAAGATTATGGAAAATCATCACAAACGGGCTACTGTTGGATTTCACTTCCACCCACGGATAGAGTGCCAGTAAAACCACCAGTGAACCGATATAAAACAGCAAGATGCGATACACCACCTGATTCACTGCTTTAGGGATGCTTTTTTCCGGATCGCGCGCTTCAGCGGCAGTAATACCAATCAGTTCCAGCCCTCCGAAGGAGAACATAATCACCGCCAGCGACAAAATCAGCCCATTCCAGCCGGTGGCAAAGAAACCACCGTAGCGCCAGAGGTTGTCGATACTGGCTTTCTCACCGCCATGACCAGAAAACAGCAGCCACAGGCCAAATCCGATCATGCCGATAATCGCCAGCACTTTAATCAGCGCAAACCAGAACTCAGTTTCACCATATAAGCGCACGTTCACCAAGTTAACGGCGTTGATGATAATAAAGAAGGCGGCAGCCCAGATCCAGGTGGGGACATCCGGGAACCAGTACTGCATATAGATGCCCGCAGCGGTCAGCTCTGCCATTCCCACCAGCACGAACATCACCCAGTAGTTCCAGCCAGAAAGGAAGCCCGCAAACGGTCCCCAGTATTTATAGGCAAAGTGGGCAAATGAACCGGATACCGGCTCTTCGACCACCATCTCGCCAAGCTGGCGCATAATCAGGAAAGCGATGATCCCGGCGACGCCGTAGCCCAGCAATACAGCCGGACCCGCCATCTGAATCGCCGGGCCAATGCCAAGAAACAGACCAGTACCAATAGCGCCGCCCAGCGCAATCAGTTGAATATGACGGTTATGTAATCCCCGATGAAGCGTCGGCTCTTGATTCGACGCGGTATCTTCCGATACGGTTGACGCGTTTTTCACGCCTTTCCCCTGTGTGTCTTTTTTGTTGAGGGGCACCTTTTAACATTTAGTGCCCATCGTCGCAAGACACAATCCACACAGTTAAACCGGGTATCCTTCCCCGGCTCTACTTTTATTTCCAAACCCGATGCCGATGCAGCCACATCAGCTTATACGCCGCTGGGATAATAAACAGCGACAGCAAAGGTGCGGTGATCATGCCGCCAATCATCGGCGCGGCGATGCGGCTCATCACCTCTGAACCTGCTCCCGTTCCCCACAGAATCGGCAGCAGACCAGCGATAATCACCGCCACCGTCATCGCTTTCGGGCGCACGCGCAGTACCGCGCCGTGATACAACGCCTCATCCAGCTTCTGCTCGCTGAATGTTTGCGGATTATTCAACGACGGCTCGGCCTCTATGGCGTGACGTAAATACATCAGCATCACCACGCCAAATTCGGCGGCGACCCCGGCAAGGGCGATAAAGCCAGTGCCCGTTGCCACAGAAAGATGAAAGCCCATCCGCCACAGCAACCAGATGCCGCCCACCAGCGCAAACGGTACGCTGCTGATAATCAGCAACGCTTCGCCCACCCGACGGAACGCCAGATACAACAGCACGAAGATGATCATCAGCGTCATCGGCACCATGAGTTTCAGCTTATGGTTGGCGCGCTCCAGCAACTCGAACTGCCCGGAAAACGCCACGCTGGTGCCTGGTTTCAACTGCACTTTCTCAGCAATTGCTTTTTGCAGATCGTGAACCACCGACACCATGTCACGATCGCGGGCATCGATATAAATCCAGCTCGTCGGGCGCGCATTCTCGGTTTTCAGCATCGACGGTCCGGTAGAGACTTTGACGTTGGCCACGTCTGCGAGGGTAATTTGCTGCTTCATCGGCGTCAGGATCGGTAGCTGGCGCAGCGCCTGCGGGCTATCGCGCCAGCTTTGCGGATAACGCAGATTAATTGGATAACGGGCAATCCCTTCCACCGTTTCGCCAACCATCGCCCCGCCCACTGCAGAAGTCACAAACAACTGCACATCCGCCACCGTCATACCGTAACGCGCGGCTTTTTCACGGTTAATCTCGACGTTGATATAGCGCCCACCTTCCAGACGCTCGGCAAGAGCAGAAGCCACGCCTGGTACCGTTCGCGCCACTTCTTCAATTTGCTCCGCCATCGCGTCGATATCCGCCAGCACAGTGCCGGAAACTTTAATGCCGATGGGGCTTTTAATGCCGGTTGAGAGCATATCGATACGGTTACGAATTGGCGGCACCCACAGATTCGCCAGTCCCGGCAGACGCACGGTGTTATCCAGTTCCTCAATGATTTTGTCCATCGTCATGCCTGGCCGCCACTGATCCTGCGGCTTAAGCTGGATGGTCGTTTCGACCATCTCCAGCGGAGCAGAATCGGTGGCGGTTTCCGCTTTCCCAGTTTTGCCAAATACCCGCGCCACTTCAGGTACGCTCATAATCAGCTTGTCGGTTTTTTGCAGCATGCTCGCCGCCTCCGCTGCGGAAATCCCTGGCAGCGTCGATGGCATATACAACAAGTCGCCTTCATTGATCTGCGGTAAAAATTCCCCGCCAACTTTATTGAGCGGCCAGAGAACCGTCAGCACCGAAAGCGCCGCCACCAGCAGCGTGGTTTTCGGCCAGTGCAGTACTTTCAGCAATAGCGGATGATAAATACGAATCAAAAAGCGATTGAGCGGGTTACTGCTTTCTGGCGGAATTTTGCCACGGATCCAGTAACCCATCAGGATAGGGATCACTACGATCGCCAGCAGCGCGGCACCCGCCATCGCATAAGTTTTGGTGAACGCCAACGGGCCAAACAGACGCCCTTCCTGCCCTTCCAGGGTGAAGATCGGGATAAACGACAGCGTGATAATCAGCAGACTGATAAACAGCGCCGGCCCCACTTCAACAGATGCATCGGTGATCACCTGCCAGCGCGTTTTATTATCCAGCGTGGCGTCAGGATGCTGGTGCTGCCACTCTTCGAGCCGTTTATGTGCATTCTCGATCATTACGATAGCGGCATCGACCATCGCCCCGACGGCAATCGCAATGCCGCCCAGCGACATAATATTGGCATTCAGCCCCTGGAAGTGCATGACAATAAAAGCAATACACAACCCCAGCGGCAACGAAATAATCGCCACCAGCGCCGAGCGCACATGCCAGAGAAACAGCGCGCAGACTACCGCCACCACAATAAACTCTTCCAGCAACTTGCCGCTGAGGTTGTCGATGGCGCGGTCAATGAGCTGGCTGCGATCGTATGTTGTAACTATCTCCACGCCTTCCGGCAGACTGCTTTTCAGCGTTTCCAGCTTGTCCTTCACGGCGGCGATCACTTCACGGGCGTTTTTGCCGGAGCGCAGGATCACCACCCCGCCAGCCACTTCGCCTTCGCCGTTCAGTTCGGCAATGCCCCGGCGCATTTCCGGTCCAATCTGGACCTTTGCAACATCACGCAGATAAACAGGCACGCCATTTTCACTGGCTTTTAAAACGATATGATTAAAGTCGTCGAGCGTTTGCAGATAGCCGCTGGCGCGCACCATATATTCCGCTTCCGCCAGTTCGATCGACGAACCGCCCGCTTCCTGATTTGAAGCATCCAGCGCGCTTTTTACTTCGGCGAGACTGATGCCATACTGCGCCAGGCGCTGAGGATCGATAACCACCTGATACTCTTTTACCACACCGCCCACCGACGCCACTTCCGCAACGTCAGGGATGGTTTTTAGCTCATATTTGAGAAACCAGTCCTGCAATGAGCGTAAATCGGCCAGATCATGCTTACCGCTGCGATCCACCAGTGCATATTCATAGATCCAGCCAACACCCGTGGCATCTGGCCCCAGCTCGGCGCTGACTCCCGCAGGCAGCTTACCCTGTACCTGGTTGAGGTACTCCAGCACCCGCGAGCGCGCCCAGTACGGATCGGTGCCATCTTCGAAAATGACATACACATAAGAGTCGCCAAACTGCGAGAAACCGCGCACAGTCTTCGCGCCAGGCACCGACAACATGGTGGTGGTTAGCGGATAAGTCACCTGATTTTCAACGATTTGCGGTGCCTGACCGGGATAGCTGGTTTTAATAATCACCTGTACATCGGAAAGATCCGGCAGTGCATCCACTGGCGTGTTAATGATGGTCCAGGTGCCCCAGATACTTAGAAACAACGCGCCCATCAGCACCAGAAAACGGTTTGCCACCGAGCGACGAATAATCCATTCAATCATTGGTTATTCCCTCAATGCGCATGGGTAGCACTTTCAGAGCGCATCCGCTCCAGAGCGCCAGAAATATTGGCTTCAGAATCAATCAGGAACAGGCCGCTGGAAACCACCTTTTCACCTTCTGCCAGACCAGAGCGTAACGCGGTGACGCCTTGCGATGCCTGGAAAACAGCAACGCGTTTCGGTACAAAGCGCCCGTCGGCATCAATGGTAATCACCCGCTGTTCGTTGCCGGTATCAATCAGCGCCTGTGATGGAATGAGCAGCATCGGTTCGCTGGCAGTGTTGAGTTGCAACCAGGCGTTCATGCCCGGTTTTAGCGCCTCGTCGGCGTTGTCGACTTCCAGACGTAGCTGCAGAGTGCGGGTCGCAGCATCCACGCCGGGTAGCAGCGTCCATTTGCGGATGGTGAGTGTTTTATCGGGTCGCGCCGGAACGGTGAGCGTAAACTGCGAGGCATCTTTCACCAGCCAGGCGATGGATTCCGGGATCGCAGCAGTGACCCACACCGGGTCCATACCCTGAATTTTCGCGACCACATTATCTTTGGCGATATTCATTCCCGCGCGCAGATCAAACGCGGTGATCACGCCATCAATGGGTGCTTTGAGCGTAAAGCGAGTCTGGATTTTTTGCGTGGCGATCAGGCGGCGAATATCCGCCTCCGGCATTCCCGCCAGTCGCAGCCGCTCAAGAATGCCTTCAGTCTGGGTCGCCGTACCGCCGGTTTCGCGCAGCAGTAAATACTCACTCTGCGCTTCCACCCAGTCAGGAATGGTCAGGTCGAGAAGCGGTGTGCCCTTTTGTACTTTATCGCCCACGGTAAGCGGATACACCTTGTCGATAAACCCGGCGGCGCGAGCCTGCACAATGGCATACTGATACTCGTTGTAACTGACATTCGCCGGGAAACTCTGGGCAAAAGTCAGCGGCCCGCGCGTGACGGTAGCCGTTTTCACCCCCAGATTCTGCGTCTGAGTCGGGTCAATGCGAACACCTGACGCAGAACTCTCTTCATCGGCATATTTCGGCACCAGATCCATATCCATAAACGGCGATTTACCTGGTTTATCGAACCGCGTATTGGGATACATCGGGTCGTACCAGAATAAAATTTTACGTTCTGCGGTCGACGTTTTTTCTGCGTGCGGTTCAGCCTTTGCAAACCAGGTAAAACCTGCCGCAGAAATAATACCGCCCGCGATCATGCTGCCGATAATAAGCGCGATTTTTTTCATCTCATTAAACCTGGGTTACTGGCTGACTTTAATATCCTGTAATAAAGAAAGGTTGCCCTGCTGGACAAAATTAAACGCCACTTTGTCACCGGTTTTAATTTCACTCATTTTCGTCTGCGGGGTGATGGTAAAGCGCATGGTCATCTCCGGCCAGTTTACGGCAGCAATCGGACCGTGATGGATGGTGATTTTTTTGCTTTCCAGATCAACACCTTTTACCACGCCAGTGGCGCTAATAACCTGTGGTTGTGCTTCGCTCATGGTTTCATGATGATGTTCGTTAGCCTGGGCATTAAAGCCAATAACGGTAAACAGACTGAACATTGCGACTTGCAGTGCTTTTTTCATTTATTCTCTCCTGGAGTTAAAAGTCATACTCTAAATAATTCGAGTTGCAGGAAGGCGACAAGCGAGTGAATCCCCAGGAGCTTACATAAGTAAGTGACTGGGGTGAGCGAACGCAGACGCAGCACATGCAACTTGAAGTATGACGAGTATATTGGTGTCAACCGCCACCAAGTGCGGTATATAAAGAAATTTCGTTAACCTGACGGGCATAATTCAGGTCGAGTAAAGTTTGTCGGGTTGCAAATAAAGAACGCTCGGCATCCAGCACTTCCAGATAACTTACTGCGCCGTGCTGATATAATGCCCGCGCCCGTTGCAAAGTAATTTGCAGCGACGCGAGATAACGCTGCTGGGCGCTAATTTGATCGTTCAGGCTTTGACGTAATGCCAGCGCATCTGCCACTTCTTTAAAGGCGTTCTGGATTTTTTGTTCATAATTCACCACCGACTGCTGCTGGCGAATTTCGGCGATATCCAGATTGGCCTGGTTGCGTCCGGCATTAAAAATGGGGATCTCAATTTTGGGTATAAAATTCCACATCCCGCTGCTGGCGTTAAATAATGACGATAGATCGCTACTGGCGGTCGATATTCCGCTGGTCAGGCTTATAGACGGGAAAAATGCCGCACGCGCAGCACCAATATTGGCATTGGCCGCCATTAACGTGTGTTCAGCTTCCATAATATCCGGGCGCTGCAATAAGATTTGCGACGACAATCCCGCCGGTAATTGAACGCTTTGCAGGCTGTCGCTGTTTACTGTCTGCGCTTGCGGCAGCTTGCCGTAGCTTCCCAATAACAGTTGCAATGCATTATTCGCCTGCGCCAGTTCACCCTGACGTTTAGCGATGTCGCTGCGGGTACTTTCAATCACCCCGCGAGCCTGTTCCAGCGCCAGAACATTGCTGCTACCGGTTAATAGTTGTTTTTCGACAAACGCATAGGACTGCTGATAATTACGCAGCGTTTCTTCGGCTATTTGCAATTGCGCATACGCCAGCTGCTGATTGAAATAGCTTTGCGCGACATTAGAAACCAGCAGAATATGCACCGCGCGCTGAGCTTCCTCAGTAGCTAAATAATTTTGTCGCTCGGCTTCGCTCATGTTCTTTAAGCGACCGAAAAAATCGAGGTCAAAGCTGGCGTTAAGGCCAGTCGAGAACTCCCGCGTCGTGGCGGAATCGCCTTTAAGATTGCCGCTCCAGCTGCCGCTGCCCTCGCCATTGAGCTGTGGGTAGCGGTCGGCATCAGTCAGACGATATTGCGCCCGCGCTTCCTGCACTTTCAGCGTCGCCATGCGCAAATCCCGGTTATTCACCAGCGCCTCGCTAATCAGCGTCTTCACCTGATTATCAACAAAAAAGGTGCGCCAGCCCGCGTTCTGGTAGTTATCCACTGCGTTAACCAGGCCGTTCTGGCTGAGTGAGAACTGCTGCGGCACGGGCATTGCCGGACGCTGATAATCCGGTGCCAGTGAGCAACCGCTTAGCGCAAGGGCCACACAAAGTGTCAGGAATTTACAATGAGACATAGGCGCATAATTTCTGGTGATTTTATGCCGCCAACTTTACTCGCCAGGCTCTGATTTTCCGGTGACAGGAAAATGACAAAATTGTCATTTTGCCAATAAGCGATTGCCATCTGATCCCGCTACTCTAGAATTGCCCGGGCAACATGCGGAGGAAATATGAAACTGTTGATTGTCGAAGATGAAAAGAAAACCGGAGAATACTTGACCAAAGGGTTAACCGAAGCCGGTTTTGTGGTCGATTTGGCCGACAACGGGCTGAATGGCTACCATCTGGCGATGACCGGTGATTATGACCTGATAATCCTCGATATTATGCTGCCGGACGTGAACGGCTGGGATATCGTGCGCATGTTGCGTTCCGCCAATAAAGGGATGCCGATTCTGTTGCTTACCGCGCTTGGCACCATTGAACATCGCGTCAAAGGGCTGGAGCTGGGAGCGGATGACTATCTGGTGAAGCCGTTCGCTTTTGCTGAACTGCTGGCGCGGGTGCGCACTCTACTGCGGCGCGGGGCGGCGGTGATTATCGAAAGTCAGTTTCAGGTTGCCGATTTGATGGTCGATCTCGTCAGCCGCAAAGTCACCCGCAGCGGCACGCGCATCACTTTGACCAGTAAAGAATTTACTCTGCTGGAGTTTTTCCTTCGTCATCAGGGCGAAGTGCTGCCCCGCTCGCTTATCGCCTCGCAGGTGTGGGACATGAATTTCGACAGCGACACCAACGCCATTGATGTGGCGGTGAAGCGGCTGCGCGGCAAAATCGACAACGACTTTGAGCCAAAGCTGATTCAAACCGTGCGCGGCGTAGGCTATATGCTTGAGGTGCCGGATGGCCAGTAAGCCATTTCAGCGCCCGTTTTCGCTGGCAACCCGCCTGACCTTTTTTATCAGCCTGGCCACCATCGCGGCGTTTTTCGCCTTTGCATGGATCATGATCCACTCAGTAAAAGTGCATTTTGCCGAGCAGGATATTAATGATTTAAAAGAGATTAGCGCCACCCTTGAACGCGTACTTAATCACCCTGACGAGACGCAAGCCCGACGCTTAATGACGCTGGAAGATATCGTCAGTGGTTATTCCAACGTGTTGATTTCCCTGGCAGATAGCCAGGGTAAAACGGTGTATCACTCCCCCGGTGCGCCGGATATCCGCGAGTTTACGCGTGACGCCATACCCGATAAAGACGCGCGGGGCGGCGAGGTGTATCTCCTTTCCGGCCCGACGATGATGATGCCAGGCCACGGTCACGGGCATATGGAACACAGCAACTGGCGGATGATTAACTTGCCGGTTGGCCCGCAGGCGGACGGCAAACCGATTTATACGCTCTACATCGCGCTTTCGATCGATTTTCATCTTCATTACATAAATGATTTGATGAATAAACTTATTATGACCGCATCGGTAATCAGCATCCTGATCGTCTTTATCGTGCTGTTGGCGGTACATAAAGGTCACGCGCCGATCCGCAGCGTCAGCCGTCAAATCCAGAATATCACCTCGAAAGATCTCGACGTTCGCCTTGACCCGCAGACCGTGCCGATTGAGCTGGAACAGTTGGTACTGTCGTTCAACCATATGATCGAGCGTATTGAGGATGTCTTTACCCGCCAGTCCAATTTCTCAGCGGACATCGCCCACGAAATTCGCACACCAATTACGAATCTCATTACGCAAACGGAAATCGCCCTCAGCCAGTCGCGCAGCCAGAAGGAGCTGGAAGATGTGCTCTACTCTAATCTCGAAGAGCTGACCCGAATGGCGAAAATGGTCAGCGATATGCTGTTTCTCGCCCAGGCCGATAACAACCAGTTAATCCCCGAAAAGAAAATGCTCAACCTGGTGGATGAAGTCGGCAAAGTGTTCGATTTTTTTGAGGCGTTAGCAGAAGATCGCGGCGTGGAGTTGCGGTTTGTTGGCGACAAGTGTCAGGTTGCGGGCGATCCGCTGATGCTGCGTCGGGCGTTAAGCAACCTGCTTTCTAACGCCCTGCGTTATACGCCAACCGGAAAGGCAATTGTAGTGCGCTGCCAGACGGTCGATCACCAGGTGCAAGTTTCCGTCGAAAACCCCGGAACGCCCATTGCGCCCGAGCACTTACCACGATTGTTTGACCGCTTCTATCGCGTTGACCCTTCCCGTCAGCGAAAAGGTGAAGGTAGCGGTATTGGCCTGGCGATAGTGAAATCAATTGTTGTCGCGCATAAAGGCACGGTTGCGGTAACGTCGGATGCGCGGGGGACAAGGTTTGTGATTGTGCTGCCGGAGAGGGAGTGATTGGTCGGATAACGCAATGGATATTATTTGAATTGAGAATTTGATATTTCGTCGGGATAAAAAGCGTAAAATCCGTTTCGTGCAGATGGTGAGTTTTATCAGGGTATGGCGGTAGCGTAACTGCCTTTGGATAATATATATAATCTGAATATATGCCCCAGATAACTTCACCAGCTAAATATATTCTTGAGATTAAAATATCGTATATTAATCGTATGGATGAAAATCCTGTTAATTTTTAACGAATTATGAGTAATATAATATGAAAAAAATCATAGAACAGATAAAACCATTTTGGACAAAATATGATTCTTTGTCAGAAAACGATATGATGTTGTTAGAGTCTAATTTCACGCATCGTTTGCCAGAAAATATGAGAGAGTTTTTTCTGTGGTCTAACGGTGGAGCAGGTAAATTTTACAATATTTACATTTCCTTGTGGCCATTAAAAGAAATCAAGGAATTAAATGATGGTTATTTAATCAATCATTATCTAGGTGAACAGTTCATGGCTTTTGGTTCTGATGGTGGGCCGATATGTTTTTTACTGGATTATCGTAATCCAGAGCATACCAGAATATCTTCCGTAAATTTTGGTGACCTGGATATAGATGAAGTAAAACAAATAGCAATTTCATTCGATGTTTTTTTAGAATTGGCAAGAAATGGAGAAATTATAAGTAATAATTTGTAGTCAAGCAATCATCTCTCATACTGGAAATTGTCGAGGAAAGCAGAGGAAATATTTTCATGAATAAGACACGTCGTCATTAATCTTTTGACGCAATATAAAGCATTTAAGGCTGGATTAATGCGTAAGATAAGAAAATCAGTCAGAAATAACGACTCTCTCATTTAAGATTTTCATAATCTCATTCAGTTATCTTGAGTATAAGAATATGGAAAAAGTTAATTATATATCGCTATCACTCATTCAAAAAATAGATGATCGCTCTCGTTTTGGCTCTAAATCTGAACTCTGTATATATGGTGAAAACACAGGAATTACAATTCCTGCAGATTATCTTGAAACTGCAATTTTATTAGATGACGGTCGTTATTTACTTTTTGTGACTGAGGATGTGCCTTATGAAGAATCTCTTGAACTGCTATTAATAGATATAAAACAGGATATTCAGGAACAAATGACTATTGCGGTCCCTTATGGTAGCGGAACCTTACGTGAAATGAGATTATATGAAAACCATATCGAATTTAGTTATTTTTCTGATGAAACATGGAGAGTGGAAGTTTCGTCATCGCGTTTTTTCAGGCTTCCTTTTCAGTATGGTTTTTTAGTAACACGTCATCCATTTCGTTTGAGCTATTTTATTCATATCAAGTTGTTTCGGTGAAATTGACACAATCTCATATAAAAAGGATTACGAATGGCAACTGCCAGGATAAATGTTTTTTGCACGAACGAGGAACTGTCTAATTGGCTCGCGATTGTAGCCTCAAAATACCAATTACATTCAATTTGGTTTACACTACAAGATGAATACTCTAAGCAATTAAATATTTTAACAGAAAAGATCCCTGCTGTAGCACATCGAATTTATCTTATGCCCAACATTAAACCTAACAATAAAAGAATAAAGTTTAGTAGCATTGATCGTTATTATGGTTGGATTGAAATAAAGCCGGGGCATTTAGTTGAGTATAATGGGGCAAAGATTTTACAACTTACTGAAATTAATACTGCTGATTCTGAGGATAAATTAATATGCTTATGTAAAGTCATTCACTGGCTTAAACGACAGATTATAGCCAATGAATTCTCCGGTGTAACGGGAAAGAACATCATTTATGGCGGAGAAACTATTTATCCTCATATTCTTTATACGCATCAAGCCAAATCTCTTTTTTATGATAAAGTTATCTGGAAACAAGACTTTTTATTCAATTCTGTATATGAGCCATTTATTCCTTAGAACTTTCAGCAAACAATCTTAATCACTATGAATATGACTAAAAAAGAAGCATTAGAATTCCTTGTTCTAAATCAACCCATGTATTAAAAGCATTGTTTTAGTCAACCAGGAAATGTTCCAATAAAATACACAATTCAAGAGCATAATAACCATGCAATCTACCAATAGCGAATCCCCTTATAAATTTGCGAACAAACTACTGATTGGCCTGTTAGCATGCATGCTATACAGAATAATTTCCATCATAATTACAATCAGTTATACCTATTTTACTGTTCCTCATAAAGTACATACATCAACGAATATTTATATATTTTTTTCTTTCTTATTTATATCATTGATATTTTTTGTCGTCACCTTCACATCTAGTAAAAAAGTGGCAATTATAATTGCAACGCTATCGATAATATTATTAGGCGTCGAAACCTTTAATTCAGGATTGCCATATCGCGCTTTATCAATGATGTTTTCAGCCATGTTTTCATATTTCTTTATATTTTTATATAATTTTAACTTTAAAGATAAAGAAAATTCTACACATAAAAACGTCCTGAAAGTTGCGTGCGCAATTTTGTACGTTTTTTATCTTTTTTATGAGCACGTATTTTTCAGGAATGTCTCTTTGATTATTTTTTCCTTTGTTATTTTAACGTTCTTTATTTCCTGGTTGAATATTAAACTTTAATAGTCGAAAGAGAAATGAAGTTAGCCTTCCTGTACCCACAGCAACGCCGTCTTTTTGTTCAGCACGGGGAAAATTATCTCCCCTGTTCACCTCCTCCAGGCACTTCCACTACATGATGACCTGCTCGGTGCCACCGCTCCTCTTCACTATGACGTTAACCTCCCCTTCCTTGACACCACGCTTTTGTCTATATTCTACGCAAAAGGCAACTTTTATAACCAGTGTAAAAATAACGTGCCGCAATAATCCTACCTATTAATGATAAAAAGCTGTCACGATTCATAAAAAACCTTAATATACGCCACCCTAACCATAACCAGAGTGAATGTAAGGTTGTTGTGTGGACTGGCTTCTTGATGTCTTTGCTACCTGGCTATATGGCTTAAAAGTAATCGCGATAACGTTAGCGGTCATAATGTTCATCAGCGGGCTGGACGATTTTTTCATTGATGTCGTCTACTGGGTACGCCGCATTAAGCGCAGGTTGAGTATTTATCGCCGCTACCCGCGAATGAGTTACCGCGAACTGTATAAACCAGATGAAAAACCGTTAGCGATTATGGTTCCGGCGTGGAACGAGACGGGCGTCATCGGCAATATGGCCGAACTGGCGGCAACCACGCTCGACTACGAAAACTATCATATTTTTGTTGGCACTTACCCCAACGACCCTGATACCCAGCGTGATGTTGACGAAGTGTGCGCTCGTTTCCCGAATGTGCACAAGGTGGTCTGCGCGCGTCCTGGCCCCACCAGTAAAGCAGACTGTCTGAACAATGTGCTGGATGCCATTACCCAGTTTGAACGTAGTGCCAATTTCGCCTTTGCTGGTTTTATCCTGCATGATGCTGAAGACGTGATTTCGCCAATGGAATTGCGACTGTTCAATTATCTGGTTGAGCGTAAAGATCTGATTCAGATCCCGGTGTATCCGTTCGAACGCGAATGGACGCACTTCACCAGCATGACCTATATCGATGAGTTTTCAGAACTGCATGGCAAAGATGTTCCGGTGCGTGAAGCTCTCGCCGGACAAGTGCCTAGCGCAGGCGTCGGCACCTGCTTTAGCCGCCGCGCCGTGACCGCGCTATTGGCCGACGGTGACGGTATCGCTTTCGACGTGCAGAGTCTTACTGAAGATTACGATATTGGTTTCCGCCTGAAAGAAAAAGGAATGACGGAAATTTTTGTCCGTTTTCCAGTGGTCGACGAAGCCAAAGAACGCGAGCAGCGTAAATTTTTACAGCAGGCGCGGACGTCAAACGTGATCTGCGTGCGCGAATATTTCCCCGATACCTTTTCCACCGCAGTTCGGCAAAAGTCTCGCTGGATCATCGGCATTGTTTTCCAGGGCTTTAAAACCCACAAATGGACCTCCAGCCTGACGTTGAACTACTTTCTGTGGCGCGATCGCAAAGGGGCAATCAGTAACTTTGTCAGCTTCCTCGCGATGCTGGTGATGATCCAGCTTTTGCTGTTGCTGGCGTATGAAAGTTTGTGGCCTGATGCCTGGCATTTCCTTTCTATCTTCAGCGGCAGTGCATGGTTTATGACCCTGCTGTGGCTAAACTTTGGCTTGATGGTTAACCGCATTGTGCAGCGGGTGATTTTTGTCACCGGCTACTACGGTTTGACACAGGGCCTGCTTTCCATCCTGCGTCTGTTCTGGGGCAACCTGATTAACTTTATGGCTAACTGGCGCGCGCTGAAACAGGTTCTTCAGCACGGCGATCCGCGTCGCGTGGCGTGGGATAAAACGACGCACGATTTCCCCAGCGTGACTGGCGATACCCGTTCGTTGCGCCCATTAGGTCAAATTCTGCTGGAAAATCAGGTCATCACTGAAGAACAACTCGATACAGCACTGCGTAATCGCGTCGAAGGTTTACGTCTCGGTGGTTCGATGCTAATGCAAGGATTGATCAGCGCCGAACAACTGGCGCAAGCGCTGGCTGAACAAAACGGCGTGGCGTGGGAATCCATCGATGCCTGGCAGATCCCTTCTTCGCTGATTGCCGAAATGCCGGCCTCCGTGGCGCTACATTATGCGGTGCTGCCGCTGCGTCTGGAAAATGATGAGTTAATTGTCGGTAGTGAAGACGGTATTGACCCAGTTTCTCTGGCGGCGCTGGCGCGTAAGGTCGGACGGAAAGTACGTTACGTCATTGTTCTGCGTGGACAAATTGTCACTGGATTACGTCACTGGTATGCACGTCGGCGCGGCCACGATCCACGGGCAATGTTGTACAATGCGGTTCAGCATCAGTGGCTCACGGAACAGCAGGCCGGTGAAATCTGGCGGCAATATGTGCCGCATCAGTTCCTGTTCGCCGAAATACTGACCACGCTCGGTCATATTAATCGTTCAGCCATTAACGTGTTGTTATTGCGCCATGAACGCAGTTCTCTGCCGCTCGGCAAGTTTTTGGTCACCGAAGGCGTTATCAGCCAGGAAACGTTGGATCGCGTACTGTCAATTCAACGCGAATTACAAGTTTCGATGCAATCATTATTACTTAAAGCAGGTTTAAACACAGAACAGGTTGCGCAACTGGAGTCCGAAAATGAAGGAGAATAACCTTAATCGCGTCATCGGATGGTCTGGTTTACTGCTGACGTCTTTATTGAGTACCAGCGCACTCGCAGACAATATCGGCACCAGCGCAAAAGAGCTGGGGCTGAGCGACTATCGCCATTTTGTTATTTATCCCCGTCTCGATAAGGCGCTGAAGGCACAGAAAAATAACGACGAAGCAACCGCCATCCGCGAATTTGAATATATACACCAGCAGGTGCCGGATAATATTCCGTTGACGTTATATCTGGCGGAAGCTTATCGCCATTTTGGTCATGATGACCGCGCGCGATTATTGCTTGAGGATCAACTGAAACGTCACCCAGGGGATGCCCGGCTTGAGCGAAATCTGGCGGCAATTCCAGTGGAAGTGAAAAGCGTCACTACTGTTGAAGAGTTGCTCGCCCAGCAAAAAGCGTGCGATGCTGCACCGACCCTGCGTTGTCGCAGTGAAGTCGGGCAGAATGCGCTGCGGCTGGCGCAGTTGCCTGTCGCCAGAGCGCAACTGAACGATGCAACGTTTGCCGCATCGCCGGAAGGAAAAACGCTGCGAACCGATCTGCTGCAACGGGCAATCTACCTGAAACAATGGTCGCAGGCAGATACGCTATACAATGAAGCACGCCAGCAGAATACATTAAACGCGGCAGAACGCCGTCAGTGGTTTGACGTGCTTCTTGCCGGGCAGCTGGACGATCGGATCCTTGCTCTGCAATCAGTGGGGATCTTCACCGATCCACAGTCGTACATTACTTACGCGACCGCGCTGGCTTATCGTGGCGAAAAAACACGTCTCCAGCGTTATCTCGCTGAAAATACGCCGCTATTTACCACTGATGCTCAAGAGAAAAGCTGGCTCTATCTGTTATCGAAATACAGCGCCAATCCCGTGCAGGCATTGGCGAATCATCAGGTACAGTTTGCCGATAACCGCCAGTATGTTGTTGGCGCAACGCTACCGGTGCTGTTAAAAGAAGGTCAGTACGACGCGGCGCAAAGACTGCTCGCTACCCTCCCCGCCGATGAAATGCTTGAAGAGCGTTATACCATCAGCGTGGCGACCCATAATAAAGCAGAAGCGCTGCGTCTGGCACGATTGTTGTATCAGCGAGAACCGGCAAATCTTACGCGACTGGATCAACTCACCTGGCAACTGATGCAGGCCGGGCAGTCACGCGAAGCTGCCGATTTATTATTGCAACGCTATCCCTTCCAGGGCGATGCGCGTGTCAGCCAGACTTTAATGACACGGCTGGCTTCTCTGCTGGAAAGTCATCCTTACCTGGCGACGCCTGCAAAAGTGGCGATTTTATCGAAACCCTTGCCGCTGGCGGCGCAACGTCAGTGGCAAAGCCAGTTACCGGGTATTGCGGATAATTGCCCGGCAATCGTTCGTTTGCTTGGGGATATGTCACCTTCTTACGATGCTGCCGCCTGGAACCGCCTGGCGAAGTGTTATCGGGAAACACTCCCCGGCGTGGCGTTATATGCATGGCTTCAGGCGGAAAAAAGGCAGCCGAACGCCTGGCAACACCGCGCAGTGGCTTATCAGGCATACCAGGTGGAAGACTACAACACCGCCCTGGCAGCCTGGGAGAAAATCAGCCTTCACGAAATGAGCAATGAGGATCTGCTCGCCGCCGCCAATACCGCTCAGGCGGCGGGAAATGGCGCGGCTCGCGATCGCTGGCTTCAACAGGCAGAACAACGCGGGCTGGGAAACAATGCCCAATACTGGTGGCTGCATGCGCAACGTTATATCCCAGCTCAGCCAGAACTTGCACTGAACGACCTCACTCGCTCAATTAACATTGCGCCTTCTGCCAATGCTTACGTCGCGCGGGCAACGATTTATCGGCAACGTCATAATGTCTCAGCGGCAGTGAGCGATCTGCGCGCCGCGCTTGAACTGGAGCCCAATAACAGCAACACCCAGGCGGCGCTCGGCTACGCCCTGTGGGATAGTGGTGATATCGCGCAGTCGCGGGAGATGCTGGAACAGGCGCATAAAGGACTACCGGACGATCCGGCACTGATCCGACAACTGGCCTACGTGAATCAACGTCTGGATGATATGCCTGCGACGCAGCACTACGCACGGCAGGTGATTGATGACATTGATAATCAGGCGCTGATTACACCGCTAACGCCGGAACAAAATCAACAACGCTTTAATTTCCGTCGTTTACATGAGGATACCGGTCGCCGCTGGAGTTTTAATTTTGATTCCTCTATCGGGTTACGCTCAGGGGCAATAAGCTCGGCAAGCAATAATGTCGGCGGTTCGGCGCCAGGTAAAAGCTATCGCAGTTACGGGCAGCTGGAAGCTGAGTACCGCATCGGGCGCAATATGCTGCTGGAAGGCGACCTGCTCTCGGTTTATAGCCGCGTCTTTGCCGATACCGGAGAAAACGGAGTGATGATGCCGGTGAAAAATCCGATGTCAGGCACCGGATTGCGCTGGAAGCCGCTGCGCGATCAGATCTTTTTCCTCGCCGTTGAACAGCAGTTCCCACTAAACGGGCAAAATGGCGCCTCCGACACCATGCTGCGTGCCAGCGCCTCGTTCTTTAACGGCGGAAAATACAGCGATGAGTGGCACCCGAACGGTTCTGGCTGGTTTGCGCAAAACCTGTATCTCGATGCGGCGCAATATTTTCGTCAGGATATTCAGGCGTGGACGGCAGATTATCGAGTTAGCTGGCACCAGAAGGTAGCGAACGGGCAGACTATTGAACCTTACGCTCACGTACAAGGTAACGGCTATCGGGATAAAGGTACTCAGGGCGCGCAGGTGGGCGGCGTCGGCGTTCGCTGGAACATCTGGACCGGCGAGACGCACTACGACGCCTGGCCGCACAAAGTCAGTCTCGGCGTCGAATATCAACATACCTTTAAGGCGATTAATCAACGTACAGGGGAGCGCAACAACGCGTTTCTCACCATTGGAGTGCACTGGTAAATGCGTAAGTTAATTTTCGTATTGCTGACACTTTTGTTGGTCAGTCCTTTTTCCTTTGCGATGAAAGGTATTATCTGGCAGCCACAAAATCGCGATAGTCAGGTCACCGACGCCCAGTGGCGTGGACTGATGAGTCAGTTGCATTTGCAAGGATTCGACACCCTGATTCTGCAATGGACCCGTTACGGCGATGCGTTCACCCAGCCAGAACAGCGGGCATTATTGTTTAAGCGTGCCGCAGCTGCGCAACAAGCTGGCCTGAAGCTGATTGTTGGTTTGCATGCCGATCCGGAATTTTTTCTGCATCAGAAGCAGTCGTCCGCGGCGCTGGAGAGCTATCTTAACCGCTTGCTGGTCGCCGATCTCCAGCAGGCCAGATTATGGAGCGCCGCACCCGGCGTTACGCCGGATGGCTGGTATATCAGCGCAGAAATTGACGACCTGAACTGGCGCAGCGAAGCCGCTCGCCAGCCATTGCTGAAGTGGTTAAACAACTCACAACGGCTGATCAGTGATGTTTCGGCGAAACCGGTTTATATCAGTAGCTTTTTCGCCGGAAACATGTCGCCCGATGGCTATCGGCAACTGCTTGAACAAGTGAAATCTACTGGCATCCACGTCTGGGTTCAGGATGGTAGCGGCGTCGATAAACTTACTGCCGAACAGCGTGAGCGTTATCTGCAGGCCAGTGCCGATTGCCAAACTTTCTCCCCCGCCAGCGGCGTTGTTTATGAACTGTTTGTCGCCGGTAAAGGTAAAACCTTTGAAGCAAAACCAAAACCGGATGCAGAAATTGCTTCGCTGTTAGCGAAACGTTCCTCCTGCGGCAAAGACACGCTCTATTTCTCCCTGCGCTATTTGCCTGTCGCTCACGGCATTCTTGAGTATTAATGATTTAAGGGAGCAACTTTGCTTGCTCCTTTCCTTTTCACTTTCCTGGTCAGAATCCTGTAAATATTAATTGGACACAAATAATCGGTGTAGCCACTACTCAGAGGCATTATATAATCATATTCATGCCACCATATAATCTTTAAATAAGAACAATTACTCATCAGTTGCATTAGTATATTCCTTTACACGGAAATATACTTTTATTTAACAAACAAAGAGAGTTCAATGATGAGCAAAATTACAGGCGTGTTAGTTGATAGCCATATCTATGATATTAAAAATGATATGGAGAGTGGTTACTGTTTCCCTAACAGTTTGTTCCCAGGAGCAACCTTCAAGATGGTCATTGATAATGACCCTATTAATAATGACAAGGTAAAATGGACCTGTAGCACTAATGCAGACAATAATGTTCTGGCGGTTAGCCAGGATGGCACAGTAACTTTTCCGGGCGTAGATGAAAAGTGCGTTGGGAAGATTTTTGTCATTTTCGCCACTGATAAATCAACGAATAAATCTGCCGGCATCTATATTTTTATCGTGAAGCGTTTTTTCAAATACAGCATTGAAATTTATAACTCAGTTAAAAATATTTTACCGTGGATTGAAAACATGAACGGAGAATTTCCTGAAGCGCATGATATCGATAGTTACGATTATAATGATCATAATTCAGGACATATTATCAATCGAGAAGTTAACGCAGGGCTTTACCAGGAATGGGGCACGTTAACTAATAGTGGATGGGACACAAGTAGTGAGAATGATGGTATTTGTAGCATTTACGCTTTTAATAAAGAAAATAATACTTATTATTGGCTGAAAAATGATGGGGTCAGACAGGAATTGAGCGGGGGGTTCACTGCTCAGGCAGTTGCATCCTACGGTGAATCCATCGACTGATTGTGCTTTTTTCAACTATCATTTGCATTATTGCAGCGTAAAAAAGCAGCCCGTATAAACATACGGGCTGATGCATTTTATTAAACTCGAACGAAACTATTTTTAATGTGGTGCGCTTCGTGACAATAAGTTAATTACCAACACTCCGGCACAAATCAACATCATGCCTATAATGGCTGGCAGGTCCAGTCGTTGGCCAAAAAATCCCCAGGACAGTAAACTAATCAGGACGATACCGACTCCTGACCAGATAGCATAAGCAATCCCTGTAGGAATATAAGCCAGCGTCTGAGCTAATAACCAGAATGATGCACAGTAACAAATAATTGTACCAACAGAGGGCCATAACCGTGTAAACCCCTCTGAAAACTTCATTAAGGTTGTACCAATGACCTCTGCAAGTATTGCACCACCAAGATAAATATAAGGGTTCATAGCCTATTCTTTCCTGTTAATACCGAAGAGAATTGTACTACAGTTTGAACTTAACTCACTGGTTTCTGCTGGTGCATTCATTGACGTTCTTCATCAGTGCTTCAGGAAATGGGCGGATGGGAATCCATAGAAATGGTGCGTAGATATGCTCACCTTGCGCCTAATCATTTGACGGAGCACGCGAGGAAAACTGACGACATTTTTGGTGATGATGCCCCAAAGATGTTCCATTTCTGAAATTATGGGGAAATAAAGAAGGCGTAACTGATTGAATTGTAATGGCGCGCCCTGCAGGATTCGAACCTGCGGCCCACGACTTAGAAGGTCGTTGCTCTATCCAACTGAGCTAAGGGCGCATTACACCGCGAGATGCTGTAATCGCGTGAATTATACGGTCAACCCTTGCTGAGTCAATGGCTTTTGAACCGGTTGCTGAACAAGTGTACGGCGGTGTCTATTTATCTCACCATGAGAGCAAGGAAACACATATCCGCCCTCAGTCTGGGACAGGTAAACCTGTTTTCATTGATAAAGAGTACAATTTTCTTACGTTACGAAAAATTGTGCGTTTATATGAGCCGGGTAACTATCAAACCAGCAACTCTCTGTTGCCAAAAAAACAGCGGATTACAGATAGTCCAGAAAACGAAACCTGACAGCGCGCCCCGCTTCTGACAAAATAGGCGCATCCCCTTCGACCTACGTAACAGATGGAATCCTCTCTCTGATGGCAGCAAAGATTATAGATGGTAAAACGATTGCGCAGCAGGTGCGCTCTGAGGTTGCTCAAAAAGTTCAGGCGCGTATTGCAGCCGGACTGCGGGCGCCGGGACTGGCCGTTGTGCTGGTGGGTAGCAACCCTGCATCGCAAATTTATGTCGCAAGCAAACGCAAAGCTTGCGAAGAGGTGGGATTCATCTCCCGCTCATACGACCTTCCGGAAACCACCAGCGAAGCAGAGCTGCTGGAGCTTATCGATGTACTGAATGCCGACAACACCATCGATGGCATTCTGGTACAACTGCCATTACCGGCAGGTATTGATAACGTCAAAGTGCTGGAACGTATTCACCCGGACAAAGACGTGGACGGTTTCCATCCTTACAACGTCGGTCGTCTGTGCCAGCGCGCGCCGCGTCTACGTCCCTGCACTCCGCGCGGTATCGTCACGCTGCTTGAGCGTTACAACATTGATACTTTCGGCCTCAACGCCGTGGTGATTGGCGCATCGAATATCGTTGGTCGCCCGATGAGCATGGAACTGCTGCTGGCAGGTTGCACCACCACCGTGACTCACCGCTTCACTAAAAATCTGCGTCATCATGTAGAAAACGCCGATCTGTTGATCGTTGCCGTCGGTAAGCCGGGCTTTATTCCAGGTGACTGGATCAAAGAAGGCGCAATTGTGATTGATGTCGGCATCAACCGTCTGGAAAATGGCAAAGTTGTGGGCGACGTAGTGTTTGAAGACGCGGCTAAACGCGCCTCCTGGATTACGCCTGTCCCCGGCGGCGTTGGCCCGATGACGGTTGCCACGCTGATTGAAAACACGCTACAGGCGTGCGTTGAATATCATGATCCACAGGGTGAGTAACATGGCGACATTTTCTTTAGGTAAACATCCGCACGTTGAGCTGTGCGACTTGCTGAAACTGGAAGGCTGGAGCGAAAGCGGCGCGCAGGCGAAAATCGCGATTGCAGAAGGCCAGGTAAAAGTCGACGGCGAAGTTGAGACGCGTAAACGTTGCAAAATCGTCGCCGGTCAGACAGTGAGTTTTGCAGGTCACAGCGTACAGGTTGTTGCCTGATCCCTTTCCCGGCCTGTATCAACAGGCCGGTTCTCTTTTCAGACTTTTGCCCTCTACGCCCCGTTCATCCATGCTGATAGCATCGACATTTTGCCGAAGCGACCATCATGCCAACCGTTATTACGCACGCAGCCGTTCCCCTATGCATTGGTTTAGGGTTGGGTTCGAAAGTCATCCCGCCGCGTCTGTTATTTGCCGGAATCGTCCTGGCGATGCTGCCCGATGCCGATGTATTGTCGTTTAAATTTGGCGTTGCTTACGGCAATGTTTTTGGTCATCGCGGGTTTACCCATTCGCTGGTGTTTGCGTTTGTTGTCCCGCTGTTATGCGTACTGATTGGGCGTCGATGGTTCAGGGCTGGGCTGATTCGCTGCTGGCTGTTTTTAACCGTCTCATTGCTATCGCACAGCTTGCTGGATTCGGTAACAACTGGCGGCAAAGGCGTTGGCTGGCTGTGGCCGTGGTCAGATGAACGCTTTTTCGCTCCCTGGCAGGTGATTAAAGTCGCGCCGTTTGCGTTGTCTCGTTACACCACGCCGTACGGACATCAGGTGATAATTTCTGAATTGATGTGGGTGTGGTTGCCGGGGATGGTGCTGATGGGAATGTTGTGGTGGCGCAGGCGATAACCGGATGCGAGAACTCGCATCCGGCAATAGCGCAATTACTTACGACGCCAGGTGGTCCCTTGCGGGCCATCTTCCAGCACGATCCCCATCTCGTTAAGACGGTCACGCGCCGCATCTGCCGCCGCCCAGTCTTTCGCTTTACGGGCATCCAGACGCTGTTGAATTAACGCTTCAATCTCAGCCACTTCGCTGTCGTCTGCCTGCGCACCGCTTTGCAGGAACGCTTCCGGTTCTTGCTCCAGCAGGCCCAATACAGCGGAAAGTTTACGCAGGTGAGATGCCATTGCGTTCGCCGCTGCCATATCTTCTGCTTTCAGACGGTTCACTTCACGCGCCATATCAAACAGCACGGAATAGGCTTCCGGGGTGTTGAAATCATCGTCCATCGCTTCAATAAAGCGCGCTTCAAACGCTTCGCCACCAGCAGGAGCAACGGTTTTGTCTGTACCGCGCAGCGCAGTGTAGAGACGCTCCAGCGCCGCACGCGCCTGCTTCAGGTTCTCTTCGCTGTAATTCAGCTGGCTGCGATAGTGGCCCGACATCAGGAAGTAACGCACGGTTTCCGCGTCGTAGTATTTCAGCACATCGCGCACGGTAAAGAAGTTACCCAGCGATTTGGACATCTTCTCGCGGTCAACCATCACCATCCCGGAGTGCATCCAGTAATTCACATACTGACCATCATGGGCACAGGTGGACTGAGCGATTTCGTTCTCGTGGTGCGGGAACATCAGATCTGAACCGCCGCCGTGGATATCAAAGTGGTTACCCAGCTGCTTGCAGTTCATTGCCGAACATTCAATGTGCCAGCCAGGACGGCCCGCGCCCCACGGAGACGGCCAGCTCGGTTCGCCCTCTTTCGACATCTTCCACAGAACGAAGTCCATCGGGTTGCGTTTGTCGTCGACCACGTCAACGCGCGCGCCTGCCTGCAGCTGGTCGAGATCCTGACGTGACAGCACGCCATAAGTCGGATCGGTCGGGACGTCGAACATCACATCGCCGTTGTCAGCCACATAAGCGTGACCTTTGGCGATCAGTTGTTCAGTGAGTTCAATAATTTCTGCGATATGGTGCGTCGCGCGCGGCTCCATATCCGGGCGCAGAATGTTCAAAGCATCAAAATCTTTGTGCATTTCGGCGATCATGCGATCCACCAGCGCCACAAAGCTTTCGCCATTTTCATTGGCGCGCTTGATGATTTTGTCGTCGATATCGGTAATGTTACGCACATACTTCAACTTATAGCCGAGGAAACGCAGGTAACGCGCAACCACGTCAAAGGCAACAAAGGTACGCCCGTGACCGATATGACAGAGATCGTAAACGGTGATTCCACACACGTACATGCCGACTTCCCCGGCGTGAATAGGCTTAAATTCCTCTTTTTGGCGTGTCAGAGTATTGAAGATTTTTAGCATCGAAGATTCCGTTTAGACATGTGTGGGTAATTGAGTTGCGTATAATACCCATATTTCCCGCGCGAATCAGCATACATTGCGAGATGATCCGATCGTGCGGTTATGCTATAACACCACCCTATATATGACCCGAACCGGGTTGAAGCACCAATCAAACGGAACAGGATGCAAAAATGGTTACTTTCCACACCAATCACGGCGATATTGTCATCAAAACTTTTGACGATAAAGCACCTGAAACAGTTAAAAACTTCCTGGACTACTGCCGCGAAGGTTTTTACAACAACACCATTTTCCACCGTGTTATCAACGGTTTTATGATTCAGGGCGGCGGTTTTGAGCCGGGCATGAAACAAAAAGCCACCAAAGAGCCGATCAAAAACGAAGCCAACAACGGTCTGAAAAACACCCGTGGTACGCTGGCAATGGCCCGTACTCAGGCACCGCACTCTGCAACTGCCCAGTTCTTCATCAACGTGGTTGATAACGACTTCCTGAACTTCTCCGGCGAGAGCCTGCAAGGTTGGGGTTACTGCGTGTTTGCTGAAGTGGTTGAAGGCATGGACGTAGTCGACAAAATCAAAGGTGTCGCTACCGGTCGTAGCGGTATGCACCAGGACGTGCCAAAAGAAGACGTTATCATTGAAAGCGTGACCGTTAGCGAGTAATCGTGGCGACACTCTTTATTGCAGATCTTCATCTCTGCGTGGAAGAACCGGCGATCACCGCCGGTTTTCTGCGTTTTTTAGCGGGAGAAGCCCGCAAGGCCGACGCGCTGTATATTCTTGGCGATCTGTTTGAAGCCTGGATTGGCGACGACGATCCCAGCCCGTTTCATCGCCAGATGGCGGCTGCGATCAAAGCGGTATCCGATTCCGGCGTTCCCTGTTATTTCATTCATGGCAACCGTGATTTTCTGCTCGGCAAACGCTTTGCCCGTGAAAGCGACATGAGGTTATTGCCGGAAGAAAAGGTGCTCGAACTTTATGGTCGTCGGGTATTGATTATGCATGGTGACACGCTGTGCACTGACGATGTGGGTTATCAGGCTTTTCGCGCTAAAGTCCACAAACCCTGGTTGCAAACGCTATTCCTCGCCCTGCCGTTGTTTGTGCGCAAACGTATTGCCGCGCGAATGCGAGCAAACAGTAAAGAAGCCAACAGCAGTAAATCGCTGGCGATCATGGACGTTAACCAAAACGCGGTGGTCAGTGCTATGGAAAAACATCAGGTGCAATGGCTGATTCACGGGCATACCCATCGCCCGGCAGTGCATGAGCTCATCGCCAATGCGCAACCGGCTTTTCGCGTGGTACTCGGTGCCTGGCATACGAAAGGTTCAATGGTGAAAGTCACGGCAGATGACGTTGAATTAATTCATTTTCCCTTCTGAACACGAATGAATAGATTCTGAAAAAGCGCCGGACTAACGCAACCTGTATATCTTTTTCTGAGCCAGCAAGGTAATAAATCCCTGAGTGAAATAACAACAGGGAATATTATTATGCAACGCTGCAACGGATTTTTGATTTCTGGCATCGCCCTTACGGCAGGTGCACCTCTGTGTATTAGCTGGTTCGGTCTTGTCGGCTTCTATTTTGGCGCATTGTCACTGGTAGCTGCGGCGGTCATTTCGTGGATAGTCTATTTCTGGCTCATTTATTTAGTACTCACCCGCCCTCACAACCAACGCTTTGTAGAAAGATTTATATTGATTGTTGGTATTTGCTTTTTTCCGTGGAGCATTGTGCTGATATGGGCATTCTTTGCCAGTTCAGCCAGAGCGCATAATCAACACGCAGAGCAGACTAAAAACTCAACAACTGACGGTTAATTCCGCCTACGCAACCGTTTTCCTTGCTCTCTTTCCGTGCTATTCTCTGTGCCCTCTAAAGCCGAGAGTTGTGCACCACAGGAGTTTTAAGACGCATGTCTTCCCGCAATAATCCGGCGCGTGTCGCCATCGTGATGGGGTCCAAAAGCGACTGGGCTACCATGCAGTTCGCCGCCGAAATCTTCGAAATCCTGAATGTCCCGCACCACGTTGAAGTGGTTTCTGCTCACCGTACCCCCGATAAACTGTTCAGCTTCGCCGAAAGCGCCGAAGAGAACGGTTATCAGGTGATTATTGCGGGCGCAGGCGGCGCTGCACACCTGCCGGGCATGATTGCCGCCAAAACGCTGGTGCCAGTGCTGGGCGTGCCCGTACAGAGCGCCGCACTGAGCGGTGTCGATAGCCTCTACTCCATCGTACAAATGCCGCGCGGCATTCCGGTGGGTACACTGGCGATTGGTAAAGCGGGCGCGGCAAACGCGGCGTTACTGGCAGCACAAATTCTTGCGACTCATGATAAAGAACTGCACCAGCGTCTGAATGACTGGCGCAAAGCCCAGACTGACGAAGTGCTGGAAAACCCGGACCCTCGAGGTGCGGCATGAAACAGGTTTGCGTCCTCGGTAACGGGCAGTTAGGCCGTATGCTGCGCCAGGCTGGCGAACCGTTAGGCATTGCTGTCTGGCCGGTCGGGCTGGACGCTGAACCGGCGGCGGTGCCTTTTCAACAAAGCGTGATTACCGCTGAGATCGAACGCTGGCCGGAAACCGCATTAACCCGCGAGCTGGCGCGCCATCCGGCATTTGTAAACCGCGATGTGTTCCCGATTATTGCCGACCGTCTGACTCAGAAGCAGCTTTTCGATAAGCTCCACCTGCCGACCGCGCCGTGGCAGTTACTTGCCGATCGCAGCGAGTGGCCTGCGATGTTTGATCGTTTAGGCGAACTGGCGATTGTTAAGCGTCGCACTGGTGGCTATGACGGTCGCGGTCAATGGCGTTTACGCGCCGATGAAACCGAACAGTTACCAGCAGAGTGTTACGGCGAATGTATTGTCGAGCAGGGCATTAACTTCTCTGGTGAAGTGTCGCTGGTTGGCGCACGCGGCTTTGATGGCAGCACAGTGTTTTATCCGCTGACGCATAACCTGCATCAGGACGGTATTTTGCGCACCAGCGTCGCGTTCCCGCAGGCTAACGCGCAGCAGCAGGCGCAAGCTGAAGAGATGTTGTCGGCGATTATGCAGGAGCTGGGCTATGTGGGCGTGATGGCGATGGAGTGTTTTGTCACCCCGCAAGGTCTGTTGATCAACGAACTGGCACCGCGTGTGCATAACAGTGGTCACTGGACGCAAAACGGTGCCAGCATCAGCCAGTTTGAGCTGCATCTGCGGGCGATTACCGATCTGCCGTTACCGCAACCGGTAGTGAATAGTCCGTCGGTGATGATCAACCTGATTGGTAGCGATGTGAATTATGACTGGCTGAAACTGCCGCTGGTGCATCTGCACTGGTACGACAAAGAAGTCCGTCCGGGCCGTAAAGTGGGGCATCTGAATTTGACCGACAGCGACACATCGCGTCTGACCGCGACGCTGGAAGCGCTGATCCCATTACTGCCGCCGGAGTATGCCAGCGGCGTGATGTGGGCGCAGAGTAAGTTCAGTTGAGCCATATCGGGTGGCTAATTCTCGTCACCCGTCACCTCATTTCAGCCGATGCCACGGAATCAGATTATCCATTAACACCGCCAACAAAATACTAACCAGCAATCCGTTACTTAATAATGGGCGAAGCGTTAATGGCAGATCCTGTAAATAGACAGGCGGTAATCCCATTAAAAAGATCCCAACAAATAACGGTAGTGCGAGTCGATAAACATTACGCGCCGTAAAGTTAATTTGTTGGCTAAAAAGTAGCGCAGAAAAGAGTAATGGCAAATAAGACACTAACATTACCGCACTCGTTACCGGCAGCGGAATACTGCTGAATAAGCGCGTCAGTGGCGGAGTCATCGCTACCAACAAACAAATCGCACTACCGTAGAGAAATGAACGACGTGTCGCATCGCCAGTTTGCGTTAATAAACCAATAGACGAAACGAACGGCGAAAAGGGAATAATAGCCATCGGCACCGTCACCAGCGTCATCACCCCTGTGACCACGAAACTTCGACGATAACGTCTGTTTCCCGCCCCTTGTTGTGGGTAAAAAATATCAGTACCCCGGACTGCGCCATAAGTATTGCTGATATTAACCAGACCGGTAATTACCGCCGTCACAATAATCCCTGGGGATAACTTGCCTCCGCTCCCCAAGGGAAACCATTGCCAGTGCAGTTCAGAATGAATGATTGGCGATGAAGGAAAGCAGAAACGCCAAAGTAGCCAACCTAGTATTGTCCCCACCAATACCCCATAACGTGCCAAACGCTGGGGAAGAAAAATAATCATCGCCAGCACCAGACACATTACCGCTACCGACAGAGCAAACGCTGGAAACTGAATTTTAAAATTTGGGTCGGCAATACCAAACGGCAAACCTAACATTCCCTTAAAGAAGATAGTGGTAAGCTGCGCGCCCAGCATCAACATAAAAACGACCATCACGGTTGGGGTGAACAAGCGTGCCAGACGGTGACCTAACCCACTAATACCAATTAAAATAGTCAGTACGCCGGAAATCGCAATTCCTGCTACCAGACTATTGGCAATATCATTGAGCGGTGTACCTCGCGATGATTCACCCAACGTGATGGTGAGGATCGTTCCCCACCATAAACCTCCAGGCCCTTCCATAATAGCGCGGCGATGACCGAAAAATGCCTGAGCGATACAGGCTAATGCGGTTGCCAGAAATGCATATTGCGTCAGTGTCAGCAAACAGCTTTGCGGTAGCTGAAATGCCGAAAGCAACGTTGGCGGAACCACTACGGTGTTACAAAAAATGAAGAAAAACCACTGAAAACCAGACAACATATTTTCGCGGTTAAATGAAATATTAAACATAGGAACACCTGTTAAAATCGCGCCAACTGCTATCATTTATCGAATACAGATAACTTCATTCCCCACCAGCCAGGTATTAAAAACCTTGTCTGCAGCATATTTTAATTTAGCAGTAAGGGGTAATCCACGCTAATCCCTCTTCCGTAGTGGTCTTCGGTTTATATTCACATCCTACCCACCCATCGTAGTTTGATTGCGCAATTACCGTAAAGAGATATTCGTAATTAATTTCTCCGGTTCCCGGTTCGCCGCGATGCGGATTATCAGCAATTTGCAGGTGACCAATTTTATCGGCCCACTGAGTCATGGTATTGGTTAATTCACCTTCCATCCGCTGCATGTGATAAATGTCATACTGAATTTTCAAATTGCAGCAACCAACACCATCAATCAATTTCAGCGCCTGCCGAGTACCGGTGAGATGGAAACCAGGAATATCAAAATGGTTAATAGGTTCAATCAGTAATAAAATATCTTCTTTCATCAGCATATTCGCGGCATAACGCAGGTTTGCTACAAGCGTTGCGTGAATCTGTTCACTGCTAAAACCTGCCGGCGTTTTACCGACCAGACAGTTAATTTTTTTATTACCCAGCGCACGAGCATAACGAATCGCTGCTGCTACGCCATCCCGAAACTCTTCTTCACGGCCAGGAATACAGGCAATACCCCGCTCGCCCGCCGCCCAGTCACCTGCCGGTAAATTGTGCAGCGTATGTTCGAGTTTATTACTCGCCAGCACCTGTTTTAATTCTTCAATGTCGTAGTCATAAGGGAACATAAATTCAACGCCACGAAAACCACACTGTGCAGCTTTCTCAAAACGGGCGAGAAAATCATATTCACCAAATAACATCGATAAATTAGCAGAGAAACGTAACATTATTTATCTCCCTTATTCATAGTGCATGAAGCAGGTTTCAGTCGGTGCATCCGCTGCGTTATCGGCGATATCTTCAAATTCCATGACGTTATCCAGTTCACTGCCCATCGAAATATTGGTTACACGTTCCAGCATAATTTCCACCACCACCGGGACACGGTACTGCGCCATTAAGGCTTTCGCCTGTTCAAAGGCAGGAGCAATATCTTCCGGTTTGAAAACGCGAATCGCTTTACAACCTAAACCTTCCGCTACTTTCACGTGGTCAACGCCATAACCGTTCACATCACTGGAGTTAATATTTTCGAACGCGAGCTGTACGCAGTAATCCATATCAAATGCGCGTTGTGACTGACGAATCAGGCCGAGATAGGCGTTATTCACCAGCACATGGATGTACGGAATGTTGAACTGTGCGCCAACGGCTAATTCTTCAATCAGGAACTGGAAGTCGAAGTCACCGGAAATCGCCACCACATTACGTTCTGGATCAGCAGCACACACGCCCAGCGCCGCAGGAATGGTCCAGCCCAGCGGGCCTGCCTGACCACAGTTGATCCAGTGACGGTCTTTAAAGACATGCAGCATTTGCGCCGCAGCGATTTGTGACAGGCCGATGGTGGTGACATAGCAAACATCACGTCCAAAGGCTTTGTTCATCTCTTCATACACGCGCTGCGGTTTCACCGGCACGTTGTCGAAATGGGTTTTGCGCAGCAAAGTACGTTTGCGCTGCTGGCACTCAGCAACCCACTCTTTACGACACGGCAGACGACCCGCTTTTTGCATCTCCTGCGCCACTTCAACCAGCAGCGTCAGCGCCGCTTTGGCGTCGGAGACAATGCCGAGATCCGGACACAGCACGCGGCCAATTTGCGTCGGTTCAATATCGATATGAACGATTTTGCGCCCTTCGGTGTATTTCTCTACCGAACCGGTATGACGGTTAGCAAAACGGTTACCGATACCAAACACCATGTCCGACGCCAGCAGCGTTGCGTTACCGTAGCGATGCGCGGTTTGCAGACCCACCATCCCGGCCATCAGTTCGTGATCGTCCGGGATACAGCCCCAGCCCATCAGCGTTGGGATAACCGGAACGCTGGTCAGTTCGGCAAACTGTTGTAACAGCGCCGCGGCATCGGCGTTGATCACCCCGCCCCCGGCAACAATCACCGGACGTTCGGCCTGAATTAACATTTCTACCGCTTTTTCGATCTGCATACGGCTGGCTGCAGGTTTGTAGACCGGCAGCGGCTCGTACATGTCAGGATCAAACTCGATTTCCGCAACCTGTACGTCGAACGGTAAATCCACCAGTACCGGCCCCGGACGACCAGAACGCATCAGGTGAAATGCCTGTTGCAGCACACGAGGCACCAGCGCCGCTTCACGTACTGTAACCGCCATTTTACTGACCGGCTTGGCGATAGATTCGATATCTACGGCCTGAAAATCTTCTTTATGCAGACGGGCTCTCGGTGCCTGGCCGGTAATGCACAGAATAGGAATTGAATCAGCAGAAGCAGAATAGAGCGCGGTGATCATGTCAGTACCCGCCGGGCCTGAAGTCCCCAGACAAACGCCGATATTCCCAGCCGTTGCGCGGGTATAGCCTTCCGCCATGTGCGAAGCACCTTCCACGTGACGCGCCAGAATGTGACGAATACCGCCGTGCTTACGCATCGCTGAATAGAAAGGATTGATTGCTGCTCCCGGAACGCCGAAGGCGGTGGTGATACCTTCTTTCTCCAGCACATACATTGCCGCGTCAACGGCTCTCATTTTTGCCATTTTATTCCTACCTCTATTAATTGGAAAAATTTTCCAACTTTCAAATTTTGTCAAAAAAACCCGCTCCGCAGAGCGGGATGCGACAGACACTATGGATGTGCTTTCAGTCCCAACGCCGTGCTGATATCGCGGGCGGTGTCTCTGACCAGCTCACCCTGACTGACAAAACGATCTTCTGTCAGTCTTGATGAAGGCCCGGAGATGGAGATAGCGGCAACAACACTACCTACATCATCGTAAATTGCTGAAGCTATGCAATTCAGGCCTACAACATGCTCTTCTTTATCTACGGTATAGCCCAGTTCACGCGCTTGTTCCAGGTCCTTCAGCAAGGTAGGCATATCCACAAGCGTAGTTGGCGTAAACTGCTGCAAACCAGTTTGCAGGATGATGCTCATCAACTCCTCTTCCGCCAGCGGATAAAGCAGCGCCTTGCCCGCACCGGAAGCATGCAGCGGCAGACGACTGCCCAGCGGCGCACACATCCTGACCATCGATTTACACTCTAACTGACCAATTAATACCGCTTCATTGCCGTTACGAATCGCGACATTGACCGTCTCGCCGGAAAGCAGCATCAGGCGGCGCATAAACGGCCCGGCAACGGAGAGGACATCACGGTTATGGATGTACGCCGCGCCGACGTTAAAGACACCTAATCCTATATGCCACCAGCCTAACTGACTGTCCTGATAGACAAAATCCGCTGCCTGTAAAACCTTTAACAGGCGAAAGGTCGTCGAGAGCGGCAAATCCAGATTGAGAGAAATATCGCTAACCGACGAACTTCCTCCACTTTTTTCCAGATATTGCAGAATCGCAATTCCCCGCTCTAACGCCTGTGCGCCCTTCTGTGCCACAGGCTCCGCCTGTCCTGGCCTGCCGCGCCGTCTAACTTCCGTCATACCTACGTTAACTCCGACCTACAAGTGAGCATAAACAATGAACAATTAGTTTATCTTATGCAAGTCGGTTGCAGGCGTCACGCAAAACAGAGTTCCTGTTCAGGAATACTTTCAACATCACAGTTGTCACTGCCGCCGCGATCGATGGTCAGAAAATCGGTGACGCGCTGCCAGGCGAAAAGCGGGTGATGCCAGACGTTACGATGATAATTCACCCCCTGCTCACCGTTGGTGATAAACGCCCGCAGCGTTGACAGGTCTGGTTTATCGTCACCTGACGCCACGACCACTACAAACACTTCACCTTTCATCGGGATAAATGCCTGAGTACCCAGCGGGTGACGTTCGAGTTCGTGGATGGTCAGCGGCAGATTCGCCGGTTGCGCGCGGTTAATGCTGATAAGCGTACGGTCTTGCTCAAGAATCTCAACCAGCGCCAAATCGTGATAGCGCTCCACCAGGCCATTGTTAATATGGAAAAAATCCCGTTGCTGCGTTTCGATAACGTCGCCATAAGCACAGAAGGCTTCCTGACTTAACGGTAATACCTGAAGTTTCATCTTTTTGTCCTTGTAACATAATTCCGTTCAACCACCGCCGACCGGTCAGCCAGGTTTCAATAACAGGCAATCTAAAACCTTAAGAGAACAACATCAATACAAAAGTTGGAATATTTTTCCAAAACTAGATTTAGCCCACAAATCACGCAGGGTTATCATGTGAAAATACAAGTAAATCAAAGGACAGGAAAATCACGCAACTTGCGGATTTAAAAGGGGATACCTGAAGATGTTCGATCCAGAAACCTTGCGGACTTTCATTGCTGTTGCCGAAACAGGAAGTTTTTCAAAAGCGGCAGAACGATTATGTAAAACGACGGCGACCATCAGTTATCGCATTAAGCTTCTGGAAGAGAATACCGGAGTAGCGCTGTTTTTCCGCACGACTCGCAGCGTGACGTTGACAGCGGCTGGCGAACATCTGCTTTGTCAGGCCAGAGACTGGCTGAGTTGGCTGGAAAGCATGCCGAGCGAGCTACAACAGGTGAATGATGGCGTGGAACGCCAGGTGAATATCGTCATCAACAACCTGCTCTATAATTCCGAGGCCGTCGCCCAGTTGCTGGCGTGGTTGAATGAACGTTACCCCTTTACCCAGTTTCACATCTCCCGACAAATCTATATGGGCGTCTGGGACTCGCTATTGTACGAAGGTTTTTCACTGGCTATCGGCGTCACGGGAACAGAAGCACTGGCAAATACTTTTAGCCTTGATCCCTTAGGTTCGGTGCAATGGCGCTTTGTCATGGCGGCAGATCATCCACTGGCAAAGGTTGAAGAGCCGCTAACAGAAGCGCAATTGCGGCGCTTTCCGGCGGTCAATATTGAAGACAGCGCCCGCACCTTAACCAAACGCGTCGCCTGGCGTTTGCCGGGACAAAAAGAGATTATTGTTCCTGATATGGAAACGAAAATCGCCGCCCATCTGGCGGGCGTTGGCATTGGTTTTTTGCCAAAATCACTTTGCCAGTTGATGATTGATAATCAACAACTGGTCAGCCGGGTCATCCCGACGATGCGCCCGCCTTCGCCATTGAGTCTGGCATGGCGTAAATTTGGCAGCGGCAAAGCGGTGGGAGATATTGTGGCCTTATTTACCCAGCGCAGGCCGGAAATCAGTGGATTTTTAGAAATTTTCGGCAACTCACACAGTTAAAAATCAAGTTTCCTTGCGCGTTGGCGCGTAAAATAGCGCGCAAGCTGATTTGAGGTTCACTTTTTACTATGCAAGAGAGACACACGGAACAGGACTATCGTGCCCTGCTGATTGCTGATACGCCCATTATTGATGTTCGCGCCCCCATCGAGTTTGAGCAAGGCGCAATGCCCGCCGCTATCAATCTGCCGTTAATGAATAATGATGAACGCGCCGCCGTTGGCACCTGCTATAAACAGCAAGGGTCTGACGCGGCGCTGGCGCTGGGGCATAAACTGGTGGCGGGTGAAATTCGTCAGCAGCGCATGGATGCCTGGCAGGCAGCGTGTCTGCAAAATCCGCAAGGTATTCTCTGCTGCGCCCGTGGCGGTCAACGTTCACATATTGTGCAACGCTGGCTGCATGAAGCGGGGATTGATTATCCGCTGGTGGAAGGCGGTTATAAGGTACTGCGCCAGACTGCGATTCAGGCGACCATTGAACTGGCACAAAAACCGATAGTGCTGATTGGCGGTTGTACTGGCAGCGGTAAAACGCTGTTAGTGCAACAACAGCCGAACGGTGTTGATCTGGAAGGGCTGGCGCGCCATCGCGGTTCTGCTTTTGGTCGCACATTGCAGCCGCAACTTAGCCAGGCGAGTTTTGAAAACCTGCTGGCTGCCGAAATGCTAAAAACCGACGCCCGTCAGGAGCTGCGCCTGTGGGTGCTGGAAGATGAAAGCCGGATGATCGGTTCGAATCACCTGCCGGAATGCCTGCGCGAACGAATGACTCAGGCGACGATTGCGGTGGTAGAAGATCCGTTTGAGATCCGTCTTGAGCGCCTGAACGAAGAGTATTTCTTGCGTATGCATCATGATTTTACCCATGCGTACGGCGACGAACAGGGCTGGCAGGAGTATTGCGAATACCTGCATCATGGGCTTTCAGCGATTAAGCGTCGGCTGGGGCTACAGCGCTATAACGAACTGGCTGCAAGGCTGGATGCAGCGCTGACAACGCAACTCTCAACCGGCACAACCGACGGTCATCTGGCCTGGCTGGTGCCGCTGCTTGAAGAGTATTACGACCCGATGTATCGCTATCAGCTTGAGAAAAAAGCGGAAAAAGTTGTCTTTCGCGGTGAGTGGGCGGAAGTGGCTGAATGGGTTAAGACACGGTAATGGGCGGTATTCTGAAACGGCGATTGTCGTGAGAACAGAATGGTTGCACCAGAATACAGAAATAAAAAAACCGACATGACAGTCGGTTTTTTTATTTTTTCCGCCCAAGACTTGGTGGTTCCGGGCAGAAATGAAACAGTCCTCATCTAGCAAGTGAATTATAAGTCAGGATGCCTACATATTCAAACAGCTATGTTGGCGATACAATCCCGACGCTAGTAGCAAGACTGCCGGATGCGGCGTAAACGCCTTATCCGGCCTACACAATCTTGCAAAATCAATATATTGCACTATCCTCGTAGGCCTGATAAGCGTAGCGCATCAGGCAATCTAACGCCTGTCATCACCCCGCAAACTGCCTGAACAGCGCCTTACCCTTAACCAGTCGCGCGCCGAGCCAGCCGCCGCAAAGTGACAGCAGCAGTGCACCGCTGCACGGCAGCACAATCCACAACCGCCAGTCCGGTTCCCACGGGAAGTCGAACACTTTCGCCTGCAACACTGCCAGCGCCGTTTCCGCACCAGTTGCGGCCACCAGACCAGAAACAAACCCGAGCATGGCGAATTCACTCCACAATGTTGTGCGCAGCAGTTTTTTGCCCGCGCCTAGGGTGCGCCACACCACCAGCTCCTGATGACGCTGACGCATTCCCACCTGCACCTGCGCCAGCAACAGCAACATACCGCAGGCGGTGACCAGCACAACCATCACTTCCAGCGCCCGACTTACCTGCTCCAGCACCTGACCGACCTGTTTTAAAATCGCGCCAATGTCTAACAGGCTAATGGTCGGGAACTGACGGTTGAGTTGCGTCAACATGCCGTTGCCATTCTCCCAGCGGAAACTGGTGAGCCAGCTTTGCGGCTGCCCATCCAGCGCCCCTTCCGGGAAAATAAAATAGAAATTAGGCCGCAGACTTTCCCAGTCCACTTTGCGCAGGCTGGTCACTTTAGCGCGGAACTCCTGGGTATCGCCCATAAAAGTCACGGTATCGCCGAGGGCAACGTTTAAGCGTTTCGCCAGCCCCTCTTCCATCGACACTTCATCGGCTTTTGGCGGCCAGTTACCAGCGACAATCGGATTATGATCGGGCCGCGTATTTTGCCAGGTAAGATTGAGTTCGCGGTTAAGCGCCTCATCGTCATTACCTTCTGTCGGCTTGTCGTTAATCGCCGTCAGCCGCGCACGCACCACTGGATAAAATGATTCCGGGACTATCTGATGTTCCGCGAGGAACGCTTTTAGCGGCGTAACCTGTTCTGTGGCGATGTTGATTAAAAAGTAGTTCGGGCTTTCTGGCGGTAGCTGCTGCTGCCAGCGGTCAAGCAGATCGCCACGCAACACCAGCAGCAGCGCCAGCAGCATAAAGGAGAGCGAAAATGCCGAAAGCTGGCTTAACGTTGACCACGGCTGACGTAACAGGCGGCTGACCGCCAGGCGCAGAGGCAGCGATTTCAGCGTCATGCGGCGAAGTACATTCAGCAGCATCCAGCCCAGCACACCGCACAGCAAAGCCAGCACCACCGCTCCCGCCAGCACCGCCCACAGCAGCATACTGCCGCCCATCAGCCCGACGAGCAGCAGCACAACCACCACAGTGACAACCGGCAGATAAAACTTCAGCGGCCAGACGTTCGCTACCACATCATTACGTAGTACGCGTAAAGGCTGCGTTGCCAGCAACAGGCGGTACGGTCGTAGCCCCACCAGCAGCGAGATGACTGTCATGGTGCCGAGCGCCCACAGCCACGGCCAGAGGCTGGCAGGCGGTAGTGCGGCAGGCAGAACGGGCTTGAGCAGTACCATCAATACGCTTTCGAACAACAGGCCAATCGCCCCGCCGGTAACGGCTGAAAGCACCAGAATCATCAACCACTGACCGACGATTAACTTACGCAGTTGCGCTCGCCCTGCCCCCAGCGTTTTGAGGATCGCCACCAGATCGTAGCGACTGCGACAGTAATGATTCATCGCCACCGCCACCGCAGCCACTGCCAGCAGCAAGGTCAGAAGCGCCGAAAGCAGCAGGAACTGTTGCGAGCGTTCCATCGAGCGCCCCAGCGCGCCTTCGTCCTGTTCCAGACCGTACCAGCGTTGTTCGGGTTTAAGCTGGGGTAACAGCCATTTCTCATAGCCGTCGAGCTGATTCTCGCTGCCACCAAATTTATAGCGCCAGGTGACCCGACTCCCCGGCTGCACGGCTCCGGTTTTATCGACATCCGCCAGATTCATCATCAGGCGTGGGGCTATCTGGAAGGGGTTAAAACCGGAATCCGGTTCCTGAATCACTTCTCCGGCGATCCGCAGCGTGGCATCGCCCACGTCGATGGTATCGCCGATTTTCAGGTTAAGCAGTGCCATCAGGCGTGGGGCCAGCAACACGCTGCCCGCCTGCGGTTTCAGGCCAGGGGGATTAGTTTGCAGATCGCCATACATCGGGTAGATATCATCCACCGCTTTGACGTTCGCCAGCTGCGGTGTGTCGCCTGCAAATGTCATCGTGGCGAAAGTCAGCTGCTTGCCGACTTTCAGGCCGCGCTTTTGCGCTTCCTCCAGCCACGCTTGCGGCGCTTCGCGCGAACTGCGCAACGCCCGATCGCCCGCCATAAACTCCCGGCTTTGCTGGCTTAAACCTTTCTCCATGCGATCGCTGATATTGCCCAGCGCCAGCACGCAGGCCACCGCCAGGCTTAGCGCCAGCCAGACAATTAATAGCGACGGCGAGCGCCATTCGCGCCAGAACCAACGTGCAATCATGCTTCCTCCTGCAACTGCCCGTTCACCAGCCGTAAGCAGCGGTCGCAGCGTGCCGCCAGTTGCAGGTCGTGGGTCACCATAATCAACGTGGTGCCATGCTCACGGTTAAGGGAAAACAGCAGGTCGGCAATTTTATCGCCCGTCTGGCGGTCAAGGTTGCCGGTAGGTTCATCAGCAAATAGCACATCTGGCCGACCGTTAAAGGCACGCGCCAGCGCCACACGTTGCTGTTCGCCGCCGGAAAGCTGTGCCGGAAGATGATCAAGACGTTTGCCCAGCCCTAACTGTTCGAGCAATGCTTTCGCCCCGTTACGACTTTCCGCGCTACTCTCACCGCGCAGCAGCGCCGGAAGCTCGACGTTTTCCAGCGCGTTAAGGGTCGGAATTAACATAAATGACTGAAAAACAAAGCCTACATGCTTCGCGCGCAACTTTGCCCGCGCTTCTTCGTCCATATTATGTAGCGGTTGTCCTACCAGATTCACTTCGCCACTGCTGCCGTCATCCAGCCCGGCGAGGATCGCCAGCAAGGTTGACTTACCCGATCCCGACTCGCCCACCAGCGCGATGGTTTCGCCACGTTTGACAACCAGCTCAACTCCGGTGAGGATGGAGAGTTCATGCTCCCCCTGACCGACGGACTTCTTAAGATGATGAACTTCAACAATGTTTTCCGCTGGCATTTGCCCTTCCTGTTCCTGGTCCTGTTAACTTTCCGTGCCGCCGCAGCGGACACGTTATTAATTCTGGGTGATAGCCTGAGCGCCGGGTATCGAATGTCTGCCAGCGCGGCCTGGCCTGCCTTGTTGAATGATAAGTGGCAGAGCAAAACGTCGGTAGTCAATGCCAGCATCAGCGGCGACACCTCGCAACAAGGGCTGGCGCGCCTTCCGGCTCTGCTGAAACAGCATCAGCCGCGCTGGGTGCTGGTTGAACTGGGCGGCAATGACGGTTTGCGTGGTTTTCAGCCACAACAAACCGAGCAAACGCTGCGCCAGATTTTGCAGGATGTCAAAGCCGCCAACGCTGAACCATTGTTAATGCAAATACGTCTGCCTGCAAACTATGGTCGCCGTTATAATGAAGCCTTTAGCGCCATTTACCCCAAACTCGCCAAAGAGTTTGATGTTCCGCTGCTGCCCTTTTTTATGGAAGAGGTCTACCTCAAGCCACAATGGATGCAGGATGACGGTATTCATCCCAACCGCGACGCCCAGCCGTTTATTGCCGACTGGATGGCGAAGCAGTTGCAGCCTTTAGTAAATCATGACTCATAAAGCAACGGAGATCCTGACAGGTAAAGTTATGCAAAAATCGGTCTTAATTACCGGATGTTCCAGTGGAATTGGCCTGGAAAGCGCGCTCGAATTAAAACGCCAGGGTTTTCATGTGCTGGCAGGTTGCCGGAAACCGGATGATGTTGAGCGCATGAACAATATGGGATTCACCGGCGTGTTGATCGATCTGGATTCGCCAGAAAGTGTTGATCGCGCAGCCGACGAAGTGATCGCCCTGACCGATAATTGTCTGTATGGGATCTTTAACAATGCCGGATTCGGCATGTATGGCCCCCTTTCCACCATCAGCCGTGCGCAGATGGAACAGCAGTTTTCCGCCAACTTTTTCGGCGCACACCAGCTCACCATGCGCCTGTTACCGGCTATGTTGCCGCACGGTGAAGGGCGTATTGTGATGACCTCATCGGTGATGGGATTAATCTCCACGCCGGGCCGCGGCGCTTACGCGGCCAGTAAATATGCGCTGGAGGCGTGGTCAGACGCACTGCGCATGGAACTGCGCCACAGCGGAATCAAGGTCAGCCTGGTTGAGCCAGGTCCCATTCGTACTCGTTTCACCGACAACGTCAACCAGACGCAAAGCGATAAACCGGTCGAAAACCCCGGCATCGCCGCCCGCTTTACGTTGGGGCCGGAAGCGGTGGTTGCCAAAGTGCGCCATGCTTTTATCAGCGAGAAGCCGAAGATGCGCTATCCGGTGACGCTGGTGACCTGGGCAGTCATGGTGCTTAAGCGCCTGCTGCCGGGGTGCGCGATGGACAAAATATTGCAGGGGTGAGTTGAAGCGCGCGCTTAAGCCCCCATGTCAAAGAAAATATCGACAACAGAGAGCGACTCCATGTCCGTAGAAAATATTGTCAACATTAACGAATCTAACCTGCAACAGGTTCTTGAACAGTCAATGACCACACCTGTGCTGTTCTATTTTTGGTCTGAACGTAGCCAGCACTGTTTGCAGTTAACCCCAATTCTGGAAAGCCTCGCGGCGCAGTACAACGGGCAATTTATTCTGGCGAAGCTGGACTGCGACGCTGAGCAGATGATTGCCTCCCAGTTTGGTCTGCGCGCGATTCCGACCGTGTATCTGTTCCAGAACGGGCAACCGGTAGACGGCTTCCAGGGGCCGCAACCGGAAGAGGCGATCCGCGCCCTGCTGGATAAAGTGCTGCCGCGTGAAGAAGAGCTGAAAGCGCAGCAGGCGATGCAACTGATGCAAGAAGGCAATTACACCGACGCCCTGCCATTGCTGAAAGACGCCTGGCAGTTGTCGAACCAGAACGGGGAGATCGGCCTGCTGCTGGCAGAAACGCTGATTGCGCTGAACCGTTCTGAAGATGCAGAAGCCGTGCTGAAAACCATTCCGTTGCAGGATCAGGACACCCGCTACCAGGGGCTGGTGGCGCAAATCGAACTGCTGAAGCAGGCGGCAGATACGCCGGAAATTCAACAGCTGCAACAGCAGGTGGCGGAGAACCCAGAAGATGCCGCACTGGCGACGCAACTGGCACTGCAACTGCATCAGGTTGGGCGCAATGAAGAGGCGCTGGAGTTACTGTTTGGGCATCTGCGTAAAGATCTCACCGCCGCAGACGGTCAGACGCGTAAAACGTTCCAGGAGATCCTCGCTGCGCTGGGTACGGGGGATGCACTGGCGTCGAAGTATCGCCGCCAGCTGTATGCGTTGTTGTATTGATTTTCCGTTGATCGGCGCATGAACCACAACGCCGGATGCGATGCTGCGCATCCGGCATCACATTATTTCTTCTTCAATTGCGTCACCACCAACTGGTGGCGCGAATTGTAAAATTTACGATAGGTTAAATAACAGGCAATAATGGTCGACAGGCTGGCGGTTGAGAGCAACATAAAGGTCACCATAATCTGATATTTAATCGCCTTCACCGGATCAATCCCGGCAAATATCAGCCCGGACATCATTCCCGGTAAACTCACTAAGCCAACCGTTTTTGCTGAATCGACCGTCGGAATTAAAGCCGCGCGAATACTGTCGCGAATCAATATCGCTGAAGCCTGTTTCGGCGTCGCGCCAAGACTCAGTTTCTCCTGAATCTGTTGCTGTTCGCTAATGACCCGTTGCCCTAAATTGTTGTAACACAGCCCAACCGCCACCATCGCGTTACCGGCTATCATCCCGGCGATAGGGATCACCTGCATCGGGATAAACTCAATCGATCCCGATAAAATCAGCACCGCCAGGGTAATTCCCGCCCCGACCGTAATGGCAATAAACGATGAGATAAAAGCTTTAGCAATATATTTACTGCGTTTTTGCGCATTCCACGCCGCATTAAAGCAGATAAATAACACCATCAATAATGTCAGGCTGGCATCATCAACGCTGAAAATATATTTCAATACATAGCCGACAATAATCAGCTGAATTATCGCGCGCCCCACACTCCAGAGAATATCTTTCTCCAGCGCCAGTTTTTCTTTATGGCTAATTAAGATTGCGACAACCACCAGCATTAATGCCAGTGCCAGTGACTCGTTGGTAATATTATGCGTGTTCATAGCGTGCTTCCTGCATTTCTCCGGCATGCGGTTGCAGTGTAATCACTTTATCCGCATGATTAATTTCGTCTTTATCGTGCGTCACCCACAACACAGCAATATTTTGCTCACGTACATAGCGGTGGATCATCTCATTGACGTTGCGTTTGTTGCTTTCATCCAGCGCACTGGTGATTTCGTCGAGCAATAAAACCTTCGGCATAAATTGTAGGTTACGAATCAATGAGATGCGTTGTTTTTCACCACCAGATAGCTCGGCGATATTTTTCGTCAAAATGGTGTCCGGCAAGGAAAAACGTTCGAGAAAATCGAGAAAAATGGCCGGATCAGGCTGCTGGTTACGGATCTGCCAGGGAAAGATCAGGTTATCGTAGACCGTGTCGCCAAACAGAGCCGGCGTTTGGGCGCAGTAAGAAACTTGTTGGCGATAGGTTTCTGGCTTTAGTGTGCTGACATCCTCACCTTCAAACAGTAACGTTCCGCAGGTCGGGCTGATTAATGAAGCAACTATTTTTAGTAGCGTACTTTTACCGCAGCCAGAAGGGCCGGTAATTAACTTAAATTCGCCAGCACGCAGCGAAAAATTGATGTTATTGAGAATGTTCGTATCGCCCGCCCGATATCCAACATTTTGCAGTTGGAGCAAAAGACTATTTTCCTGCATTGCCCATCCCTTTTTCTGATTTTTACTAAAAACAGTTTATCCTCCGCAAGAATAAGGGGGAACTCTCTTTCAGTAATCAGGTATAATTTGTTTAATCAAGCAGCAACTTTGCTCTTTATGGACGGTACAACAGGAGGTTTTTCCGATGCTTATTTTTATCCCGATTCTCATTTTTGTCGCGCTGGTGATTGTTGGCGCGGGCGTCAAAATCGTGCCGCAGGGCTATCAGTGGACGGTAGAACGATTTGGTCGTTATACCAAAACGTTACAGCCGGGGCTAAGTCTGGTGGTGCCGTTTATGGACCGCATTGGTCGTAAGATCAATATGATGGAGCAAGTGCTCGACATCCCATCCCAGGAAGTTATCTCGAAAGATAACGCCAACGTCACTATCGACGCCGTTTGCTTTATTCAGGTGATTGATGCCCCGCGCGCGGCTTATGAGGTCAGCAATCTGGAACTGGCAATCATCAACCTGACCATGACCAACATCCGTACCGTTCTGGGTTCGATGGAACTCGATGAAATGCTCTCTCAGCGCGACAGCATTAACTCGCGTCTGCTGCATATTGTCGATGAAGCCACTAATCCGTGGGGGATAAAAGTCACCCGTATTGAAATTCGCGATGTGCGCCCACCGGCTGAACTTATCTCTTCAATGAACGCGCAGATGAAAGCGGAACGTACCAAACGCGCTTACATCCTTGAAGCAGAAGGGATTCGTCAGGCGGAAATTCTCAAAGCCGAAGGTGAAAAACAGTCACAAATCCTGAAAGCGGAAGGTGAACGTCAGTCGGCATTCTTACAGGCCGAAGCGCGTGAACGTTCTGCCGAAGCGGAAGCCCGCGCAACCCAAATGGTGTCTGAAGCCATTGCTTCTGGTGACATTCAGGCGGTGAATTACTTCGTGGCGCAGAAATACACCGAAGCGTTACAGCAGATTGGTTCCTCCAGTAACAGCAAAGTGGTGATGATGCCATTAGACGCCAGCAGCCTGATGGGATCGATTGCCGGGATTGCTGAACTGGTGAAAGACAGCGCGAACGAGCGAAATAAATCATGATCGAGATGATAGCTATCCATCCGCATATTTTTTGGCTGAGTCTCGGCGGTCTGCTGCTGGCAGCCGAGATGTTGGGCGGCAATGGTTATCTGTTGTGGAGCGGTGTCGCGGCGGTGATTACTGGCCTGGTGGTCTGGTTGCTGCCGCTGGGTTGGGAGTGGCAAGGGGTGATGTTTGCCGTCCTGACGCTACTTGCCGCCTGGCTGTGGTGGAAATGGCTGGCACGAGGCGTGCGCGAACAAAAGCACAGTGACAGTCATTTAAACCAGCGCGGACAGCAATTGATCGGCAGACGATTTGTGCTGGAATCACCGTTAGTCAACGGGCGCGGTCATATGCGCGTCGGCGACAGTTCATGGCCCGTCAGCGCCAGCGAGGATCTCGGTGCAGGTACGCATGTTGAGGTGATTGCGATTGAAGGGATAACGCTGATTATCCGTGCGGTCATCGCCTGATGCGACGCTGACGCGTCTTATCATGCCTACAAATCTGTGCCTGAACGTAGGCCGGATAAGGCGTTTACGCCGCATCCGGCAGTCGTGCACCGACGCCTGATGCAACGCGGGCGCGTCGGCCGCCTCCGCCATATTAACTGGCATTGGCAAATTACTCGTCACTACCTTTATTCATGTTTTTTTGGTCTTCATCCGGATAGTGTTTTTTTAGATATTCCAGGACGTTTTTATTGACCTTGTGTTGGGTATACACCCACCCTTTCCAGTAATCAGGCTGGTCCAGGTAAACTTCTGGCGGAATGGTGAAATCAGAAAGCGTTAACCATTCGGCTAACAGATCGGGGTTTCTCTTCTGGATCAACTGCAACAGCATGATCAGCGACATGGCAGAGGCAGGAGCCGTACTATCGCCGCTTAAATACTTCCACACCGTAGAGCGATTCGAACGAAAAAGGATGGGGAGCAGCGCCCTGTCCAGATTCATTTCATTAAAAATCTTCTCAAATTCATTCATTTAATTTTCCTGCCTGGCGTAAACCTCTTAAAAATTGAGATTTATCAAAGAAACGCATTCTAGCACACATCAGGAACAGCTTCACGTTTAGCCAAGAAACAACATTTATTTCGCTTATCAAAACAAGTCTTTACTCTTTTTTACATTGAAAGAGCACAAAATGATTTTCTATTTTATTTATATAAGAAACATTTTTTGTTTCTTATTGGTGGTGTTTACGCTTACACCAACCAAAAATGCGCTTTACATCACACAAATGGCGGCGTAGATTTCGATTAAATTGCAACGTAGTTTATTTCTTAAAATAATATTATTTGTTTCTTATAGAAACACTAATGCGACTTATTTTGCACGAGAGAAAATGAATGAAAACTGTAAACGTAGCTTTACTGGCACTCATAATTTCAGCAACATCCAGCCCTGTTGTTTTAGCTGGTGATACCATTGAAGCGGCGGCAACAGAGCTTTCAGCCATTAACTCTGGCATGTCGCAATCGGAGATTGAGCAGAAGATTACCCGCTTTTTAGAACGCACAGACAACAGCCCCGCTGCGTATACCTATTTGACTGAACATCACTACATCCCTTCTGAAACATCTGATACCACTCAGACTCCCCCTGTCCAGACAGATCCTGACGTAGGACAAAAAACCGTTGCCGCTACAGGTGATGTACAGACAACTGCCCGTTATCAGAGCATGATCAACGCCCGACAGTCTGCGGTAACTGATGCCCAGCAAACGCAAATTACAGAGCAACAGGCGCAGATCGTCGCCACACAAAAAACGCTCGCCGCGACTGGAGATACGCAAAATACCGCGCATTATCAGGAGATGATTAATGCCAGACTGGCGGCTCAAAATGAGGCTAATCAGCGCACTACCACTGAACAAGGGCAGAAAATGAATGCGCTGACAACCGATGTGGCAGCACAACAGCAAAATGAAAGGACTCAATACGATAAACAAATGCAAAGTCTGGCGCAGAAGTCTGCCCAGGCACATGAGCAAATTGAAAGTCTGAGACAAGATTCCGCACAAACGCAGCAACAGTTAACCAACACCCAAAACCGGGTCGCTGATAACAGCCAGCAGATTACAACGCTCAATAACAATTTCAGTTCGCTGAAAAACGAAGTTGAAGATAACCGTAAAGATGCTAATGCGGGGATCGCGTCAGCCATTGCCATTGCCTCACAGCCGCAGGTGAAAACCGGTGATTTAATGATGGTGTCAGCGGGAGCAGGAACGTTCAACGGTGAATCTGCGGTGTCTGTCGGAACATCTTTTAATGCCGGAATTCATACGGTAATTAAAGCGGGAGTCTCAGCGGATACACAATCTGATTTTGGCGCAGGTGTCGGCGTGGGATATTCGTTCTAATTTTAATAGCAATTTCTTATTCGCAATTATCCGCACATTATTTAAGGTTAACAATGATGAATAGCACCATTAAATCGTTTTCCCTGCTGGCGGTTATATTACTGGCTGGCTGTAGCTCCCCCACTTCCCGCATCGCAGATTGCCAGGCGCAGGGCGTCAGTCATGACACCTGTTATCTCGCAGAACAACAGCGTCAGGCGGCTATTTTAAATGCATCCGAGGCGCAGGCATTTAAAAATGCAGAAGCCGCACAACATGCCCAGGCCGCTAAAAAACCCATTTATAAAGGATTTGGCCTTACCTTCAGAATGAGCAGTAAGAACTTCGCTTATCTCAATGATTCATTATGTGCCATAGATGAAGATAATAAAGATGCCACCGTATATCAGTCGGGTCTGTATAACGTCATTGTTTATCATCACACAGGAAAAGTCGCCTTAATGAAAGAAGGCCAGTTTGTGGGCTATTTAAAATGAAGGAGCAAAAGAAAATAGCCATGACGCATATTATGATTATCGGTGCGTTTATTTTTGCCTTCCTGCAAGTGGTGTTATTAGCCTCCCTGGTTCACGCTGTGAATGTTAACAACGAAATCCAGGAAGGCTTATTTCAGTCGGGGCGCATTATGGTAGAAAGTTTGCAGCATATTCTTTCAGTGCAAACGGGGATTAACTGATTTTCACCCCGCCCGATGATGACAGCAGCCGGAGAGATTTTCGATAATCGGGCAGTCGGCGCTGTCATCGCCGGGGCAGGCATTCGCCAATGCCAGTAGCTGGTCGCGCATGGCTTGCAGCTCTTCAATATGTCGCTCGATCTCCGCCACCTTCTCCAGCGTGCGCCGTTTTACGTCGGCACTGTGCCGCTGCGGGTCGTTAAACAGATTCACCAGTTCGCCGCTCTCTTCCAGGTTAAAGCCCACCTGGCGTGCCTGGCGCAGTAAGGTCAGTTCGTTGAGATGCTGCTGCGTGTAGGTGCGATAACCGTTTTCGCTGCGCATCGGCGGTGTCACCAGTCCCTTCTCTTCATAGAAGCGAATGGCTTTGCTGGTCAGGCCGGTAATTTTTGCCACATCGCTAATGTTCATCGTTCGCGCAACGCCTCCTGTGCTTTGTTAAAGGGTTTCAACAGATAATCCAGCACGCTTTTTTTACCCGTGCGGATATCGACCGTCGCCACCATACCGGGGAATATCGGAAACTGCTGTTTATGTTTATTTTCCAGATGGTTGCTGAAGGTGCGAATGTACACTCGATAGTAATAAACATCGCGCCGTACTTCATCCTGAATGGTGTCCGGTGAAATCACCGCAACTTCTCCTGGTAAGCCGCCATAGATGGAGTAATCGTAAGCGGTTATTTTCACCAGTGATTTTTGCCCCGGATGGATAAACGCCACATCGCGCGGGGAGATTTTCGCCTCAATCAGCAGTTGCTCATCCAGCGGCACGATGGTCATGAGTTTACCACCGGGGGCGATGACGCCGCCAACCGTAGTGACGTCAATGTCTTTGACAATGCCACGCACCGGCGCGGTAAAGTCCAGCCTGGTGAGAGAGTCTTCCCGCCCGCGGATCACCGAACGCTGGGTTTCGACCTCTTCGTTGGCTTTTGCTAACTCTTCCCGTGCCTGAACGTAATATTGCGTGCGCACGTCGCTGAGTTTGTTTTCCAGTTCATTGGCCTGGCGTTGCAAACGCAGCACTTCGACGCTGCTCGCCGCCCCCTGTTTCACCAGCGGCTGGGTCATCGCCAGTTCGCGATTGACCAGGCTAATTCCTTGTGTCAGCCCGGTGGTTGCTTTGTTCAGCCCGTCGCGGCGAGTGTTGTACAACGCCGTTTCCGACTCGATAAGTTCGGGGAATTTATTCAGTTCGTCGGGGAACACCAGCGCTTTATTGCTCACTTCTGCCCGCAGCCGCGCCGAGGTCGCCAGTGCCGCGTACAGCCGCGACATTGCTTCCTGCACGTCGGATTCGGTTTTGGTGCGGTTAAGCTGCGCCAGCGGCTGGCCTTGCTCAACAATATCGCCCACCTTCACGTCGAGATGATACAAAATCCCGCCTTCCAGCGACTGCACCACCTGTTCACGCCCGGAAGGTTCTACGGTGCCGCTACCGGTAGTGACTTCATCAAGCTGGAAATACCACGCCCAGCCGAGAAAACAGAGCAGCATGACGACGGTCACACGTACCGCCAGCGCCGAACGCGGCAGACGGGGTTCAGTCAGGCCACGGTTATATTGCAGTTGTCCGTTCATGCGGCAGACCCCTTATTCTTCTCCTGCAACACCACCCGTCGCGCCGTGGGTTCGCCCTGTTCACGCAAAATGGCCTCTTTCGCGCCATCCATCACAATCCGCCCCTGATCCATCACGATTATCCTGTCCACCAGTTGCAGCATCGCCGTGCGGTGAGTGGCGATGACCAGCGTGCGATGACCAATCCACTGTTTCAGTTGTTCGATTAAATGCGCTTCCGCCATTTCATCCAGCGAGGCGCTGGGTTCGTCGAGCAGGACGATATTCGGTTGAGAGATAAGGAGCCGCGCCAGCAGCAGCGTTTGCCGCTGACCGCCAGAGAGGCCAAATCCCCCTTCCTGAATCATGTAGTTGAGGCCGTTTTTCTGCTTCTGCACAAAGGGCAGCGCCCCGCTGAGGGTTAACGCGCGTTCGATATCTTCATCGCTGGCCTCTGGCATCCCCATGGTGAGGTTTTCCCGCAGCGAGCCGAAGAACAGTCGCCCGGTCTGGCTGAGCAGCCCCATGTCGCGGCGCAGATCCGCCGGATCAAGCTGCCCGATGCTGATGTTATCCAGCAGCACCTGCCCCTGCTGGGCGATACGCATTCCGGCGAGCATTTGCAGTAGCGTCGATTTACCCGCGCCGTTGCGGCCAAGAATGGCGATTTTCTCACCAGCCTGAATGTTGAGTTTGCCAATCGCCACATCGGCAATCTTCTCTTCTTCGTCGTAATAAAATACCGCGTTGCTGAACTGATAATTGCCGTGCAGCACCGCTTTATGCACCAGTTTGCCGTGTTCCGGCTGATCCACCGGGCGCTTCATCAGTTCATCAAGGCCATTACGCGCTACTTTCGCCTGCTGCCAGCGCGAGAGCACGCCGGATATCTGCGACAGCGGCGCGATGGTGCGCGAAGCCAGGATCGTCGTCCCGACCAGTGCGCCAGTGGTCATGTCGCCGTTCATCACCATAAAGCAGCCCACCAACAGCACCACCACGTAGACGATGGATTGCACTTCCTGCGTCCAGGTGAGCAGCAGCCCGGTGAGAAAGCGTTGCTTCATGCTGATGGACGAGGCTACGTCGTTGGTGTGATTCCACTGATTCTGAAAACGCTGCTCGGCGCGCAGCAGTTTAATGTCTTCAATCGACTGCACCGCTTCCACCAGCGTAGCGTTGCGTACCGCTGACTCGCGCATTCCTTCGTTCGCCAGCCGCGCCAGCGGGCGTTGAATCAGCAGACCGGGGATCACCAATAACGGTAGAGCCAGCAGAACCACCAACACCAGCCAGCCGCCGATCATCCACAGAATAAAGACAAACAGCAGGAAGAACGGCAGATCCGCCACCGCGCCAATGGTGGTGGAAGTAATAAGCTCCCGTACCGATTCCAGTTCGCGGATTTGTGAGATAAACGATCCGGTGGATTTCGATCGCACGTTGTTTTTCAGCCGTAATGCGTGACCAAAAACGCGATCCGAAATGCGCAGATCCGCCCGCTTGCCAATCATATCCGAGAGGTGCGTGCGCACCATGCGCATACAGAACTCAAACAGAATCGCCATCATCACCCCGGCGAACAGCACCCACAGCGTCGGGTAGGATTGCGCCGGAACGACGCGGTCGTAAACCTGCATCGAGAAAATCATCGCTGCCAGCGCCAGCACGTTTGCCACCAGCGAGGCCAGCATAATGTCACCGTAGCGCCGCCAGTCTTTCAGCGACAGACTCCAGAACCAGTTCGCCTGATACGGGCGAATGTAGTCATCCACCCGCGCATCAGGGATGGCGCTGAGCGGGCGCAGCAGTGCCAGTTCGACGATTTTATCTTCAATATCCGCGACGTTCAGCGTGGTTTCCAGCCCTTCGTCACCGCTGAACTGAATGCTGATATTGTCGTGGTTGTCGCGGCGGGTGATTACGCCAATCTGCTGATTATCAAAAACCGCAATCAGCGGCAGCCGCCACGGGTTAAGCGAATCGGCAGAAAACTCCACCAATCGCAGCCCCATTCCCAGTTGCCGCGCCATGTCGGTAAGTAACTCTTCCCGCTTGCTGTCGCGCTCCCAGTTGACGGTCGCGCGCACGTTCTCCTGTGAAAAATCAAGGCGATAATAGCGCGCCACGGCGATCATCGCCTCCAGCCAGGCTTCCACGGACTGGGCATTTTTTTTCATTATCTACACCACCATCAACTGATGATTCGCCAGCAAAGTGGCGAGGTCGGTATGCACGCCCGTCAGCGTGACCACGTTAGTTGCCGCAAAAGTGCCGCCCGTGCCGTCGCGGTCGATCTGCACGATGGTGTCGCTGCCGCTCTGGGTGACTTTGACAAAATCACCGATGTTTCCGGCCTGCGCATCCAGCGTCGCCACGCCGTTGACGTAGCTGGCTTTGCCATTACCGGTATAGCCGCTGCCCTGTAACAGCTCGCGGATATCAATGCGATCGGTGTCGGCGGTGCCTTCCCATGTCCCTACCGTAAAGCCATTCACCACGTCCGAGCCATTGCCGCCAGTGGCATCGCTGGCGTTGAGCAGTTTATAGAGCAAGGTGTCATGGCCCCCGTTGCCGATGTTGATGGTGTCGTTACCGCCGCGCCCTTCCAGTTGGTTATCGCCGCTGCTGCCCGTCAGGGTGTCGTTAAAGTTGGAGCCGGAAATGCCTTCGATATTGGTAAATGTCGAGGTGTTAAAGCCGGTCGCCTGGGCAGTGGTGGTGCTTAAGTTGGCGGTGATCCCCACTGTGGAGAGGCGGAAATCGACCACGTCCATTCCGCCGTTCGCCAGCCAGGTCCCGGTGCCGGAGCTGTACACCCAGCCGCCGGAACCGTCGTAGGTGTCGGTGCCAGCAGTAGCGAAGAAGGTGTCGTTATAGCCCGTGCCGACGAACTTGCCGTTGTTGCTCGCCGTGCCTGCTTCGGCGCTGAGATCGTAAGCGTGGGTAGCATCTGTGGCATGTAAACCGCCCCAACTGGTATTCACCGTCTGGTCAATATTGCTGGCAGTGGTGCCGGTGGATTTGATCAGCACCGCGTTGTAGGTTTCTCCGGCATTCAGCCCGTAGAAATTGACCAGCGCCGAGGTGTCGTTGACGCCCATCCCCGACTGCGGGTTGATGATTTGCGTAGCGACCAGCACTCCCGCCGAGTTGTAGAGTTTTACGGTATTACCGTAATAGACGTTAATGCCGTTGGGATCGGTGATGCGCAGGTGCAGCGAGGTGCCGTAGCTCACCGTGTTGGTGTTACGGATGAGGAACACGCTGCCCGACTGTTTGGTCACCAGCACATCCACCGCGCCGTCCCAGTCGTAATCCATTGCCGCCACGCCGCTGGTGATGCCGCTCTGGCTGCCGCCGAGGGTAGATTGTGTCCAGTTACTGGCATTACTGACGTTAGTATAGAGGTACGACTGCCCGGTCTGAGCAATACGCGCGATATCCATTAACCCGTCATGATCCCAGTCCACTGCCACGCTGAACTGGCTGGCATAGGTTGTACCCGTTGCCCCCACCGCCACCGGATTCCCCAACACGCCGTTGGTATTGAATAACAGCGAGCCGTAGTTAGCTCTTCCCTGGCTGGCGGGCAGGTAGAGGTCCATATCGCCGTCACCATCGAAATCTGCCCAGGTCATGGAGACAGACGTCGAGTTACCACCGCTGCCTGCAACGCTGAGGAAGGTGTTGATGGTGTTCTGCCCCCAGACAAACGTGCCGTTGCCCTGGCTGATGAGCGATGAAAGGGTGTAGTAGTTATTCAGGTTGAAGGTGTGCTGAACCAGGTCTACCCTGCCGTCATTGTTGAGATCGACGCCGGAACCTTCGTTAAGGGAAAGATAGCCGTTCACCACCCCACCGACCGTGGCGCTCCCTCCGTTGTTGGCGGTGGTGGAGTTGCCTACCAGGGTGCCTGCGTTATTCCACAGGAAGGTGTTGGAGTCCGGCCCGCCTGCGTCGCCAATCCAGAAATCGAGATAGCCGTCGCCCTCTTTATCAAACGCCACAATCGAGCCATACCACGTCAGCGTGCCGACGTTCACCTGAATCGCGCTGGAAAAGGTGCCGTCGCCGTTATTGGTAAAGCCGTTGATATAGCCCGTACCGTAGTCATCACGGGTGATAAACAGATCGCCCGTGCCGTTACGGTCATAATCGGCAATTGAACTGGTGGCGTAGTTGTTGCCGCTTTGCACCAGCGTCAGTGCGGTCTTCGACCAGGTGAGCGGATCGGTTGATTGCATAATTTGCTGGTTAGCCAGCACCGTCCACATCCCGTGGTTGTCGAGGCCGTAGGTCAGCCCCCAAGCGGTCGTTTTATTGGCAGTTGTCCAGGCGGGCGTGTAATCAATCGCCGCGTTGACCGTCACCGTGCCGTTGCTGACGTTGGCGGTGTTGCCGTTGCCCGCCGAGCTTTTTACCTGCGCGGTGACGTTATAGGCGGTCGCGGACGCCGCCAGCACATCGGTATCCGGTAACTGCACATACCAGGTGTTATGCGCCGGATCGACTACCACCGCACCGCCCGGCTGCGAGGTGTAGGTTTTGCCATTGATGACCACTTCGACATACTGCCCGCTGGCGAGCGCGGCAGTGATCACCCCGCTGATAATCGGCGTGGTATCGCGCGTGGTCTGGCTGGTGATTTGCGCCAGCGTGGTCGGAATAGAAGTATCGACCGTCAGGATAAAATCACTGGAGGAGGTGATATTCCCTGCCAGATCCACTACCCGCGCGCTGTAGGTGTACGCGCCGCTGACCAGCCCGCTGTCGCTGTAGGTCCAGTTCAGCGCACCTACCATCGTCACCGCGCCTAACAGCAGACCGTTACGGTAGAGGTAAACCACTTCACCGCTGGCCAGCGGACCGGAGAGCACGCCGTTCAGCAGTGGCGTGGTATCGTCAGTGGCCTGCGAACTGCTTAACGTCCCCTGCCGCTGCCCGACATCATCGGTATACGACACAATAGTTGGCGTGGCGGTGGGGTTAATCGTATCGACCACCACCGTTTTCGACACCACCGGGCCGGTATTTCCCGCCAGATCCAGCACCCGCACCTGATAAACATAGCTGCCATCGGTCAGCGTGCGGCTGTCGGTGTAAGTCCACTGCGTGCCGTTGGTAGTGAGCGTGGTCCAGGTCGCACCGCCATCAAGGCTAATCTGCGCCACTTCGCCGCTGGCAAGCCCCGCCCCCAGCGAACCGGTCAGCGTGAGCGAGGTATCACTGGTGATAAAGTCGGTGGCCGAACTCCCCGTGTCGGTGCTGATGCTGGCTATAGTGAGCACCTGCGCCGGGTTAACGGTGTCAATCTGCGCCGACTGGCTGCCGGTTGCGCCAACGTTGCCCGCCAGATCGACCACTCGTACCTGCCAGGTCGTCGTGCCATTCGTTAGCGTGCGTCCGTCAACGTAACTCCAGTTCAAGCCGTCTGCCGCCAGCGTTACGTTCACCCAGGTTGCACCGTTGTCGGTACTGATTTGCGCGAACTCATTAGCCCCTAGCGCCGCGCCCAGTACGCCGCGCACGGTAAGCGAGGTATCGCTGGTAATAAAATCGCTGCTGCTGGCTCCGGTGTCATCGCTGATGCCGGTAATGGTGATGCTTTTCGCCGCTTCCGGGCTGGTGGTGTCGACCACCACGTTTTGCGTTGCGGTCTGCCCAACATTCCCCGCCAGATCCACCACCCGCACCGTGTAGTTCCAGGTGCCGTCGGTCAGTGTGCGACCATCGGCATAGCTCCAGCTGGTGCCGATAACGGTTAACGTGGTCCAGGTAATCCCGCCGTCGAGGCTGATTTGCGCTCGTTCATCAGCGGCCAGCGCCGCACCGAGCGTACCGCGCACGGTCAGCGTGGTATCGCGGGTAACAAAATCGCTGCTGCTTAACCCGGTGTCATCGCTGATGCCCGCAATGGCGATGGTTTTGCTCGCCAGCGGCGCGGTGGTGTCAACGGTGACAATCTGGCTGGCGGTCGCACCGATATTTCCGGCGGTGTCGATCACCCGCACCTGATAGTTGTAGTTACCGTCAGCCAGCGTGCGTCCATCAAGGTACGTCCAGGTCAAGCCGCTTACGGAAAGATTCTGCCAGGTTGTACCGCCGTCGATGCTGATTTGCGCGAACTCACCGGCAGCCAGCGTCGCCCCCAGCGTGCCGCTTACCGCAAGCGTCGTGTCGCTGGTGATAAAATCGTTAGTGATCAATCCGGTATCGGTGGTGATCGCGCTGATGGCGATGGTTTTTACTGCTGGATCTGGCGCGATGGTGTCGATCACCACGTTCTGGCTGTCGGTCGCGCCGACGTTGCCCGCCGCGTCAATCACCCGCACCTGATAGAGATAATTGCCATCAGTGAGCGTGCGGCTGTCGTTATAGCGCCAGGTCGTGCCAGTGACGGTGAGTGTGCTCCAGGTTGCGCCGCCGTCGATACTGATTTGCGCCGTCTCGTTACTGGCAAGCGCGGCGGTGAGCGAGCCGTTGACCGCCACCGGGCTGACGCTGGTGATAAAGTCGCTGGCACTAAGGCCAGTGTCGGCTTGCAGGGAATCGATATTAATCCCCATCGCCGGGGCGCTGAGATCGACGGTAATAGTGTGATTACTGTTACCGGTGTTGCCAATGGCGTTGCTTACCGAGGCGTTAATCACATAGGCATTGCCGTCCGCCAGCGCGGTGACATCGGCGCTGCCGAGCGTGTAGCTCCAGCTACCGCCCGTCTGCACGGTGGTGGTGTAGGTTTTGCCGTTTAAGGTCAGGGTCAGCGTCTGCCCAACTGGGGCGGTGGTGGTGCCGCTGATCACCAGCGACGAGCCATGTTCCGCCGCGTTCACTACATCGTCGCCCGCAAAAGTGTTGATGGTGACGGTAGGCACATCGCCGTTCAACGTCACGCCACGGCTGGCGCTACCGGGGTTTCCCGCCTGATCGCTGACCGTCGCGCTAATGGTGTAGCTGCCGTCGCTTAATCCGGTAAACTGCTGCGCCGGAATAAAGACCGACCAGCTTCCGCCGCTGCCGACCGTGGCGGTCCAGCTCTGACCGTTAAAGTTGACGGTCACCGTCTGACCCACTTCGGCGGTGGTGGTGCCGCTGATGGTCTGCCCGGCAAGCTGCTCGGCGTTGTTGATAATATCGTCACCCGCCACGGTGGCGATGGTCACCGTTGGCGCAACGGTGTCAACGGTCAGAGCGTGCGTGGCCTGTCCAGGATTGCCCGCGCGATCGTTCACGCTAGCGGTGATAGTCTGCGCGCCCTGCCCGAGCGCGGCCAGATCCGCCGCAGGCACGTTCAGCGCCCAGGTGCCATTGGCGGCAACCGTGGCGGTATAGGTTTTGCCGCCAAACGTCACGGTGACCGTCTGCCCCACTTCCGCGCTGGTCGAGCCGTTAAGGGTTAACGGCTGCTGCTGTTCGGCGGCGTTGAGTCGATCGTCCGTCGAAACGGTGTTAATGCTGATAATCGGTGCGGTGAGATCCACCGCTACGCTGCGCGAGGCCGTGGCGCTGTTTCCGGCGCTGTCCTGAGCGGAGGCGCTAACCGTGTAGCTGGTGCCATCGGCAAGAGCCGCAACGTCTGCCGCAGGCACATTCACGCTCCAGCTCCCGTTGCTCTGAATGGTAGCGCTGTAGCCTTTGCCGTTAAGCAACACGGTCACCACCGTGCCTGTCGCAAAATTAGTGCCAGTGCCGCTAAGGGTCAGCGCATTGCCTGCTTCGGCGGCGTTAATAAGGTTATCGCCGCTGATGGTGCTGACCGAGAGCGACACCACCGCCGTGTTCACCTGCACGTTGTGCGTCTGCGTGCTGCTGTTGCCTGCGCTATCGGTGATGGTGGCGCTGATGGTCACCGTGCCGTCCGCAAGGCCAGAAATCACGCTGGCAGGCACGCCGATGCTCCAGTTGCCGCTGGCATCGGTGCTGGTAACGTACTGCTGCCCGGCGATGGTCACCACCAGGCGGTCGCCCGCTACCGCGCCCGTGGCGGTGCCGCTGATAATCTGCGCCTGAGTATGTTCGACGTTGTTAATCACATCATCGCCCGCCACGGTGTTAAAGCTGATGACGGGCGCGGTGGTATCGACGGTCACGCCTTTGCTGGCGCTGCCGGGGTTACCCGCCAGATCGCTGACCGTGGCGGTCAGGGTGTAGCCGTTATTAGCAAGCGTGGTTAAGGCGCTGGCAGGCAGCGTTAAACTCCAGCTGCCGTCTGCCTGCACCGTGGTCTGGTAGTTAGTGCCGTTAAGCGTGACGGTGAGCGTCTGCCCGGTTTCCGCCGTGCTGGTGCCGGACACCGTTACGCCCGCCGCCGCTTCGCTGGCGTTGATGATGTTATCGCTGGCAATGGTGTTGATGGTGACCGTTGGCGCGGCGCTATCGACGCTGTATTCGTGCGTTGCTGTGGCGCTGTTGCCGTTGACGTTAGTCACCCGCACCTGGGCGCTGGCATCGCCGTCACGCAGCGCCGCCAAATCCGCAGCCGGAACGGTGGTGCTCCAGCTACCGTTTGCCGCCACCGTGGTGGTGTAGGTTTTGCCACCAAAGGTAATGGAAACGGTTTGCCCCGCTTCGACGCCGGACGTGCTGCCGGAGAGCGTTAGCGCCGCGCCTTTTTCGGCAGCGTTAATCACATCATCGCTGGTGATGCTGTTCATGCTGATGGCGACGGCGGTGAGATCAACGGTCAGCGGATGGGTAATGCTGGTTTGCGTTCCGGCACTGTTCGCCCCGCTAACGGTAATATTCAGCGTTCCCGCAGGCCAGTTACTGACATCCGCCGCCGGAACGCCGACGCTCCAGCTGCCGTTTGCCAGCACCGTGGCGGCGTAAGTTTGGTTATTAATCACCACCGTCAACGCCGTACCTGTGGCAAAGCCGGAGCTGCTGCCGGTAATCACCTGCGCCTGAGCGTGTTCGATGATATTGACCACATCATCGCCTGCGACGGTATCCACCCGCAGGCCGGGCAGACTGGCATCGATGGTGATATCGCGCGTGCCGCTGCCGGTGTTGCCAACGGCATTGGTTACCGAGGCGTTAACCGTTAACTCACCGTTACCCAGCGCCTGCCAGTCGGCGGCTGGTACGCTCACACTCCAGCTTAAATCTGGCTGCACGGTGGCGGTGTAAGTTTTACCGCCCAGTTCAACGGTGACGGTGCTGCCCGCCGCCGCGCCGGTTACCTGGCCGCTGATGGTTTGCGCACTGCCTGCTTCAGCGGCGTTGATAATATCGTCCGTCGCCACCGGATTAATGGTGACGCCCGGCAGCGCGGTATTGACCTGCACGTTATGGCTGGCGGTGCTGCTGTTGCCCTGAGCATTGGTGACGCTCGCCGTGACGCTGTAGGTCGCTTCGCCCAGCGCACTGACCGCCGAGGCGGGCACGGTGACGCTCCAGTTGCCGGAGGCGTCGGTAGTGGCGCTGTAGTTTTGTCCGTTCAGCGTGACGGTGACCGCCGTACCCACAGGTTGATCGCTGGTGCCAGTCAGTTGTAGGTTCGATCCTTTTTCCGTCGCGTTGATCACATCATCGCCCGCGATGGTGTTGATGCTAATCACTGGCGCGCTGAGGCTGACGGTAACGGTGCGGCTGGCGTCGTCGCTGTTGCCTGCCCGATCGCTGACGCTGGCGGTGATGGTCTGTGCGCCGCTACCCAGTGCCGTAACATCCGCCGCCGGTACGCCGACGCTCCAGTTACCGGAGGCATCCAGGGTGGTGGTGTAGGTTTTGCCGTTGAGCACAACGCTCACCACATCGCCCGCTTCCCCGCCCGTGCTGCTGCCGGAAATCACCAGCGCCTGCCCGTGTTCGGCGTCGTTGATGATGTCATCGCCCGCCACGGTGTTAATGGTGAGAACTGGCGCGGTGGTGTCTACCGCCAGATTATGGCTGGTGCTGCCGGGGTTGCCCGCTTTGTCGTTGACCGTGGCGCTGACGGTGTAATTGCTTGCGGTCAGCGCGCCTAAGGCTGAAGTGGGAACACTGACGCTCCAGCTACCGTCCGCCTGCACATTGCCGCTGTAAGTTGCGCCATTAAGGGTGACGGTGACCGTCTGCCCGGTTTCGGCGGTGCTGGTGCCGCTGATGGTGAGCGGGCTTCCGGCCTCCGTGGCGTTAAGAATATCGTCGCTGGCGATGGTATTAATGGTGAGCGTCGGCGCACTGGCGTCAACGCTATACGCATGGGTCGCCGAGGCACTGTTGCCGCTCGCGCTGCTGACGCTGGCCTGCACGTTCGCCGCGCCGTCTGGCAGGGTTGCCAGATCTGCCGCCGGAACGTTCACGTTCCAGCTCCCGTTAGCGGCGACGCTTGCGGTGTAGGTTTTGCCGCCAAAGGTGACGGTAACGGTTTGCCCGCTTTCAATCCCGCTGGTGCTACCAGAAAGGGTCAGATTGGTGCCTTTTTCGGCGGCGTTAATCACGTCGTCGCTGGCGACCGTATTGATGCTGATTGCCACCGCCGTTAAATCGACGGTGAACGGATGGCTGTCGCTGACCGGGTTTCCGGCGCTGCTCTGTCCTGCCACGTCAACGGTTAACGGCCCCGCAGGCCAGGCGCTGACGTTTGCCGCCGGAATGCCGACACTCCAGTTCCCATCCGCCTGTACCGTGGCGGCATAGGCCACACCGTTGATGGTGACCGTCAGCGCTGCGCCTGCATTCAGGCCGCTACTGCCGCCAGTGATTATCAGCGCCTGCCCGTGTTCGATACTGTTGACGATATCATCGCCCGCCACCGTATCCACACGCAGCCCTGGCAGGTTGGCGTCAATGGTGATATCTCGCGTGCCGCTACCCGTATTGCCATTCGCGTTGGTCACCGAGGCGTTAATGGTCAAATCGCCATTGCCCAGCGCCTGAAGATCGGCTGCCGGAACGGTGACGCTCCAGCTTAAGTTGCCCTGTACCGTGGTGGTGTAAGTGTTGCCGCCCAGCGTCACGGTGACCGTATCGCCAGCTGCGGCACGAGTGACCACCCCGCTGATGGTTTGATCGGCCCCTGCTTCGGCGGCGTTGATAATATCGTCACCCGCCACAGTATTGATGGTGACGCCCGGTAGGCCGCTGTCGACCAGCAAGTTCGCCTGGCTGCTGGCGGTGTTACCCGCAGCACTGGTGGCGCTGGCGCTGACGGTATAGTTGGCCTGACCTAAGGCCGCCAGATCGCTGACCGGAACGGTTAAGGTCCAGTTGCCCGCCGCGTCGGTGGTGGCGCTGTAGTTATGACCGTTGAGCGTGACGGTAACCTGTGCGCCTGTCGCCAGCCCCGTACTGCTACCGCTGATGGTCAACGGCTGGCCTTTTTCATCGGCGTTCAGGACGTTATCGCCGCTGATGGCGTTAAAGGTAATTGACGGCAGGCCAGTATTGACCGTCACCTGATGCGTGGCGCTGCCGCTGTTTCCGGCGGCATCGGTGACGCTGGCGTTAATGGTCACCGTGCCGTTCGCCAGCGCCGAGACGACGCTTGCCGGAACGCCGACGCTCCAGTTACCGCTGGCATCCAGCACGGTGGTAAAGGTGTTTGTGCCGATAGTCACCGTCACGGTGCTACCGGTTGCCGCGCCAGTAGCGGAGCCGCTGATAATCTGCGCCTGGGCGTGTTCCGTCGCGTTGATCACGTCATCGCCCGCCACCGTGTTGATGGTGACGACCGGAACGGAAGTATTCACCGTCAGGTTGTGATTAACCGAGGCCGGGTTTCCGGCTTTGTCGCTCACCGCCGCGCTAACGGTGTAGTTGCTGGCGGTCAGCGCGCTTAAGTCGGCTGGCGGCACGCTGACGCTCCAGCTGCCGTCCGTCTGTACAGTGCCGGTATAGTTTGCGCCATTGAGCGTGACGGTCACCGTCTGCCCCGCTTCCGCCGAGCTGCTGCCGTTGATGGTCAGCGCCGTACCCGCTTCCGCGGCATTAAGAATATCGTCGCCCGCGATGGTGTTGATGGTCACCGTTGGCGCGCTGGCATCGACGCTGTAAGCGTGGGTTGTGGTGGCGCTGTTGCCATTAACATTGCTGACGCTGGCCTGTGCGCTGGCATCGCCATCACGCAGGGCTGCCATATCCGCCGCCGGAACCGTGGTACTCCAGGAACCATTCGCCGCGACGCTTGCCGTGTAGGTTTTGCCGCCAAAGGTGACGATGACCGCTTGTCCGGCTTCGACACCAGAAGTGCTGCCGGAGAGCGTTAACACCGCGCCTTTTTCAGCGGCGTTAATCACATCATCGGCGGTAATGGCGTTGATGCTGACGGCAATCGCCGAGAGATCGACAGTCACCGGATGCGTAACGCTGACCGGGTTTCCGGCGGTGGTGTTGCCACTTGCCGCAATCGTGACCGTCCCCGCAGGCCAGGCGCTGACATCCACCGCCGGAACGCCGACGCTCCAGGTGCCATCCGCCAGTACCGCCGCAACATAGGTTTGCCCGCTAATGGTCAGCGTGACGTTGCTGCCCGCCGCCAGACCGGAACTGCTGCCGGTAATCACCAGCGCCTGCCCGTGCTCGATAATGTTGACCACATCATCGCCAGCGACAGTATCGACCCGCAGACCGGGAAGATTCGCGTCGATGGTGATTTCACGCGTGCCATTTCCGGTATTGCCTACGCTGTTCGTCACCGAAGCCGAAATGGTCAGTTCGCCGTTGCCCAATGCCTGTAAAGCGGCTGCCGGAACATTAATACTCCAGCTTAAATTCGCCTGCACCGTGGCGGTGTAAGTCGCCCCGCCGAGCGTGACGGTTACCGTGTCGCCCGCCGCCGCGCCTGTGACCTGACCGCTGATGGTCTGGCCCGCGCCCGCTTCGGCAGCGTTAATAATATCGTCGCTCGCCACAACGTTAATGGTGACGCCCGGCAGCGCAGTATTGACCTGCACGTTATGGCTGGCGGAACCGCTGTTGCCATCAACGTCAGTAGCGGAGGCGGTTACCGTGTAAGTAGCTTCACCGAGCGCGCTCACGGCGGATGCCGGAACGGTCACGCTCCAGTTACCTGAGGCATCGGCAGTAGTGGTGTAATTTTGCCCGTTGAGCGTAACGGTTACCTGCGTACCCGCAGGCTGGTTGCTGGTGCCGGAAATCGCCAGATCCGCACCTTTCTCCGTGGCGTTGATAATGTCATCGACGGCAATGGTGTTGATGCCGAGCACGGGTGCGCCGAGCGCCACGCTGACAGTGTGCGAGGCTGTGCCGCTGTTGCCTGCGGAGTCGGTGACCGTGGCGGTAATGGTTACATCACCCTGCGCCAGCGCGGAAATCACGCTGGCAGGCACGCCGACGCTCCAGTTGCCGTTGGCGTCCAGCACGGTGGTGTAGGTGGTCGTGCCAATCGTCACGGAAACCGTGTTACCCGTCGTCGCGCCCGTTGCCGAGCCGCTGATAATCTGCGCCTGAGCATGTTCCGTGGCGTTGATGATGTCATCGCCCGCCACCGTGTTAATGGTGACGACTGGGGCAACGAGATCTACCGTCAGATTATGCGTTGCCGAGGCCGGATTTCCGGCTTTGTCGCTGACCGCCGCGCTCACCGTATAGGGACTTGCGGTGAGGTTGGCTAAATCGCCAGTTGGTACGCTGACGCTCCAGCTACCGTCAGCCTGTACGTTCCCGCTGTAACTGACGCCGTTTAGCGTCACGGTCACCGTCTGCCCGGCTTCTGCCGTACTGGTGCCGCTGATGGTCAGCGCCGATCCCGCTTCAGCGGCATTAAGAATATCGTCTGCGGCGATGGTGTTGATAGTAACGGATGGCGCGGTGGCATCAACGCTGTAAGCATGTGTTGCCTGGGCGATGTTGCCAGCTACGTTGCTGACGCTGGCTTGTACGTTTGCTGCGCCGTCCGGCAAGGTTGCGAGATCGGCTGCTGGGATCGTCAGCCCCCAGGTATTATCCGCGGCAACCGTGGTGGTGTAGCTTTTGCCGCCGAAAATAACGGTGATGGTTTGCCCCGCTTCCACATCGGAGGTGGTGCCGGAGAGCTGCAAATCGCTGCCTTTTTCGGCGGCGTTAATGACATCGTCAGTGGAGAGTGTATTGATGGTAATCGCCACGGCAGCGAGATCGACCGTGACCGGATGAGTAATGCTGGTTGTGGTTCCGGCGGTATTAGTGCCAGAGACGGCAATATTGACCGTCCCCGCAGGCCAGTTACCCACGTCCGCCGCCGAAACGCCGACGCTCCAGCTGCCATCGGCGAGTACCGTTGCGCCGTAGGTGACGTTGTTGATTTCCACTGTCAGTGGCGTTCCCACCGCCAGTCCGGTACTGCTGCCGGTTACCACCAGCGCCTGACCGTGCTCGATAATATTGACCACATCATCGCCTGCTACGGTATCGACGCGCAGACCTGGCAGGTTGGCGTCTATCACGATGTCGTGTGTGGCGGTGCCGGTATTGCCTGTGGTGTTGGTGACCGAGGCGGTGATGGTCAGCTCACCGTTACCTAACGCCTGCAAATCAGCCGTCGGTACGCTGACGCTCCAGCTTAAATCTGGCTGCACGGTGGCTGTGTATTGATTACCACCGAGCGTGATAGTGACCGTGTCCCCTGCTGCTGCCGTCCCCGTAACCTGACCGCTGATGGTCTGGTTAACGGCAATTTCAGCGGCGTTGATAATGTCATCACCAGCTACGGTGTTAATGATTACCCCAGGCAGGAGTGATTCGACATTCACCGTATGGGTGGTACTGCCGCTGTTGCCTGCGCTGTCGGTGGCGCTGGCGCTAATTTGATACACTGCCTCGCCCAAGGCACCGACTGCCGAAGCTGGCACGGTAACGCCCCAGTTGCCGGAACCGTCGGTGGTGGCGCTGTAAGCCAGGCCGTTCAACATCACGGTGACCGTGGAGCCCGTCGCCAGGCCGCTGGAGCCGCCGCTGATGATTAGATCCTGGGTTTTCTCTGCATTATTAATAATGTCATCACCGGAGACAGTGTTGATGGTCAGCGTCGGGCCGCTGAGATCAACGGTCACATCGTGAGTCGTGCTGTCGCTGTTGCCCGCGCGATCGCTCAGGCTGGCGGTAATGGTCTGGCTACCGGTCGCCAGCGCCGTGACATCCGCCGCCGGAATACCGACGCTCCAGTTACCGGAAGCGTCCAGCGTGGTGGTGTAGTTTTTGCCGTTGAGCGTGACGGTGACCACATCGCCGGGTTCCGCGCCCGTGCTAGTGCCGCTCACCAGCAGCGCCTGCCCGTGTTCGATAGCGTTGATAATGTCATCGCCCGAAACGGTGTTAATGGTGAGATCCGGCGCGGTAACGTCCACCGCCAGCGCATGATCGGCGCTTGCCGGGTTACCCGCTTTATCGCTCACCGTCGCAGTCACGGTATAGCTGCTGGCGGTTAATCCGCTTAAATCCGTTGCCGGAACATTCACGCTCCAGGTGCCATCGGCCTGGACGGTGGTCTGGTACGTGTTGTTATTGAGCGTGACGGTCAGCGTCTGCCCGGCCTGCGCCGTGGTGGTGCCGCTGATGGTGATCCCCGCGCCCGCTTCGCTCACATTAAGAATATCGTCGCTGGCGATGGTGTTGATGGTAATGATCGGCGCGGTGCCATCGACGCTGAAAGCATGAGTCGCCTGGGCGCTGTTGCCGTTAATATTGCTGACGTTCGCCTGCACGTTGCCCGCGCCGTCTGGCAACGCAGCGAGATCGGCAGGCGGTACATTCACCGTCCAGCTACCGTTGGCTTCCACGGTGGTGGTGTAATTTTTACCGCCAAAGGTGACGGTCACCGTCTGTCCGGCTTCCACGCCGCTGGTGCTGCCGCTTACGACCAGCGTTTCGCCTTTCTCCACGGCGTTGATCACATCATCGCCGGAGAGAGTGTTAATGGTTATGGCGACTGCCGCCAGATCGACGGTAAGCGGATGGGTAATGGTGGAGGTTGTTCCGGCGCTGTTAGTGCCGCTTACCGTAATATCCACCGTACCCGCAGGCCAGTTGCTGACGTCGGCCGCCGGAACGCCGAGATTCCATGTGCCATCGGCTAAAACCGTGGCAGCGTAAGTGACGTTGTTGATCACAACCGTTAACGCCGTTCCTGCCGTCAGTCCAGTGCTGCTCCCGGTAATCACCAGCGCCTGACTGTGCTCAATGCTGTTAATAACATCATCACCCGCTACGGTATCGACACGCAGGCCAGGCAGATTGGCGTCGATAGTGATGTCTCGCGAGCCGCTGCCCGTGTTACCAACGCCATTGGTGACCGAGGCGTTAACCGTCAGAGAACCGTTACCCAGCGCCTGAATATCCGCCGCCGGAACGCTGACACTCCAGCTTAAATTAGCCTGCACCGTGGCGGTGTAGGTGTTGCCGCCCAGTTCAACGGTGACGGTGCTGCCCGCCGCCGCGCCCGTGACCTGACCACTGATGGTTTGCGCATTGCCCGCTTCGGCAGCGTTGATAATGTCATCGGTCGCCACCGCGTTAATGGTGACGGCAGGCAAGGCGCTGTTGACCAGCACGTTATGGCTGGCGGAATTGCTGTTGCCTGCCGTGTCAGTGACGTTTGCTGTTACCGTGTAGTTGGCCTCACCCAGCGCGCTAACCGCTGAGGCTGGCACCGTGGCGCTCCAGTTACCGGAAGCATCTGTAGTGGCGGTGTAATTTTGCCCGTTCAGCGTCACCGTAATGGTGGTGCCTGCGGGCTGATTACTGGTGCCGGTGATTTGCAGATCCGCGCCTTTTTCCGTGGCGTTAATGACGTCATCGCTGGCGATAGTGTTGATGCCAATGGTTGGCGAGGTGAGATTCACAGTGATCGTGCGGCTGGCATCATCGCTATTACCTGCTACATCGGTAATAGTGGCAGTGATGGTTTGCGGGCCGCTGCCCAGCGCAGTGACATCTGCCAGCGGAGCGCCGACGCTCCAGTTGCCGGAAGCGTCCAGCGTGGTGGTGTAGGTTTTACTGTTTAACGTGACGGTGATGACATCGCCCGCTTCGCCGCCAGTGCTGGAACCGGAGATCACCAGCGCCTGCCCGTGTTCGGCGGCGTTAATAATGTCATCGCCGGAGACGGTGTTGATAGTCAGCACCGGAACGATGAGATCCACCGCCAGACCGTGGGTGGCGGTCGCCGGGTTACCCGCCTTGTCGTCTACCGAGGCGCTGACCGTGTACTGGCTGGCGGTCAGATTGCTGAGATCCGCCGTCGGTACGCTGACGCTCCAGCTGCCGTCCGCCTGGACGGTGCCGCTGTAAGTCACGCCATTAAGCGTGACGGTTACCGTCTGCCCCGCTTCGGCGCTACTGCTGCCGCTGATGGTTAACGGATTGCCCGCCTCGGCGGCGTTAAGAATATCGTCGGTGGCGATGGTGTTAATGGCAAGCGTCGGGGCTGTGGCATCGACGCTGTAAGCGTGGGTTGCCGAAGCCGTGTTGCCGTTAATAGTGCTGACGCTGGCCTGCACGGTGGCGTCACCGTCGCGTAATGCGCTGAGATCGGCGGCAGGCACGGTGGTTGTCCAGCTGCCATCGCCCGCTACGGTGGCGGTGTAGGTTTTGCCGCCAAAGGTGACGGTGACGGTTTGCCCCGCTTCCACGCCGGAAGTGCTGCCGGAAAGGGTTAAATCGGCCCCTTTTTCAGCAGCGTTAATCACATCGTCGCCGGAAACGGTGTGAATGGAAATCGCCACCGCTGCCAGATCGACGGTGACTGGATGGGTGATGGTGACCGGGTTTCCTGCGCTAGTAGCACCTGAAACCGTGATATTCACCGTCCCCGCAGGCCAGTTGCCCACATCTGCCGCCGGAACACCAACGCTCCACGTGCCATCGGCTAATACCGTCGCAGCGTAAGTGACCGTGTTAATCACCACCGTCAGTGCCGCGCCCGCCGCCAGCCCGCTGCTGCTACCAGTAATCACCAGCGCCTGACCATGCTCGATGCTATTGACCACATCATCGCCCGCCACGGTATCAACGCGCAGACCTGGCAGGTTGGCATCGATAGTTATATCGCGCGAACCGCTGCCGGTATTGCCAACGCCGTTGGTCACCGAGGCGTTAACCGTGAGGTCGCCATTACCGATGGCCTGAATATCCGCTGCCGGAACGTCCACGCTCCAGCTTAAATTGCCCTGCACGGTAGCGGTGTAGGTTTTCCCGCCTAGCGTCACGGTAACCGTATCGCCCGCCGCCGCGCCCGTCACCTGACCGCTGATGGTCTGCGCCACGCCCGATTCGGCGGCGTTAATAATATCGTCAGTCGCTACCGGATTAATGGTGACACCCGGCAACGCGGTATTGACCTGCACGTTATGGCTGGCGGAATTGCTGTTGCCTGCGCTGTCGGTGACGTTCGCCGTCACCGTGTAACTGGCTTCGCCCAGCGCACCGACGGCGGAGGCTGGCACCGTGGCGCTCCAGTTGCCTGCGGCGTCCGTCGTGGCGAAGTAATTTTGCCCGTTAAGCGTCAGCGTAATTGTGGTGCCTGCGGGCTGATTGCTGGTGCCGGAAATTTGCAGATCCGCGCCTTTTTCGGTGGCGTTAATCACGTCATCGGTGGCGATGGTGTTGATGTCAATGGTCGGCGCGGTAAGGTTAACGGTAACCGTGTGCGTCTCGCTGTCACTGTTGCCTGCCGCATCGGTAACGGTCGCCGTCACGGTTTGCGGGCCGCTGCCCAGCGCCGTGACGTCCGCTGCCGGAACGCCGACGCTCCAGTTGCCGGAGGCATCCAGGGTAGTGGTGTAGGTTTTATTGTTTAACGTGACGCTGACGACATCTCCCGCTTCCCCGCCTGTGCTGGAACCGGAAATCACCAGCGCCTGCCCGTGCTCGGTGGCGTTAATAATATCGTCGCCCGCAATGGTGTTGATGGTGAGTACCGGAACAGTGAGATCCACCGCCAGATTATGCGTGGTGCTCGCCGGGTTGCCCGCTTTGTCATTGACCGTCGCCGTCAGGGTGTGGCTGCCATCCGTCAATGCCTCAAGATCTGCCGCCGGAATATTAATACTCCAGCTGCCGTCGGCCTGTACCGTTGCCTGATACGTCTGCACGGTCGGGCTATTGAGCGTTATCGTAACGATCTGCCCTGCCTCGGCAGTGGTGGTGCCGCTCACCGTCACGCCCGCGTCAGCTTCGCTGGCGTTAACGATATTGTCGCTGGCAACGGTATTGATAATGATGGTCGGCGCGCTGCTGTCGACGCTGTAGTTATGCACCGCCGAGGCGCTATTGCCATTGATATTGCTGACGCTGGCCTGCGCGGAGGCGCTGCCATCGGTTAATGACGCCAGATCGGCGGCGGGAACGGTGGCGGTCCAGCTACCATCGCTCGCCACGGTAGCGGTGTAGTTTTTACCGCCAAAGGTCACGGTGACCGTTTGCCCGGCTTCTACATTCGTGGTGGTGCCGGAAAGCGTTAAATCAGCGCCTTTTTCTGCGGCGTTAATCACATCGTCCGTGGCGATAGTGTTGATGGTGATCGCCGCCGGAGTGAGATCCACCGTTACCGGATGCGTAATGCTTATCGGATTTCCGGCGCTACTTTCCCCGGAAACGGCAATATTAACCGTCCCCGCAGGCCAGGCGCTAACCTGCGCCGCCGTGACGCCCACGCTCCAGCTACCATCGGCCTGCACCGCAGTGGTGTAGTCCACATTATTAATCGTAACGGTAAGCGGCGTGCCTTCTGCCAGCCCCGAGCTGCTGCCACTAACTACCAGCGCCTGCCCATGTTCGATGATATTGACCACATCATCGCCCGCCACCGTATCGACCCGCAGGCCGGGCAGATTAGCGTCGATGGTGATATCCCGCGTGCCGCTGCCGGTGTTGCCGTTTTGATTGGTGACCGAGGCGCTCACCGTTAAATCGCCATTACCCAGCGCCTGAATATCTGCCGCCGGAACGCTCACGCTCCAGCTTAAATTGGCCTGCACGGTGGTGGTGTAAGTATTACCGCCCAACGTAATCGTTACTGTGTCGCCAACGGCGGCTCCAGTAACCTGCCCGCTGATGGTTTGCGCAACGCCCGCTTCGGCGGCGTTAATAATATCGTCGGTTGCCACCGGGTTAATGGTCACACCGGGCAGCGCGCTGTCGACCAGCACGTTATGGCTGGCGGTGGCGCTGTTGCCGATACCGCTGGTCACCGCCGCCGTTACCGTGTAGTTGGCCTGGCCCAGTGCGGTTACCGCCGATGCCGGAACGGTGACGCTCCAGTTGCCGGAGGCGTCGGTCGTGGTGGTGTAATTTTGCCCGTTCAGCGTCACGGTTATGGCGGTATTGGCTGGCTGATCGCTGGTACCGGTAATCTGGACATCGGCCCCTTTTTCGCTGGCGTTAATCACATCATCGCCAGCAATGGTGTTAATACCAATTACTGGCGCGGCGGTATCGACCGTGACGGTCAGTGACTGGCTACCCGTGTTTCCGGCACGGTCAGTCACTGAAACGTTGACAGGATAACTGCCGTCCACCAGCCCACTGACCACCGAGGCCGGAACGCCCAGACTCCAGTTGCCGGAAGCATCCACCACCGTGGTGTAATTCACATTATTCAGCGTCACAGTGACGATATCGCCCGCCTGTGCGCCAGTGACCGTGCCGCTGATAATTTGCGCCTGAGTGTGTTCCGGCGTGTTGATGACGTTATCGGTCGCCACCGGATTAATGGTCACCACGGGCGGCGTGGCATCGACCAGCGCTACGCGTGAAACGCTGGTCGGATTACCCGCGACATCGTTCACGCTGGCGGTGACCGTGGCGTTGCCGTCAGCCAGTGCGCCAACGTTGGCGGCAGGTACGGTCACACTCCAGGTGCCGTCTGCCTGCACGACGCCCTGATACGTCTGCCCATTCAGCGTGACGGTCACCGTCTGCCCCGGCTGGGCGTCAGTGGTGCCAGTGATTTGCAGATCCTGACCACTTTCGGCGGCGTTGATGACGTTATCGGCGGTCAGCGAATCGATACTTAAGGCTGGCGCCTGACTGTCGACGGTAATGGTGCGGGAGGTGTCGCCAGTGTTACCGCTGATATTAGTGACGGTCGCGGTGATTTCTGCTGCGCCATCGGGCAGGCTGCTTACCGCACTGGCGGGAACGGTCAGGCTCCAGGAACCGTCATTCTGAACCGTGGTCGTCAGGGTTTGCCCGGCAAATTTCACGACTACCGTTTGCCCGGCCTCTACTCCTTGAGTGGTGCCGGTCAGCGTCAGCGGCGCACCTTTTTCTGCGGCATTGATAATGTCATCGCCGGAGACGGTATTGATAACAATCGCCACGCTACCCGCATCAACCAGCACATTATGGTTGATAGAAACCGGGTTACCTGCCGGATCTTCCGCACTGGCGGTAACAATAACCGTGCCCGCAGTGAGCGTCTGCAAGTCCGCAGCTGGAACACCCACCTGCCAGTTGCCGTTGCTGTCGGTCACGCCCTGATAGCTTTCGTTGCCGAGTGTTACCGTCACGGTAGTGCCCGCAGGTAAATGGCTACTGCTGCCAGAAATGACCAAATCCTGCTGCTGTTCGAGAGCGTTAATAACGTCATCACCGGAAACAGTATTGATACGCAGTCCCGGCAGCGTGGCGCTGATGGTGATATCACGCTCACCATTACCAGTGTTGCCATGCCCGTTCGTCACAGAGGCATTTATCGTTAACGCCCCATCGCCCAGCGCCTGTAAATCCGCCGTCGGTACGTTCACGCTCCAGGTAAGGTTGCTGCCCACCGTCGCCGTGTAGGTATGACCGCCCAATTCAATAGTGACGGTATCACCCTGCACCGCACCCACGACGCGCCCACTGAGGGTTTGATCTGCCGCTGCTTCGGCGTTGTTAACAATGTTGTCGCCCGCAAAGGTGTTGATGATCACCTGCGGCAGCACCGTATCGACCAGCAAATTGCTCTGCGCGGTGCCGGTGTTGCCGGTCACATCGGTGGCGCTGGCGGTAACGGTGTAATTGGTGTTTGCCAGATTCAGGACATCGCTCACCGGAACATTCAGCGACCAGACGCCGCCGCTGACCTGAGCGCTATACGTGACATTATTCAGCGTCACGTTAACCGTGCCGCCGTCAGGTAAATTGCTGGTGCCACTTAACGTGAGCGGCTGCTGAGATTCCAGCGCATTCAGTACGTTATCACCGCTGATGGTATCTATTGCCACCTGCGGCGCGACGCCTGCCAGCGTGATGTTATGGGTCGCTGTACCGGTATTTCCAGCGGCATCAGTAACTGTGACGATGATGTCGTTAGGGCCACGCGCCAGAGTACGGGTTACCGCCGGATCAAGCGCTACGTTCCAGCTGCCGTCTGCCTGTACCACGCCTGTCAGAACTGTGGCACCTAACTTCACGGTGACGATATCCCCCGGAGAAGCCCCACTGACCTGACCGGAAATAATCTGCGCCACAATCTGTTCAGCGGTGTTAAGAATATCGTCGCCAGCGATGGTGTTAACGCTGACCACTGGCGCAGTGGTGTCTACCGTGAAATTCGCATTGTTACTGGTGGTATTTCCTGCCCGGTCGCTGACGCTGGCATTTACGGCGTAGTTGCCATCGGCCAGCGCCTGCACTTCTGCGGCAGGCAGCGTCACTTGCCAGGTTCCGTCGCTACCGACGGTTGCTGTGTGGGTGACGCCGTTCAGGTTCAGGGTTACGATTTGCCCCGCTTCCGCATTCGATGTACCGCTTAACACCAGCGCGGCGTTATGTTCCGCGGCACTGACAATGTTGTCCTGGGCGATGGTGTTGATAGCAAGTGTCGGCGGTTGGGTATCGACCGTTAACAGTTGCGCGCCAGTGACCGTATTACCCGTGGCATCTTTCCCACTGACCAGCACCGCCTGATTCCCTTCGCCTAACGCCTGTGCATCGGCGGTCGGTACTTGTACGCTCCAGACACCGTTAGCCCCAACGGTGGTGGTGTAGGTTTTGCCGTTTAGCGTAACGGTGAGTTCTGTTCCCTGTGCCAGATGGCTACTGGTGCCAGAAAGCGTAAATCCAGCGGCCTGTTCGCTGGCGTTAATAATGTTATCGCCTGCGGTGGTGGCGAGCTGTATGGCGGCCTGACCATTGTCGATGGTTAACGTTATCGACCCGGCGTTGGTAATGGTGCTACCGACGATCTGCACCACTGACCAGGTATGTTCGCCCGCGCTTTGCGTGGGCAAATCGACGCTCCAGCGTCCATCGCTACCGACCTGAGTACTGGCGATGGTGTCACCATTGCTGTCTTTAATCTGGATGGTCGCCCCCGCCTGCCCGCTGCCGCTAAAGGTTGGCGTAGTGTCATCGGTGGTATCGTTGGCGGAAAGAATACCGCGTTGATCGCCCTGATTATCGGTTACCAAAAACGATGGCGTGGCGTTGCCGGGTTCGGCTGGCGGTGGGTTGTTAACCACTTCAGTTTTTGAGCCATCATCGCCACCGCTTGCCAGTAAAGCGCCAAGCGCGCCGCCACCTACCGCCGCCCCCGCCAGCCATCCCCACGGGAAAGCCGTCGTCTGACCGACAATATCAAGGTACGGCGCAATGCTTTCAATTGCGGTGGTCTGAGCGGTCAGCTCCACAGGCGCTAATCCACCTGCCGCGGTATCGGCAAAGGTGACATGAGTCAGCTGTTGACCATCGGCAAACACCAGTTCGGATTGTTCGCTGGTATTTGCCGCTTGCAGGAAATAACCGTTGCAGCGGATCACCGTGCCGTCCTGCATATAGATCAACAAGTCATTTCCGTCACGAACATAACGCGCAACGGCAGATGCCTGAGCATGAACCTGCACCACAGAGGGCTCATAAATGACAACCGTAACGTCGCCAGGATTGATCAGCGTTTGTTTGACGGATGTTTTTCGCGAAATAACATCAATAATCAGGCTCATAATGGCATTCCTGATAAATGGCGCACATCCTTAGCGAGTCCATTTATCTAAATAAGACAAAGGTAATCACTCAACAACGATGCATACCTGATATTAATAATGGCAGGATTATTTCAAGTCGGGTAAGTCGTTGTATAAGCCCTGTTTAATTCCCGCTAATGGAATAAGGTTATTAACCGCAGCGGCATAATTCACTGCGGCGACCCAGCCATCATAATTGGCATTTATTTCAGCCGATTGCGCCTGAAAGACATCTTGCTCGACGGTTAATAGATCATTCAGGCTGCGTTTACCCAATTTATATTCATTTTGGTACACATCTCTCGTTTTGTGCGCACTTTCAGATTGCGCTAACCCAGCCTCTTCACGACCCCGTGCGCCAGTCCAGTTGGCATACGCCACCGACGCTCGTTGAAGCACGTCCAGTTTTGCCTGCTCAACCTGCGAAGCAGAGATTTTTTGTTGCCCTTCGGCCTGTTGCACCTGGGCTGAAACCGCGCCGCCCTGATACAGCGGCGCGTTGACGTTCAGTTGTAACTGATCATCCCAATACGAGCGGTCGCTGGTCTGGTAGCGCGTTTTGCCGCCCTGAATACTGAGCGTAGGCCAGTATTGCGATTTGGTTTTCTCCACGCCGTACTGGGCAGACTGGCGTAAGTTTTCTGCCGCCAGTACCAGCGGGATGGACTGATAGTCGATATTTTTTAGCGACACTGGCTGTTCGGCTAATGCGGCTGGCGGCGACGCTATCGCCTCCGGCTGTACGCCTGTGAGCACCGCCAGCTGTGCTTTGGCGCTTGTCATCTGTGCCTGATATTGTTCCAGCGTCGAGCGCATTCCCGCTATACGCGTTTGCGCCTGTAACTCATCGGATGATGAATTAAGCCCGGCGTTGGCGCGTAGTGCGGCCATGTTGTAGACGTTTTCCAGAGAGTGAATGTTACGTTGCGCTGCGTCGCACAAAGCCTGATAACGACTGACTTCCATATAGGTCGTCGCCGTCTTTTCGGCTACGTCGGTTAAGGTTGCCATCAATTTAAAGCGGTAGCTGTCACGAGCGGCAGTTTGCAGTTTGATATCGTTACTGGTTTTACCAAAGTCATACACCAGCTGCGTCAGGGTTATGCCATAAGAAACGTTGTTATCCAGCCTGCCGCTGGAGTCCGTTTGCCGGGAAGGCCCCGCATTACCCGTTAAACCGATGTGCGGATACCAGGCGCTTTTGGCTTCATCGATTTGCGCTTCACCAATACCTATCTGCGCCGCCTGTTGGGTGACGTCGGGGTTTCGCGCAAAGGCACGCAATATGCTTTCCTGTAACGATAAACTGGCAACCGGCGTAACCGCAGGAGCATTGGCCCATTGCGGTAATGGCGCAGCAAGCGCGTCTCCACCCATCACAATAAAACTGATTAAAAATATCAGACCTTTATTTTTACGGTTTTTTAATTGTAATCGCGCCATAGATAAGTCACTTCCTTCCAGGTCATTATTTTAACTGATCTTTATAACCAGCATCATTTTATTTAAGAAGGGTAATAACTTGTGCATCTCTTTTGTTTTTACTTCCCCCATTAAAAGAAATGCAGTGAAAAAGCTTATACGTTATTTATTAAGAATACACTACGACTTTTAGTTTACCATCATCCTCGTTAAGAATAATCCACGATAAGAAGTGATAGAAATCACAGTTTTATCGTCTATATATCTTTTTGGTGTGAATTATTTATTAAAAGCATAAGCAAGGGATTAAATTAAGGATAAAAAATAAAAGCGCAGTGCAGAAAGCACTGCGCACAAGAAGGTTTATACCGTTTTATTCCGTTTCATTACCATTGCCACAATAAGGCTTAGTAATAGTGCGCCTATAATCCACATCAGCGCACTGCTGCCCTGGGACCACAAGCTGTAAATAAAACCGATGATCACCAACAACATAACCAGCGTGCCAACGATGAGGATTGGCAACGAGGCGTGGATATCATGACGCAGGCGGATAGCGACCATAAACACCGCCAGGTAACAGACCAAAAAAGTGGCACTGGCGACGCTGGCGAGCGAGCCTAAATTCAACGCCGCCGTCATCAGCATGATCAACACCACCACGATGATGTTGCCCCATGTGCTCTGCCGCCACAGGGATTTATTCATTAGCTTCGGCAGTTCATGCTCGCTGCCCATGTTGTCCATGATATTAAATACCGCGAACAGGTTAGCGTTAATGGCTGAAGCCGTCGCCAGTAAAGCGCCGATCACCACAATCACATACCCCACATGCCCGAGCAGCGGAGAAGCGGCCTGCGCTACTGCGGTATCGGCATATTTTTCTAACTCTAATGCCGAAACATCGCTAAGCAGTACCAGCGCTAGTGCGATGTAAAGCAGCGTAGTAACGCCAATCGCCACCAGAAACGCCCGTGGCATAATGACCGCCGGATCTTTCACTTTATCCGCTGCGTTCGCCATCATGCCAAAGCCCGCGTAGGCCAGGAAGGTAATCCCGATACAAGAGAAGAACGCGCCGGAAGTGGGGGGCGCGGAGACAGAAATGTGCGCAGGTTGTAGCGACCAGACACCCGCAATGATCAACAACAACAGGATCATCATTTTGATGCCAACGAGGATAACTTCCAGTCGACCTACCGCGTGGTTGCTTAAAGAGTTGAAGAGAGTCATCAGCGCAATGATAGCCAGCGCGTACAGCAAAATAAGATGCTCATCCTGGCTGCCTTCATGCAGAAACTGCACGGCATAAGCACCAAATGCGCGGGCAACCATAGCAATACTCACCGCCAGCGTCATCAGGTAAAGCAAGGATAATGCCAGTGAAAAGACGCCGTTCCCTAATCCCCGGCGAAAGAAGTCAATAATCCCGCCATTACTGGGATAACTCGCCCCAAGTCGCGCATAGGCATAACCGGAAAACATCGCCACTATGCCGCCAAAGGCAAAGGCGACCCAGGTTGAGGCTTCCATTAACAACGCCGCCTGCCCCAGCAGGGCAAAGATCCCTGCCCCCACCATTGCCCCGATGCCAATGGAAACGACGTTCCATAGCCCGAGGGGTTTGTTACCGTTATCACCTTCCGCGTTCATCATGATCAGCCCTTAAACACGTTATAGCCGAGTTGGTTAGCAACAGATGCCACCATTTTCTGACCCCGAACACTATTACCGTCTTCATCCAGCGGCGGGGAGAACGCGGCAATCCCCATCACGCCAGGTACTACCGCCAGAATGCCGCCGCCAACGCCGCTTTTTCCTGGCAAACCAACGCGATACGCCCAGTCACCGGAGCGACCATACAGCCCTTCCATCATCATTTCGGCCAGAATGTATGGCACGTTGTCGGCCTGCAGAATACGTTTTTGACTTAGCGGATTAACCCCGCCCGCCGCCAGCGTCGCGCCAAGCGTCGCCAGTTCCACGGTATTGATGAGCGTGGAACATTGGCGAGTGTAGACATCACAGGCTTCCATCGCATCGCAATAGAGATATCCGGCGGAGTACAGCAGCCAGGCAATAGCGCGGTTATGGAAGTTGGTTGTTTGTTCCGACTGGTTGACTTCGTCAGAGAGCGCGACTTGTTCTCCTGCAAGCTGTTGTTGAATATGTAAAATTCGCTGCCAGCGTTGTTCTGCATTCTCGGCTTTAATCAGACTGACGGCGGCGATAGCCCCCGCATTAACCAGCGGTGATAACGGTTTGCCACCATGAAGCTCTAAGGCAATGACCGAGTTAAAGGGAAGTCCGGTGGGATCTGCGCCAATTTTATCCTGTACAGCCTGCGGGCCGACATCTTCTAACGCGAGGGCTAGCGTACAGACTTTGGAGATGGATTCCAGCGCAAAGCGGTAATCACTGTCACCGGCACTATAGATATTGCCATCGCAGGTTACGATAGCGACGCTCGCCAGTTGACTGGGTACATTCGCCAGAAAGGGGATGTAGTCGGCGTTTTGTCCGCCGCTAAGTGAGTGAAATTGGGTGTACGCCTGATCCACTGCTTGTTGTAGTTTGTTTGCATCTAACATCTTTTGTTAACTCCTTTTTATAGATGCGGGAGGTATTTCCTCACCCCGATGCCAGTTTTCAGGCATCCTGATTTAACTTAGCACCCGTACTTTAGATAAAGGAAAACAAAGAGATAAATGTCTAATTCTGATGCTAATTGCGCCAATTGTTTAATCTCTGCCGACTTTTCATTTCGCTGATAAATAATTTCTTGACCTTCCCCTTGCTGGAAGGTTTACCCTTTATCACAGTCAGTCAACACTGTCTTAAAGGAGTACGTTATGTCACAAACTATCGACCTGATCCTGGACGGCCTGTCCTGCGGTCACTGCGTTAAACGCGTGAAAGAAAGTCTCGAACAGCGCCCGGACGTTGAGCAGGCGGATGTGTCTGTCACTGAAGCACACGTTACCGGCACTGCCAGTGCAGAACAGCTGATCGAAACCATCAAACAAGCGGGTTATGACGCATCTGTAAGCCACCCAAAGGCTAAACCGCTGGCGGAGTCATCAATCCCGTCGGAAGCACTGACAGCGGTTTCTGATGAGCTTCCGGCAGCGACCGCCGATGACGATGACAGCCAGCAGTTGCTGCTGAGCGGCATGAGCTGCGCCAGCTGTGTCACCCGCGTACAAAATGCGCTGCAAAGCGTACCGGGCGTCACCCAGGCACGGGTAAACCTGGCGGAGCGTACTGCGCTGGTGATGGGCAGTGCCTCCCCACAAGATTTAGTCCAGGCGGTGGAGAAAGCAGGTTACGGCGCAGAGGCAATTGAAGATGACGCTAAACGTCGTGAGCGCCAGCAAGAAACCGCCATCGCTACAATGAAGCGCTTCCGCTGGCAGGCGATTGTCGCCCTGGCGGTGGGTATCCCGGTGATGGTCTGGGGGATGATCGGCGATAACATGATGGTTACTGCCGACAACCGCAGCCTGTGGCTGGTTATCGGCCTGATAACCCTGGCGGTGATGGTTTTCGCGGGCGGACATTTTTACCGCAGCGCATGGAAAAGCCTGCGCAACGGTGCGGCGACGATGGATACGCTGGTGGCGCTGGGTACGGGCGTGGCGTGGCTCTATTCGATGAGCGTCAACCTGTGGCCGCAGTGGTTCCCGATGGAAGCACGACATCTTTATTACGAAGCCAGCGCGATGATTATCGGTCTGATCAATCTCGGTCATATGCTGGAAGCGCGCGCACGTCAGCGTTCTTCAAAGGCGCTGGAGAAGTTACTCGATTTAACGCCGCCAACGGCGCGCCTGGTTACTGACGAAGGTGAAAAAAGCGTGCCGCTGGCGGAAGTTCAGCCAGGCATGCTACTGCGCCTGACGACGGGCGACCGCGTGCCGGTAGATGGTGAAATTACCCAGGGCGAAGCGTGGCTGGATGAAGCGATGCTGACGGGCGAACCTATCCCGCAGCAAAAGGGCGAAGGCGATAGCGTCCATGCCGGGACAGTGGTTCAGGACGGTAGCGTGCTGTTTCGCGCCAGTGCGGTTGGCAGCCATACCACGCTGTCACGGATTATTCGTATGGTGCGCCAGGCCCAGAGCAGCAAGCCAGAAATCGGCCAGCTGGCGGATAAAATCTCTGCCGTATTTGTGCCTGTAGTGGTGGTTATTGCGCTGATCAGTGCGGCAATCTGGTATTTCTTTGGTCCGGCACCGCAGATTGTCTATACCCTGGTGATTGCCACCACGGTGCTGATTATCGCCTGTCCGTGTGCGCTGGGGCTGGCGACGCCGATGTCGATTATTTCCGGCGTCGGGCGGGCGGCTGAGTTTGGTGTGCTGGTGCGGGACGCCGACGCACTGCAACGGGCCAGTATGCTTGATACCGTCGTGTTCGATAAAACCGGGACGCTGACCGAAGGGAAGCCGCAGGTTGTCGCAGTAAACACATTTGCTGATGTTGATGAAGCGCAGGCATTGCGTCTGGCGGCGGCGCTGGAGCAAGGTTCCAGCCATCCGCTGGCACGAGCGATCCTCGATAAAGCAGGCGATATGCAGCTACCGCAGGTCAACGGTTTCCGCACATTGCGCGGGCTGGGCGTGAGCGGTGAAGCAGAAGGTCATGCGTTATTGCTGGGTAATCAGGCGTTGCTAAATGACCAGCAAGTCGATACTAAAGCGATTGAAGCAGATATTTCAGCTCAGGCATCGCAAGGCGCAACGCCTGTGCTGCTGGCGGTTGACGGGAAAGCGGTGGCCTTACTGGCAGTACGCGATCCGTTGCGTAATGATAGCGTGGCGGCGCTGCAACGTCTGCATAAAGCGGGATATCGTCTGGTGATGTTGACCGGGGATAACCCAACCACCGCCAAAGCAATCGCCAAAGAAGCTGGAATTGATGAAGTGATTGCCGGGGTGCTGCCGGACGGTAAAGCCGAAGCGATCAAACGTCTGCAAAGTGAAGGACGTCAGGTGGCAATGGTGGGCGACGGCATTAACGACGCGCCAGCGCTGGCCCAGGCGGATGTCGGTATTGCGATGGGGGGCGGCAGTGATGTTGCCATTGAAACCGCGGCGATTACCCTGATGCGCCATAGCCTGATGGGTGTTGCGGATGCGCTCGCGATTTCCCGCGCAACGCTGCGCAACATGAAGCAGAACCTGCTCGGCGCGTTTATCTACAACAGTATCGGTATTCCGGTCGCCGCCGGTATTTTGTGGCCGTTCACTGGAACGTTGCTTAACCCGGTAGTTGCCGGAGCGGCAATGGCGCTCTCGTCGATTACCGTAGTGAGTAACGCCAACCGGTTGCTGCGGTTTAAACCGAAGGAATGATTGGTATTTACTTAATGCGTTTGTGAGATCCAGTTCTTGTTGCGCTCCTTTTATGAGTAATGCCATATAAAGTGACTGGCGCAGGGAGCGCGCAGGGGGCGGCCAATCGCCGCCGCCCCCTGCACCCCCGGGCTCTGGCGAACAAAATCGCCGCTGCGCGGTACCCTCAGCTTATCCCTTGCGGCTACCGGGTCGGGCGCGAGGTAACATCCCTGTAAAACGCGCCCTCAGCCCACATCCATGTGGGCTGCCCCGGCCTTCAGGGAACGCCTCGGCGATTTTGACGCCACCAACACCCGTGCAGTCTTTCGTTTCAAAGCAAAAACAATTTTTCGATCATATTTAAGCTACCACTGAACAAGCCTCATAACTCTATTTGCGCCATCCCTCCCCGCGCGCTAGCATGATATTTCACAAAGGGAGGTCGTATGGATCTGTTGTACCGGGTAAAAACGCTTTGGGCCGCGCTGCGCGGTAATCATTACACCTGGCCTGCCATCGATATAACCCTCCCCGGCAATCGCCATTTTCATCTGATTGGCAGTATTCATATGGGGAGTCACGATATGGCTCCCCTGCCCACCCGTTTGCTCAAAAAGCTCAAAAACGCCGATGCGCTGATCGTCGAGGCGGATGTTTCCACCAGCGATACGCCTTTTGCCAATTTGCCAGCCTGCGAGGCGCTGGAAGAGCGCATTAGCGAAGAACAATTGCAAAATCTGCAGCACATTAGCCAGGAGATGGGCATTTCTCCCTCACTCTTTTCTACCCAACCGTTGTGGCAAATCGCGATGGTTCTTCAGGCGACACAGGCGCAAAAACTGGGGCTGCGGGCAGAATATGGTATCGATTACCAGCTATTGCAGGTGGCGAAGCAACAACATAAACCCGTGATTGAACTGGAAGGGGCAGAAAACCAGATTGCCATGTTGCTCCAGCTTCCCGACAAAGGACAGGCGCTGCTGGACGATACGCTGACCCACTGGCATACCAACGCACGGTTGCTGCAACAAATGATGAGCTGGTGGCTGAATGCACCGCCACAAAATAATGAAATAACGCTGCCCAATACGTTCAGTCAGTCGCTGTATGATGTCCTGATGCACCAGAGAAATCTCGCCTGGCGGGATAAACTGCATGCCATGCCGCCAGGGCGCTATGTGGTCGCGGTCGGTGCTTTACATCTGTATGGAGAAGGAAATTTGCCGCAAATGTTGCGCTAAAAAAATGGCCAATATCGCTATTGGCCCGTCAAAGAGGAATTTCATATTTTTATTATTATGCCGTCGCTTTAAACGACGGTGTAAGTCGATTGTCGCTCAATCTCACCATCCTGCCAATACTCTTAGGCAAGATGGCACTTTTTTTTGGACCACCATCAGGCGTATGCTTGCTTCGTTTTTTTGTTTAAGGCAGGAAAATTACGATGACACCGGCAGTTAAATTACTCGAAAAAAACAAAATTTCTTTTCAGGTTCATACCTACGAACACGATCCGGCAGAAACCAATTTTGGCGATGAAGTCGTCAAAAAATTAGGTTTGAATCCGGATCAGGTCTACAAAACGCTGCTGGTCGCAGTGAATGGCGATATGAAACACCTTGCCGTGGCCGTCACGCCAGTCGCAGGTCAATTAGATCTCAAAAAAGTAGCAAAGGCGCTGGGTGCCAAGAAAGTAGAGATGGCCGATCCGATGGTCGCGCAGCGTTCAACGGGATATCTGGTTGGGGGAATTAGCCCATTAGGGCAGAAAAAACGTCTGCCGACGATTATCGACGCCCCCGCACAAGAATTTGCCACTATTTATGTTTCCGGCGGTAAACGCGGGCTGGATATCGAACTGGCGGCAGGCGACCTGGCGAAGATCCTCGATGCTAAATTTGCTGATATCGCCCGTCGCGATTAAGCATTGTGCCGGATGTGAGCATCCGGCACTTTCAGATTACTGCCAGCTCACCTCACCTTTCGGTTCATAGACACTCACATCCAGCGGCGAGTTTTTCTGGATATACGCTTTCAGCACTTCGGCATCAATAAAGCCGGTATTCACATAGCCCGGTTTGTTATCAAGGTGCGGGTAACCATCACCGCCAGTAGCATTAAAGTTTAATGTTGCCATGCGGTAGGTTTTTGCCGGATCGACCGGTTCGCCTTTGATTTTCAGGTCGTTGAGTTTGCCGTCTTTCGCCACAAAGCTGACGTTGGCAAATTGCGGGTAGGCACCGGAATCCGGCTTCATCTGCGCGACGGCAGTCAGATAATCAATCGCCTCTTTACCGGTCATGTCGGCATACACCACCACATTGCCGAACGGCTGCACTTTCAGCACGTTTTTATAGCTGATATTGCCTGCCTCGATAGAATCACGAATCCCGCCTCCGCTCATCACCGCAAAGTCAGCACCAGTACGATCCATTTGGGCTGCCAGAATCAACCGCCCCATATTGGTCTGTACAAAACGCACTTTGTCACGATCGCCTTCCAGACGACCGTTGGTTTCGCCTATTTTCACTTCCAGCTGCGCTTTGCCTTTGTTCTGGAACGGCGATAACAGTGAGATCATTTGCTGATTCTCGGCGATTTCCGGAGTGTACAGCACACGCTCGCTTTTCCCGTCTTCCCAGGTGACTTTTTTCTTCAGGTTCACCGGAATCAGCTGGTAGTTGACCATTTTCATTTCGCCGTTGCGAAACTCAAAGTCGGCCCGACCAACGTACTTGCCCCACTCATGTGCTTGTACAATCCAGATGCCGTTTTGTTGATCCGGTTTGCATGGCGTACCAGGAACGTAATCTACCTGCTTTTTATTTTCCGCAGCCATACAGACTGGATCTTGCGAATGTCCGCCGACAATCATCGCCAGCGATCCGGCCGGCAAACTGCGCGCCATCTCTACATCACCCGGCGCGTTAGAACCGTGCTCACCGTTGTCGTAATGCCCCATATGGGTCGCCGCGATAATAATGTCCGGCTTTTCTGTCTGTTGCAGCTCCTGGATCACCAGTTTGGCTTCGTCGGCAGGTTTACGGAATTCAATGTCGGTGAAGTTTTCTGGGTTACCTAACTTCGCTGTTTCATCAGTTGTTAAACCGATAACGGCGATTTTCAGATCCTGGCGCTTAAACAGCGCCCATGGTTTAAACAGGCGCTCGCCGGTACTTTTTTGATAGATATTGGCAGAGAGCAACGGGAACTTTGCCCACTTTTCCTGCTGGCGTAATACGGTGAGCGGGTTATCAAATTCATGATTGCCAATCGCCATTGCATCATAGCCCACCAGATTCATGCCGCGAAAATCTGGCTCTGCGTCCTGTAAGTCAGACTCCGGCACACCGGTATTAATGTCGCCACCAGAAAGTAGCAGCACGCTCCCGCCTTCAGCGGCGACCTCTTTACGAATACCGTCCACCAGCGTTTTTTGTGCCGCCAGACCGTATTCGCCATATTCATTGCGCCAGAAATGACCGTGATGGTCGTTGGTATGCAGAACCGTAATTTTATAGGTTTTATCCTGCTCATAGGCCAACGCAGTTTCACTCGCCAGTGACAATGTGGTTAACAGTGCTAATGCCACACCCCGCTGCAATAATTTCATACTTCTCTCCCTGACCAGATAATAACGTGTTGAAAATTAGTATGACGCGACATCATAGACAAGTCTGCGTTCGGTTACGATAAATCTACATCCAGATTGGAAATTCTGTTTTCCACATTGAGACTTCCTTCAATCAGCGCATACAGGTATGTTAGTCGGGTAATAATCACAAATAAGATCATTCTTTACATCGCAACCCTAAAAAAGTGACTTTCCTATGGCAATGAGTGAACAAACCCAGCCTGTGGCGGGCGCGGCTGCATCGACCACTAAGGCTCGCACATCGTTTGGCATTTTAGGCGCTATCAGCCTTTCGCATCTGCTGAACGACATGATCCAATCGCTGATTCTGGCGATTTATCCGCTATTACAGTCAGAGTTTTCCCTGACATTTATGCAGATTGGGCTGATAACCCTCACCTTCCAGCTCGCCTCTTCGCTGCTGCAACCAGTGGTCGGTTACTGGACAGATAAATACCCAATGCCGTGGTCGTTGCCAATTGGCATGTGCTTTACCTTAAGCGGCCTGGTGCTGCTGGCGCTGGCGGGCAGTTTTGGCTCGGTGTTGCTGGCGGCGGCGCTGGTCGGTACCGGTTCGTCGGTCTTTCATCCGGAATCTTCCCGCGTGGCACGTATGGCGTCTGGCGGACGTCATGGTCTGGCGCAATCCATCTTCCAGGTCGGCGGTAACTTTGGCAGTTCGTTGGGACCTTTGCTGGCGGCGGTGCTCATCGCCCCCTATGGCAAAGGCAACGTTGCATGGTTTGTACTGGCGGCACTGCTGGCAATCGTGGTGTTGGCGCAAATCAGCCGCTGGTACTCTGCGCAGCACCGAATGAGTAAAGGCAAGCCGAAAGCGCCAATAATCAATCCGCTGCCACGAAATAAGGTCGTGCTGGCTGTTTGCGTACTGTTAGTGCTGATTTTCTCGAAATATTTCTATATGGCGAGCATCAGCAGCTATTACACCTTTTATCTGATGGAAAAATTCGGATTATCCATCCAGAATGCCCAACTTCATCTGTTTGCCTTCCTGTTTGCCGTTGCGGCGGGGACGGTGATTGGCGGGCCTGTTGGCGATAAGATTGGTCGAAAATATGTAATTTGGGGCTCTATCCTCGGCGTTGCGCCTTTTACGCTTATTTTACCGTACGCAAGCCTGCACTGGACGGGGGTTTTGACGGTGATTATTGGATTTATCCTCGCCTCTGCGTTTTCTGCCATTCTGGTTTATGCGCAAGAGCTGTTGCCGGGGCGTATCGGCATGGTTTCCGGGCTCTTTTTCGGTTTTGCTTTTGGCATGGGTGGCCTTGGAGCCGCAGTTCTGGGGCTTATCGCCGACCATACCAGTATCGAGTTAGTTTATAAAATCTGTGCTTTCCTGCCGCTTCTTGGCATGTTGACCATATTCTTACCTGATAATCGGCATAAATCCTGAATTCCCGGCAGCCAAAGGTAAACTTTGGCTGCTTCATTTTGCAGTAACCATAAGCCTTTCCTCTTCATACACCTCATCACTTTTCCGATCCGTGCCTTTTTTGCGGCTAATTCCATTTTTCTGCAAAATTCAATAATTATTCATAAACATAATCTATGAAATTGTCATAAACTATTACCTGTAATTTTGGTTTTCCCGGCCAAAATATGGACAACCACCACCAGGAAAAGGAGACGGAATGCATCACGCCACCCCGCTTATCACCACAATTGTTGGCGGCCTTGTGCTTGCCTTTATCCTCGGCATGCTGGCCAATAAACTGCGTATTTCTCCTCTGGTGGGATATCTGTTAGCGGGTGTGCTGGCAGGCCCCTTTACCCCAGGTTTTGTTGCCGATACAAAACTTGCGCCTGAACTGGCGGAACTGGGCGTTATTTTGCTGATGTTCGGCGTCGGTTTGCATTTTTCGCTCAAGGATTTGATGGCGGTAAAGTCCATCGCCATTCCCGGCGCGGTCGCCCAGATAGCCGTGGCGACACTGCTGGGTATGGCTCTTTCTGCCGTGATCGGCTGGTCGTTAATGACCGGCATCGTGTTCGGTTTGTGTCTTTCCACCGCCAGTACCGTGGTGCTGCTGCGCGCACTTGAAGAACGGCAGTTGATAGACAGCCAGCGAGGGCAAATCGCCATTGGCTGGCTGATTGTGGAAGACCTGGTGATGGTCCTGACGCTGGTGTTGCTGCCAGCGGTAGCCGGAATGCTGGAACAGGGCGATGTGGGCTTTGCGACGCTGGCGCTGGATATGAGTATCACCATCGGCAAAGTCGTCGCGTTTATTGCCATTATGATGTTGGTAGGTCGCCGTCTGGTGCCGTGGATTATGGCACGTAGCGCGGCAACGGGTTCGCGTGAGCTGTTTACCCTGTCGGTGCTGGCGCTGGCGTTAGGGATTGCTTTTGGCGCGGTGGAGCTGTTTGACGTCTCCTTTGCACTCGGCGCGTTCTTTGCCGGGATGGTGCTGAATGAGTCCGAACTTAGCCACCGTGCCGCCCACGATACACTGCCATTACGTGATGCGTTTGCTGTGTTGTTCTTCGTCTCTGTCGGGATGTTGTTTGATCCGTTAATCCTGATTCAGCAGCCGTTGGCGGTGCTGGCTACGCTGGCGATTATTCTGTTTGGTAAATCGGTTGCGGCGCTTTTCCTCGTCCGGTTGTTTGGTCACTCCCAGCGTACGGCGTTGACCATCGCCGCCAGCCTGGCGCAAATTGGTGAGTTCGCCTTTATTCTGGCGGGTCTGGGGATGGCGCTGAATCTGCTGCCGCAGGCGGGGCAAAACCTGGTGCTGGCGGGGGCGATTTTGTCGATTATGCTCAACCCGGTGCTGTTCGCGCTGCTGGAGAAATACCTGGCGAAAACCGAAACGCTGGAAGAGCAGACGCTGGAGGAAGCTATCGAAGAAGAGAAGCAGATTCCGGTTGATATCTGCAACCATGCGCTGCTGGTAGGTTATGGTCGTGTGGGCAGCCTGCTGGGGGAGAAATTGCTCGCATCTGATATTCCTTTAGTGGTGATTGAGACGTCACGTACTCGCGTCGACGAACTGCGTGAGCGCGGAGTCCGGGCGGTATTAGGCAACGCGGCTAACGAAGAGATCATGCAACTGGCGCATCTGGAATGCGCAAAATGGCTGATCCTGACGATTCCCAACGGTTACGAAGCCGGCGAGATTGTGGCGTCTGCTCGCGCGAAAAACCCGGATATTGAGATTATCGCCCGCGCCCATTATGACGACGAGGTGGCATATATCACCGAACGTGGCGCAAATCAGGTGGTGATGGGCGAGCGTGAAATTGCCCGCACCATGCTGGAACTGCTGGAAACGCCACCGGCAGATGAAGTGGTGACGGGGTAAACGGTAGTTGCCGGATAATAGGCGCGGATATGTAGGCCTGATAAGACGCGGCCAGCGTCGCATCAGGCATCGAGCGCAAAATGCCAGATGCGGCGTGAACGCCTTATCTGGCCTACGAACCGACGATAACTTAACGATCCCAGTAAGATTCTTCCAGGCTGTCTTCACGCTCCGGCAGCCCGCGCGTTAAGCGTGGAGAATGCTGGTTAAGCACCTGATAGCTCACACGGTTGGCGTATTTACACACCTGCGCTAATGACGAATACGTCAGCCAGGTGAATTTATGTTTGCTGGAATTTGGTACGTTGCTACGGTGATAACTGTTAGCGGTAATGTCATGCAACAGCGCCGCCAGCGCCCCATCTCCGGCACCGTTGGTGTTCATGATTTTTTCTGGTCCGCCCATATACGGCGCAATGTGCGAATAGACGCGCAGCGGATTCTGGCAATCCTTGTGGCGCATAGCGCGGCTAAACTCATACTGGTTAAATTCCGCGATAGCGCCCGGCAGCAGCGGATGCTGGGTTTTGCGTTTCGCTTCGTCTTCAGTAAAGCCCGCCATATACAAACCGATTGGCCCGGCGGTACACAGCACCAGATCCACCCAGTCCAGCGCCTTGTCAGACGCCAGCAGCGGATCGCTCTCTCCGGTCAACGCTTCGGCTTCTTCTTCGTTCATCGCAAGGATGGAAACGTGTTCTTTGAGGAATTGCTGCCACCACTGCGGATTCTCGGCGATGACAAATTTAGTCCCCAGCGTCAGCACCACCGGCACGTTATATTTCTTCGCGTACTCAATGGCTTTCATGGTCGCTTCCGGCATCGGTTCGCCCGGCTTGCAGCGCACCAGATATGAGGTGAGTACCAGCGCCGACGCTCCGGCAATCACATCTTCCGGAATGCTTTCTGCCCGTAGCTGGTTCATGTGGCCGGGGCTAATGGCAAAAGTGCGTTCGCCAGACTCGCCAATCAGCGTAAAGCAGCGTCCAATCGGGCCGTCTACGCCTTGCAGATAGTTAAGATCGGTACGGCTGGAGGTATTACACAAATAACGATAGGCGTAGCTGCCAATTTCAATATTGCTGCACATCACGCCCAGTAGTACCGAGCGGTCATCCGCCAGTACCGAGTAGTTATGCATGGTATTACCAATAGTGCCCCCCGCAAACTGATGGGTAATCAGATTTTTCTCTTTAAGTTCCTGATAGAGTGCTTCGGCAACATCATCTTCAATCACCAGTGAATGCCCGGCGCTTAATCCATAACGCTCAATAAATTCATCATCCACTTTTGCTTCAATATCTACCAACGTCTGGTCGATACCCACCACCCAGGCAGCGCTGGTTTCGTTTTCTGGCTGGATTTGCTGCAACAGCGGATCGCGTGCGTTTACAGGGAAGTAATGTTTGGATTTACGTTTACCGGGAAATTTCATGGTTGTTTTTACGGGTGGTTAACTGAGCGGCGAATGTTAACACAATCTCACGGGAACGCGCGAGATGCAGCCAGTTTCAATATCAGCAGACGAGATCGCATTATCATGGCAGAGCTTCCTTACAATGGCGTAATTTGAAAGGAGTTTTTCTATGAAGATGGAAAACAAATTACCCGCACTGGAACTGATTTCTGCCGAAATGAGGGCCGTTGTTAATACGCTTCAGCCTGATTTACCGCCCTGGCCCGCAGAAGGAACACTTGCCGAGCAGCGTCAGCATTACTCGCTCGAGCGGCGATTCTGGAATGCGGGCGCTCCAGAAATGGAAACCAGGGATTACGCAGTTCCGACAAAATATGGACAAGTGGAGGCCCGTTTATTTTGTCCAAATTCAGATAGCCCAGCGACGCTATTTTATCTTCACGGCGGTGGTTTTATTCTCGGCAATCTCGATACTCACGATCGCATCATGCGCCTGCTGGCAATCTACACTCAGTGTACGGTGATTGGCATTGATTACACCCTTTCGCCAGAAGCGCGTTTTCCGCAGGCGATAGAGGAAATCGTGGCCGCCTGTTGTCACTTCCACCAGCAGGCGGGCGATTATCAAATTAATATGTCACATATTGGCTTTGCCGGTGATTCCGCTGGCGCAATGCTGGCGCTCGCCAGCGCCTTGTGGCTGCGGGATAAACAGATCGATTGCGGTAAGGTTGTGGGCGTTTTGCTGTGGTATGGACTTTATGGGTTACGGGATTCCGTGACTCGTCGCCTGCTGGGCGGTACCTGGGATGGCTTAACGCAACAGGATTTACAGATGTATGAAGAGGCATATTTAGGCAGCGAAGCGGATCGCGAGTCGCCGTATTACTGCCTGTTTAATAATGATCTCACTCGAAATGTGCCGCCCTGTTATATCGCCGGAGCGGAGTTCGATCCGCTGCTGGATGACAGTCGCCTGCTTTACCAGACGTTAGCGGCACACCAGCAACCTTGTGAGTTCAAACTCTACTCCGGTACGCTGCACGCCTTTTTGCATTATTCACGGATGATGAAAACCGCCGACGATGCTCTACGCGACGGTGCTCGATTCTTTAGCGATAGGCTGCAACAAGATTAGCCATCATTTCGATATGTTCCGGTGTAGCATTAAGCGCCGGAATATATTCGTATTTTTTCCCGCCAGCGCCGAGGAAGACTTCACGGTTTTGCTCGGCAATCTCTTCCAGCGTCTCCAGACAATCCGCAGCAAAGCCCGGACACACCACCTGAATATGACCGACACCTTTTTCTCCGAGCATTTTCAGCGTTTCGTCGGTATAAGGCATCAGCCAGGGTTCCCGACCAAAGCGCGACTGAAAGGTCATCATCACTTTTTCCGGTGCCATCCCCAGTGCGGAAGCCAGTTCGCGAGTCGTTGTGCGGCAACGCTGCGGGTAATCATCACCTTCATCCGCGTAACGCTGAGGAATGCCATGATAAGAGAGCAGCAGCAGCTCCGGCTCGCCATGTTTTTCGAAAGAGGCCCGCACGCTGTTCGCCAGCGCATTAATGTAATCGTGGTTATCGGCGTAATCACGAATAAACGAAATCCCCGGAATGCTACGCTTGCGCGCGAGAATGCGTGCAAGTTCATCCCACACAGCGCCAACCGTAGAGCAGGAGTATTGCGGATAGAGCGGCAGCACCACAATATGATCAACATGTTCTGCCAGTAGTTCATCGACGGCACTTTCCAGTGATGGCGAGCCGTAGCTCATGCCCAGCGCCACTGGCGTTTCCGGTAAACGTTGTGCCAGCGCCTGCTGTTGCTGGCGGCTGTAAACCATCAGTGGCGAGCCGTCTTCCATCCAGACCGAGGCGTACAGCTTCGCCACGCGCGGTGAGCGCAGCGGCAAAATCACACCACGCAGCAACGGCCACCACAACAGCCGTGAGGTATCAACCACGCGTCTATCGCTTAAAAATTGTTTCAGATAGCGTTTTACCGCTTCAGGAGTGGGGGCATCGGGCGTCCCCAGGTTTGCCAGCAGGATACCGGTTTTAGTCTGACGCATTACCGCCTCTTATCGATTCAACTTGTTGATAATTGTAGCGGAAAAGTGAGGAAGAAGAACTAATTGCTGTGAGAGGCCTGGCCTGAGGAGGATACGCAGACCTGCCCGAGAGCAGATCTGCTGCGGCTTGATTAGCCGAGGATTTTTTCCAGAGCCGCGCGAACTTCAGCAACCGGTTTGGTGCCGTCAACTTTCGCGTATTTGGTGTTACCCGCTTCTGCTTCTTTGGAGTAGTAGCCAATCAGCGGTGCAGTCATCTGATGGTATTCAACCAGACGTTTACGTACGGTTTCTTCCTGATCGTCTTTACGAGTAGTCAGCTCTTCACCGGTCACGTCGTCTTTGCCTTCTACTTTCGGCGGATTGAATTTAACGTGATATACACGACCAGACGGCGCGTGAACGCGGCGGCCCACGATACGATCAACGATCAGTTCGTCCGGCACGTCGAATTCCAGAACGTAATCAACATTGATGCCCGCTTCTTTCATCGCGTCTGCCTGCGGAATGGTACGCGGGAAGCCGTCCAACAGGAAACCATTACGGCAATCTTCCTGAGCAATGCGCTCTTTAACCAGCGCGATCACCAGTTCATCGGTGACCAGTTTGCCAGCGTCCATAATGTCTTTAGCTTGTTTACCCAGCTCGGAGCCAGATTTGACTGCGGCACGCAGCATATCGCCAGTGGAGATTTGCGGAATACCATATTTCTCCATGATGAACTGAGCCTGAGTCCCTTTCCCCGCGCCCGGAGCGCCAAGCAGAATGATACGCATTGCGAAAATCCCCTTAAATTGTGTCGAATTTTTTGAAAAAGCGATAAACGATACCACCAACAGGCGATTGCCTCAAGAAAGGCGCCCGGGGCTGAAACGGTTAATGGTGAGATAATTTGCGGAAAGTGCAGAGGATGAAAAGAAAAATGCCGGATGACACGAAGGTCATCCGGCACCACATTCAGCTGTATGCCGGATAAAATTCATCCGGCATTACATCAGGAAACCAGTAGCTGGTTCATACGACGAATAAACAGGTTCGGATCTTCCAGCGTACCGCGTTCTGCCAGCAGCGCCTGATCCAGCAGCAGTTCTACCCACTCGCTGAACTTGGCTTCATCTTCAGTATCTGCAGCACGTTTCACCAGTACGTGATCCGGATTCAGTTCGAAGATGTATTTCACTTCTGGCACTTTCTGGCCCGCTGCGGCGAACAGTTTAGCCATCTGGGTGCTCATTTCGTCCGCGTCGGTAGAAACAATCGCTGGCGTATCGGTCAGACGGTGAGTCAGACGGACATCTTTCACGCGTTCGCCAAGCAGTGCTTTCACACGGTCGATGAACGGAGTCAGTGCTTTTTCCGCTTCTTTCGCACTTTCATCGACTTCATCAGCCAGTTTTTCCAGCGATTCATCAACTTTAGACACCGACTGGAACGGTTTACCGTCGAACTCAGTCAGATAGTTCATCATCCACTCATCGATGCGGTCGGAAAGCAGCAGAACTTCGATGCCTTTCTTACGCAGCAGTTCCAGGTGCGGGCTGCTCTTCGCTGCCGCATAGCTGTCTGCGGTGATGTAGTAGATTTTCTCCTGCCCTTCTTTCATGCGGGAAACGTAGTCTTCCAGAGACACGGTCTGCGCAGAAGAATCGGTATGGGTAGACGCAAAACGCAGCAGTTTGGCGATCGCTTCCTGGTTAGCGAAATCTTCCGCCGGACCTTCTTTCAGTACCAGGCCAAACTGTTGCCAGAAGGTCTGGTATTTTTCCGCGTCGTCTTTCGCCAGTTTTTCCAGCATTTGCAGCACACGCTTGGTCAGCGCATTGCGCAGATTGCGGGTTACGGTGCTGTCCTGGAGGATTTCACGGGAAACGTTCAGCGGCAGATCGCTGGAGTCAATCAGACCACGCACGAAGCGCAGATAGTTCGGCATGAACTGTTCTGCGTCGTCCATGATGAACACACGCTGGACGTACAGTTTCAGACCGTGTTTATGATCGCGGTTCCACATATCCCACGGTGCCTGAGACGGAATGTACAGCAGGCTGGTGTACTCCTGCTTACCTTCAACGCGGTTGTGGCTCCAGGTCAGCGGATCGTTAAAGTCGTGGGCGATGTGTTTGTAGAACTCTTTGTACTCTTCATCGGTGATTTCCGACTTGTTACGGGTCCACAGCGCCTGCGCTTTGTTGATTTTCTCCCAGGAGATAACGGTTTCGCCGTCTTTCTCTTCGCGTTTTTCGATCTCTACCGGCAGCGCGATATGGTCGGAGTATTTGCTGATGATGGAACGCACGCGCCAGTCATCGAGGAACTCGTCTTCGCCTTCACGCAGATGCAGGGTGATTTCAGTACCACGATCTTCTTTGGTGATGTCGGCAACGGTGTATTCACCTTCACCAGCCGATTCCCAGAACACGCCGTTTTCTGGTTTTTCGCCCGCCGCACGAGTACGCACGGTCACTTTATCGGCCACGATAAACGCAGAGTAGAAACCAACACCGAACTGACCGATCAGCTGGCTGTCTTTTGCCTGGTCAGAGCCCAGGGATTCGAGGAATGATTTGGTGCCGGATTTAGCGATAGTCCCCAGATGGTCAATCACTTCGTCGCGGGTCATCCCCACGCCGTTATCGGAGATGGTCAGCGTGCGCTTGTCTTTATCGAAAGAAACACGAACGCGCAGTTCGCCGTCACCTTCGTACAGATCCGGGTTAGAGAGCGCGCGGAAACGCAGCTTGTCCGCCGCATCGGAGGCGTTAGAGATAAGCTCACGCAGGAAGATTTCTTTATTGGAATACAGAGAATGGATCATCAGGTGCAGAAGCTGTTTCACTTCTGACTGAAAACCACGAGTTTCTTGTCCTTTCATGTAGGTCTACCTCAATAATGCCATTTTAAGGTTATAAACAGGATGAGGGGTAAATGGGGACAAGGAAGGATAATTTCAAGCGAGAGCAGGTGATCCTGCTCTCGTTTGCTTAAAAACGAATCTTATGACGCCCGGCAAGGGAGTGTGACAGCGTGGTGCCATCGACCATTTCCAGCTCGCCGCCAACCGGTACGCCATGAGCGATTCGGCTGGCTTCCACGTCATATTGCGCGCAAAGCTCGGCAATGTAGTTAGCGGTGGCTTCACCTTCGACCGTCGGGTTGGTGGCGAGGATCACTTCGGTGATTTTTTCTGCCGCCAGACGCTGTTCCAGGCGATCAAGTCCGATATCATCCGGGCCAATACCGTCCAGCGGTGACAGATGCCCCATCAACACAAAATAACGACCGGAAAACTGCCCCGTCTGCTCAATGGCGTAGATGTCCGCCGGACTCTCCACCACGCAGATTTGACCGTTTTCCTGACGACGCGGATTTGAACAGATGTTACAGACTTCCTGTTCAGTGAAGGTCCGACAATCGGCGCAGTGGCCGATTTCCGACATCGCCCGGGTGAGCGCCTGCGCCAGACGCATCCCGCCGCTACGATCGCGCTGAAGCAGCGTGAACGCCATACGCTGCGCCGACTTCGGGCCAACGCCCGGCAGACAGCGCAGTGCTTCCATAAGCTGTGTTAACAGCGGGCTGGTTTGCATCAGAACGGCATCTTAAAGCCTGGCGGCAGCTGCATTCCGGAGGAAACAGAGGCCATTTTTTCTTTCTGGGTTTCTTCGATGCGACGCGCTGCGTCGTTGAATGCCGCAGCGACCAAATCTTCCAGCATCTCTTTGTCGTCTTCCAGCAGGCTCGGGTCGATCTCTACGCGACGGCAGTTGTGAGCGCCATTGATGGTCACTTTCACCAGACCTGCGCCGGATTCGCCAGTCACTTCTAGCTTCGCGATTTCTTCCTGCATCTGCTGCATTTTTTCTTGCATCTGCTGGGCTTGCTTCATCAGGTTGCCCAGACCGCCTTTACCAAACATAGGTTTCTCTCTCAATCACGTTAAGGATGACGATCGTAAGCAGTGCTTACGATCAAATGGGGCGGATACTTTCTTCATCCAGCTCTGCATCAAAGAATCGACGCAGGGTCTGAATATTATTATCCGCAATAATGGACTCGCGCGCCTGCGCAAGTTTTTCTTCGTATATCGCCTGACGCCACTCCAGCGGCGTACGCACCGCGGGATTATCATCTTCAACGATAGTCAGTTCAACCGTTGAACCTTTTAACGTGCTCAACGCTTCAGCCAGTTTTTGCTGTGCGCCGCGGTTATTCAAATGCCGCTGAGAGGAGCGCAAATGCAGGCATACAGCGTTGTCGCTCTCCTCTTTCCAGGCATTTAACGCCACCTGCTCGACCAGTTTGGGTAGCGATAGTTGGCTCACCTGTGCCGCCCACGGGTCGCGCTCAATGGCTTCTGCCGCCAGCTTCGCCGCCAGTTCCGGCGTTTTTTCATGTTCCAGCGCTTTTTTTAGCGCCTTCGGCGTGGCGACCACTTCTTTTTGCTGCATCACTGGGGTGGTCGCCTTCCAGCGATACGCTTCTTTTTTGGCTGGCGCTTTTTCCAGCGCCGATGGCACCGGACGCGACTGAACGCGATCGGTGACCGAAGCCAGTCTTTCCAGCGCAGCGTTATTCACCGGCCGCGCGCGGGTAGCGGCTGCCGGTTCACTCTTTTTTGCTTTGGTTGCTCCCTGAGCGCGCTGCAGTTGCTGACGCGCCGCCAGCACCTGGCTGGTGGTTTCTGAGAGCGGTACAGTCGGTGCCTGCTGCGGCGCTGGTTGCGGTTGCGGCGGCACCTGGGTTGGCGTCATTACTGCCGTTGGCGCGACGGGCGCAAAGGACTGGCGTGGCACTTCTGGCTCAGGCAGCGGCATACGCGGATGGAACGCCAGCGCGCGCAGCAGTGTCATCTCAACGCCCATGCGGCGATCCGGCGCATACGGTAATTCTTTGCGACCAATCAACAGCGTCTGATAGTAAAGCTGAATATCCGTCGGCGGTATGGTGCGCGCAAGTTCACGCATCCGCAACTCGATGGCGGCCATGTCGTTGCCAAGTGCTGCAGGCGAAAGTTGTACCATCGCAATGCGGTGCAACAGGCCGAGCATTTCCACCAACAACGCTTCCCACTCGATACCACGGGCAGCGGCTTCATTAATCAGCGCCATTACGCGCTCGCCGTTGGCCTCGACCATCGCTTCAACCAGCGACAGCGCCTGATCGTCGTCAAGCGTACCCAGCATCGCGCTTACTGACTGGGTCGAAACCTGGCCGTCGCCGCTGGCAATCGCCTGGTCGGTCAGACTTAAGGCATCTCGCAAACTGCCTTCGGCGGCGCGCGCCAGCAGTTGCAGTGCGCGTGGCTCGTGAGCGATATGTTCTTCGTTGAGGATGTGCTCAAGCTGGTGGCGAATTTGCTCGACATCCAGCGCCTTAAGATGGAATTGCAGACAGCGTGACAAAATCGTCACTGGCAATTTCTGCGGATCGGTCGTCGCCAGCAGAAACTTGACGTGCTCTGGCGGCTCTTCAAGGGTTTTTAACAGTGCGTTAAAGCTGTGACGCGACAGCATATGCACTTCGTCGATCAGATAGACTTTAAAACGACCACGCGCCGGAGCGTACTGAACGTTATCCAGCAGGTCGCGGGTATCTTCAACTTTAGTGCGCGAGGCGGCGTCGATTTCAATCAAATCGACAAAGCGCCCCTGCTCGATTTCACGGCAGTTATCGCATACGCCGCACGGCGTCGCGGTAATGCCGGTTTCGCAGTTTAGCCCCTTCGCCAGCAGTCGGGCGATAGAGGTTTTTCCGACGCCACGGGTGCCGGAAAAAAGATAAGCATGATGAATACGCCCTAACGACAAGCCGTTCGCCAGTGCGGTCAGCACATGTTCCTGGCCGACGACGTCAGCAAAGGTTTGTGGGCGCCATTTTCGGGCTAAGACCTGATAACTCATTGGCAGGCTCTGAAACGCTGGAAGGTGGATTCACGAAGGGGTAATGCTAACACAGCCCCGTCAGAACGGCGAGGCTGAATGTACAACTTGTGCTGCCCATGACGTGGGCTGGCGAAAATTAATGGCCCGGGAACGGGACAAGGCTATAACAGGTAATGCCCTGCTTTTCGAGGCGCTGTTCGCCGCCAAGATCGAACAGATTAATGATGAACGCAGCGTCAGTAACTTCACCACCTAAACGGCGGATCAGTTTAACCGTCGCTTCAATGGTGCCGCCTGTTGCCAGCAAATCATCAACCACCAGCACTTTGTCGCCAGGTTTAATGGCATCAACGTGGATTTCCAGCTTATCGGTGCCGTATTCCAGTTCATAAGATTCGTTGATAGTTTCGCGCGGCAGTTTGCCTGGTTTACGTACCGGCACAAAACCAACGCCCAGACCCAATGCTACCGGAGCGCCGAACAAGAAGCCACGAGCTTCAGTGCCGACAACTTTGGTAATGCCCGCATTTTTGTAACGCTCAACCAGTAAATCGATGCTGAGAGCGTAAGCTTTCGGGTCTTCCAGTAAGCTGGTGACATCACGGAAAAGAATGCCGGGTTTCGGGTAGTCCTGAATGCTTTTGATGCTATTTTTGAGATACTCAAGCTGCTGTGCAGTCGCGGTCATAAGTGTATGCCTGCTTGTTACGGTGGTACTCACGGCGCGTTTTAAACGAGTCAAAAGTAACAGTTGTTTAACCTTTGACCGCCTGCGCCTGTGCTCGAAAACGCCAGAATGTACTGGCTGTGGGCGATAATTGCAACAGCGATTGTTGTGCTTTGCCGTTTTTATTGCTTTTCATCAATCACCGGGATTCGCCACATAAAAATCAGCAAACAGCCGAGGATCACCAATAACAGAATCCGCACCCACGTCATATGGACGAACCAAAGTGAAATAGCAAAAGTCAGTAAAATAATGCATATCGCCCGAGGCTTTGCGCCGCGTGGCATTGCATGATATTTCTGCCAGAAGCGTAAATAGCTGCCAAACCATGAGCGGTACAGCAACCAGGCGTGGAAGCGCGGCGATGAACGGGCAAAGCACCAGGCGGCCAGTAGGATAAATGGCGTCGTCGGCAATACCGGTAATACCACGCCCAGCGTACCCAACACTACCGCCAGCCAGCCAATGATGATTAAAATGATTCGTTGCATATTATGTGTAGTCAGCATACAGAGTGGCTACTTTAGCATAACAATTATCATTTTCATTGAGGTCTTATCGTGAAAACTGCCCTGCTGCTGGAAAAACTGGAAGGTCAGCTCGCCACGCTGCGCCAGCGTTGTGCCCCGGTGGCGCAGTTCGCCACGTTAAGCGCCCGTTTCGACAGGCACCTTTTTCAGACCCGTGCGACAACGTTACAGGCGTACCTGGAAGAAGCGGGAGATAATTTGTCAGCGCTTCGCCATGCGGTTGAGCAACAGCAACTGCCGCAAGTCGCCTGGCTGGCAGAACATCTGGCGGCACAACTGGAAGCCATCGCGCGTGAAGCCGCAGCCTGGTCGCTACGCGAGTGGGATAGCGCACCACCAAAAATTGCCCGCTGGCAGCGTAAACGTATTCAGCATCAGGAGTTTGAACGACGGCTACGTGAAATGGTTGCCGAACGTAAAGCCCGTCTGGTGCGGGCGACCGATCTCGTGGAACAGCAAACGCTACATCGTGAAGTGGAAGCCTATGAAGCGCGCCTGGCGCGTTGCCGTCATGCGTTGGAAAAAATCGAAAACAGGTTAGCGCGTTTAACCCGCTAACAATGGAGAAAGTATGTCACTGGAAAATGCCCCTGACGATGTCAAACTGGCCGTCGATTTAATTGTGCTACTGGAAGAAAATCAAATCCCTGCCAGCACCGTGCTGCGCGCGCTGGATATTGTAAAGCGTGATTATGAAAAGAAATTAACGCGGGATGATGAGGCGAAAAGTGATAAATAAAAGGGGCCGCTAAATGTCCCCTAAGATTGCGGTCAAACGCAAAACTGCCTGATGCGCTACGCTTATCAGGCCTACACCGCTCCTGCAATATATTGAATTTTCGCGGTTTCGTAGGCCGGATAAGGCGGTCACGCCGCATCCGGCATGAACAACGCGCACTTTGTCAGCAATCTCGGGGGCAACTAAATGCCGCCCCTTTCGTTATTATCCTACCGCAGGCGTCGGATCGTCACCTTTGTAGTCACGTTTCACTTCCGTCACTTCATCGCCCTTCTCGTTATGCAAATGCACTTCAAGCTGGTTAAAGGCAATGTTGATGTCGTTTTCACGGCATAACTGATCGATAGTACGGTTCAGTTCATCGACGGTGCGGCTACGGTCGCGCAGTTCACGAACATACAAGCGCAGTTCGTGATCCAGCGTGCTGGCGCCAAATGCAGTAAAGAAGACTTCTGGCATTGGCTCGTGCATCACCCTTGGATGCTCTGTCGCTGCCTGAAGCAGGACTCTGCGGACTTTTTCCAGATCGGAGCCATAGGCCACGCCCAGACGGATCACCAGACGCGTGGTGGTATCAGTCAACGACCAGTTAATCAGACGCTCGGTAACAAACGCTTTGTTCGGGATGATCACTTCTTTGCGATCGAAATCGGTAATCGTTGTCGCACGAATACGGATCTTACTGACCGTCCCAGAGTAGGTACCAATGGTTACCGTATCGCCAATGCGCACCGGACGTTCGAACAGGATGATCAAGCCGGAGACGAAGTTACCGAAGATCTCCTGTAAGCCAAAACCAAGACCTACGGATAATGCTGCTGCCAGCCACTGGAGTTTATCCCACGAGACGCCCAGCGATCCGAACACCGTCATCGCACCAACGGCAATGATGATGTAGTTAAGGATAGTGGTGATGGCATACGATGCTCCCTGGCGCATGTTCAGGCGCGACAGCACCAGCACTTCCAGCAAACCAGGCAGGTTGCGAATCAACGCCCAGGCCACCATTGAGACGATAATCGCAAACAACAGACTGCCCATGGTGACGTTTTTCACCACCGCAGCGCCAGCTTCAGTGCCGTTGTAATGCCAGAGCGTGATGCTGTCGAGATAGCTGAACACGGTGATCAAATCGGACCAAATTGCCCAGAACATGACACCGAACAGCGCAAACATCAGCAACATGGTAATACGCAGCGTCTGCTGGTTAACCTGCTCCAGCGCGATGGTGGGTTCTTCCGGCGGTTCAGCACCTTCTGCGCCCTCTTTCACCAGATTCTGCCGACGCGCCAGCGCACGACGCCAGGCGATACGTCGCGCCGCTACGCTTAATCCGCGCAACACCGTCTGGTAGAGCAGGTTCCAGATGATCACCAGATAAACGGTTTCAATCCAACGCCCGGAGAGGCGCAGCGTGGTGTAGAAGTAACCTGTAGCGGTCAGCACCATCAGCGCAATCGGGATAATCGACAGCACGGTAATGGTGACCAGTCGCATGGTGTGCGACTCTTTATCACGCCAGCTTTCGCGGCACATCGGCCACACCAGGAAGGCAATCAGCAGCAGGTTGAAGAAAATCATCGCCTGCCCCAGCACATCATCCATCAGATGCAGCGGGGAGAGTTCTGCCACCACAGACCAGAAATGGATCGGCAGCAACGCGAGGCTGATGCGGACAATTTGCCGACGCCAGTGGCTGGTCTGCTGTTCCGGCATACCAAAGTGACGCACGGCAACACCGTTTTTCTCCAGCACTTTCCAGCACAGGCCAAACACCAGCCAGAAAATCGCCAGTTTTTTGCTGAACGACCACAATAATTCACTGATGTTGAGTTGCATCGTCAGTAGAATCAGACCGACAGCGAGAATAATCAGGCACACCGGCAGTGCGCGGATCAGATCAATAAGAATCGCTTTTGGCGTATTGAGCTGGCTATCGTTACGCAGGGAACCTACCGCCGAAGCCAGTTTTTGTTGATATGCTTTCAGCCAGCCTAAACGCCAGTGAATCAGCCCGGCAATCAACAGCAGCGGCAAACCGGCAAGGAAAGCGATAAATACGGCGGGCCAGGCTTTTTCCCAGTTCACCGTAATTTTCATCGATTTAAACTCATCTTTCAGGGTTTGCGGGAACGCTTTGATCCAGTCCCAGTCCATCGGACGGTTACTGTTCACCCAAAAAATTTGCTGAGTCAGGATGGATTTCAGGTTTTTCGATACGCTCATTAACTGCTGCTGGTTGATTTGCAGGTTAATGGCCATCATCAGCTGGTTACCCAACTGTTTGTTAAGCTGATCCAACAGTTCGCGACGCATATCAACCACTTGCAATAACGCATCGTGAACTTCGCTGTTGACTTCGTTGGCGTGACCTTCTTCCAGCTTGCTGACGAACGCATCGCTCTGGAACAGCGCGTCACGTTGCTGGTTGACTTCAAACTGTTCGAGACGCAAGTCCGCGATGCGGTTGGTCATATTTTCCAGTTCATCCGCCGAGGGCAGCGTTTGTTGTTGCTGATAAAGAATGCGTGAAAGCAGCAGACTGCCCTTCAGGACAGAAATCTGCTCTTTGATGTTACGTTCCGATTGCAGCGCCCGCTCCAGCCAGTTTTTGACTTTGATGTTTTGCTGCATCAGGACATTACCGTTTTCGGTAGCGGTAATCAGACGCTGGCTTAATTGCTGGTTTATTTCCAGCTCCTGCTTCACCAGCGGATTAGCCTGAATACGCGCAGCTTCATCCGGGGTAACGGCTTCCTGCGCCGTTTTTTCGGTTAATGTCAGGCGCTTGCTGTTCACCGCCTCCTGCAACAGTTGTAGCTGATGTTCAAGTCGCGTACTGTTCGCCGTCACGTAATCACGCTGCTTTTGCAGGGTGTCCTGTAAGACAGTGTTCCCTTCCAGGCTTTTACGCTGTTGGTCAATCTCGGCATTCAGCAAAGCCTGCTGTGCCTGCATTAACACTTTCTGGCTGGGACGTAAGGCGGCTTCGCCGACCTCGGTTCCATCCAGGCGGCTGCGAATTTGTTGCAATTGCTGCGAGGCGGTATACATCGCATTTTGCACGCGTTCAGGCTGCGTCTGTAACGAAACTAACTGGCTGTTATAAGAAGCCAGATCATTTTGTGCATTCTGCAAATCGTCCAGCGCCTGGGAGACACGTAACTCCAACTGGCGCAACGATAGCGTACTCAGAATTTTGCGGGTTTCTTCGTCGTTATCCACATCGTTGAGCGCAGTTAACGCTGCGGTCGCTTGACGCATTTTCTCTGGCGCTTCGGCAACTTTTTGCCGTAATTGCACCGTTTCGTCTTTTATGCGATCGATTTTCTCGAGGGTGGCTAACGTGTCAGTAATATCTTGCTGCACCAGCTTGTCCTGGGCAGAAAGATCTTTTTGTTTATTCAGTGAGTCAAGTTGTGCCTGCAGGTCTGCTTTCGTCGGTAGATCACCATTCGATGACGCCCGCGCAAACGCCGTGTTCTGGCATAACAAGACAAGAACAAAAGCAATAAATGCTGAAAAAACAAAATGCCGTGATCGTTTGTAATACTGGAACATAGTCATGATGAATGAAGGTTTCTGAACCTGAAGAACGACCTGAACGAGTCGGGTGGCTAGAATATCACGGTGTAGAGAGCCAGAATAGCAACAGCGAAAATGTCCAGGATAAATCCTGGAGTCTGATTCAGGATTTTTCGTTGGCGGCGGGAGTACGAAGAGTCGGGCAAAGAAGATACATTTCCAACAAGATGGCTACGTAATCGCGGGCTTCTTTTTTGAGATCAAAAGATTGCGGTGCAAACAGCCAGTTTTCCATCAGGCCGGAAATATAACCGCGCATAATTATCGCCGCACGGCGCGTCATTAAATTGGTTGGTAATAATTTTTTTTCAATACAATGTCTTAACGTTTGCTCTATACGTTCATAACTTTCCAGACAGAGATTTCGTTGTGCCTGTTGGACAACCGCCATTTCTCCGACAAACTCGCATTTGTGGAAAATAATCTCCATCAATAATCGACGCCGTTCTTCCGTCACCGTCGATTCAAGCACATGAATTAGTATTTCTCTTAAAACTGAGAGTGGATCGTCAGGGAATTTTGCCTGATACTCAAGCTCTAGTTCACCAATATTGGACTCTGACAGCTCCCAGATCTCACTGAACAAATCCGACTTGTCTTTAAAATGCCAGTAGATTGCACCGCGCGTAACGCCTGCCGCTTTTGCAATCTCTCCCAGTGAGGTGGATGATACCCCCTGCTGTGAGAAAAGACGTAGCGCCACATCGAGGATGTGTTGACGCGTTTCTTGCGCTTCTTGTTTGGTTTTTCGTGCCATATGTTAGTGAATTTACAGGCGTTAGATTTACATACATTTATGAATGTATGTACCATAGCACGACGATAATATAAACGCAGCAATGGGTTTATCGACTTTTGACCATTGACCAATTTGAAATCGGACACTCGAGGTTTACATATGAACAAAAACAGAGGGTTTACGCCTCTGGCGATCGTTCTGATGCTCTCAGGCAGCTTAGCGCTTACAGGATGTGACGACAAACAGGCCCAACAAGGTGGCCAGCAGATGCCCGCCGTTGGGGTAGTAACAGTCAAAACTGAACCTCTGCAGATCACAACCGAGCTTCCGGGCCGCACCAGTGCTTTCCGGATCGCAGAAGTTCGTCCTCAAGTTAGCGGGATTATCCTGAAGCGTAATTTCAAAGAGGGTAGCGACATCGAAGCAGGTGTCTCTCTTTATCAGATTGATCCTGCTACCTACCAGGCGGCGTACGACAGTGCAAAAGGCGATCTGGCGAAAGCGCAGGCGGCAGCCAATATCGCGCAACTGACTGTTAATCGTTACCAGAAACTGCTGGGTACTCAGTACATCAGTAAGCAAGAGTACGATCAGGCTCTGGCTGATGCGCAACAGGCAAATGCGGCTGTCACTGCGGCAAAAGCGGCTGTTGAAACCGCGCGGATCAATCTGGCTTACACCAAAGTCACCTCTCCGATTACTGGCCGTATTGGTAAATCAAACGTGACGGAAGGTGCCCTGGTGCAAAACGGTCAGGCGACTGCGCTGGCAACCGTGCAGCAACTTGATCCTATCTATGTGGATGTTACCCAGTCCAGCAACGACTTCCTGCGTCTGAAACAGGAACTGGCAAACGGTACGCTGAAGCAAGAGAACGGCAAGGCCAAAGTCTCGCTGATCACCAGCGACGGCATTAAGTTCCCGCAGGACGGTACGCTGGAGTTCTCTGACGTGACTGTCGATCAGACCACTGGGTCTATCACTTTACGCGCTATCTTCCCGAACCCGGATCACACTCTGCTGCCGGGTATGTTCGTGCGCGCTCGTCTGGAAGAAGGGCTTAATCCTAACGCCATTTTAGTTCCGCAACAGGGTGTAACTCGTACACCACGCGGTGAGGCTACCGTTCTGGTGGTTGGCGCGGATGACAAAGTGGAAACCCGCCCAATCGTCGCAAGCCAGGCTATTGGCGATAAGTGGCTGGTGACAGAAGGTCTGAAAGCAGGCGACCGCGTAGTAATAAGTGGGCTGCAGAAAGTGCGTCCTGGTGTCCAGGTAAAAGCACAAGAAGTTACCGCTGATAATAACCAGCAAGCCGCAAGCGGTGCTCAGCCTGAACAGTCCAAGTCTTAACTTAAACAGGAGCCGTTAAGACATGCCTAATTTCTTTATCGATCGCCCGATTTTTGCGTGGGTGATCGCCATCATTATCATGTTGGCAGGGGGGCTGGCGATCCTCAAACTGCCGGTGGCGCAATATCCTACGATTGCACCACCGGCGGTCACGATCTCCGCTTCCTACCCCGGCGCTGATGCGAAAACAGTGCAGGACACGGTGACACAGGTTATCGAACAGAATATGAACGGTATCGATAACCTGATGTATATGTCCTCTAACAGTGACTCCACGGGTACTGTGCAGATCACCCTGACCTTTGAGTCTGGTACTGATGCGGATATCGCGCAGGTTCAGGTGCAGAACAAACTGCAACTGGCGATGCCGTTGCTGCCGCAAGAAGTACAGCAGCAAGGGGTGAGCGTTGAGAAATCTTCCAGCAGCTTCCTGATGGTTGTCGGTGTTATCAACACTGACGGCACCATGACGCAGGAAGATATCTCCGACTACGTAGCGGCAAATATGAAAGATGCCATTAGCCGTACGTCGGGCGTTGGTGACGTTCAGCTGTTCGGTTCACAGTACGCGATGCGTATCTGGATGAACCCGAATGAGTTGAACAAATACCAGCTAACGCCGGTTGATGTCATTACCGCTATCAAAGCACAGAACGCCCAGGTCGCAGCCGGTCAGCTCGGCGGTACACCGCCGGTGAAAGGCCAGCAGCTTAACGCCTCTATTATTGCTCAGACGCGTCTGACCTCTACTGAAGAGTTCGGCAAAATTCTGCTGAAAGTGAATCAGGATGGTTCCCGCGTGCTGCTACGTGATGTGGCGAAGATTGAGCTGGGTGGTGAGAACTACGACATCATCGCGGAATTTAACGGACAACCGGCTTCTGGTCTGGGTATCAAGCTGGCAACCGGTGCGAACGCGCTGGAAACTGCTGCGGCAATCCGAGCTGAACTGGCGAAGATGGAGCCATTCTTCCCGTCAGGTCTGAAAATCGTTTATCCGTACGACACGACGCCGTTCGTGAAAATCTCTATTCACGAAGTGGTTAAAACCCTGGTCGAAGCGATCATCCTCGTGTTCCTGGTTATGTATCTGTTCCTGCAGAACTTCCGCGCGACGTTGATTCCGACCATTGCCGTACCGGTGGTATTGCTGGGGACCTTTGCTGTCCTTGCCGCCTTTGGCTTCTCGATAAACACGCTAACGATGTTCGGGATGGTGCTCGCCATCGGCCTGTTGGTGGATGACGCCATCGTCGTGGTAGAAAACGTTGAGCGTGTGATGGCGGAAGAAGGTCTGCCGCCGAAAGAAGCCACACGTAAGTCGATGGGGCAGATTCAGGGCGCACTGGTGGGTATCGCGATGGTGCTGTCGGCGGTATTTATCCCGATGGCCTTCTTCGGCGGCTCTACTGGTGCAATCTATCGTCAGTTCTCCATTACCATTGTTTCGGCAATGGCACTGTCAGTGCTGGTGGCGTTGATCCTGACTCCGGCACTTTGTGCCACTATGCTGAAACCTATCGCTAAAGGCGATCACGGCGAAGGCAAAAAAGGCTTCTTCGGCTGGTTTAACCGCATGTTCGAGAAGAGCACGCACCACTACACCGACAGCGTAGGCGGTATTCTGCGCAGCACGGGGCGTTATCTGGTGCTGTATCTGATCATTGTGGTCGGCATGGCTTATCTGTTTGTACGTCTGCCAAGTTCCTTCTTGCCAGATGAAGACCAGGGTGTATTTATGACCATGGTCCAACTGCCAGCGGGTGCGACGCAGGAACGTACGCAGAAAGTGCTCAATGAGGTGACGGATTACTATCTGACCAAAGAGAAGAACAACGTTGAGTCGGTATTCGCCGTTAACGGCTTCGGCTTTGCGGGACGTGGTCAGAACACCGGTATTGCGTTCGTTTCGTTGAAGGACTGGGCTGACCGTCCGGGTGATGAAAACAAAGTTGAAGCGATTACCACGCGTGCAACGCGCGCTTTCTCGCAGATTAAAGATGCGATGGTCTTCGCCTTTAACCTGCCTGCGATTGTGGAACTGGGTACGGCAACGGGCTTCGACTTTGAGCTGATTGACCAGGCGGGCCTCGGTCACGAAAAACTGACTCAAGCGCGTAACCAGCTGCTGGGCGAAGCGGCGAAACATCCTGATCTGTTGACCAGCGTGCGTCCAAACGGTCTGGAAGATACTCCGCAGTTCAAGATTGATATCGACCAGGAGAAAGCTCAGGCACTGGGTGTTTCTATTAACGATATTAACACTACCCTGGGCGCTGCATGGGGCGGCAGCTACGTGAACGACTTTATCGACCGCGGTCGTGTGAAAAAAGTTTACGTCATGTCAGAAGCAAAATACCGCATGCTGCCGGAAGATATCGGTAACTGGTATGTGCGTGCTGCTGATGGCCAGATGGTGCCGTTCTCGGCATTCTCCTCTTCGCGTTGGGAGTACGGTTCGCCGCGTCTGGAACGTTACAACGGCCTGCCATCCATGGAGATCTTAGGCCAGGCGGCACCAGGTAAGAGTACCGGTGAAGCAATGGCGCTGATGGAACAACTGGCGAGCAAACTGCCTACCGGTGTTGGCTACGACTGGACGGGGATGTCCTATCAGGAACGTCTCTCCGGCAACCAGGCGCCGTCGCTGTATGCGATTTCGTTGATTGTCGTGTTCCTGTGTCTGGCGGCATTGTACGAGAGCTGGTCGATTCCGTTCTCCGTTATGCTGGTCGTGCCGCTGGGGGTTATCGGTGCGTTGCTGGCAGCCACCTTCCGCGGCCTGACCAACGACGTCTACTTCCAGGTGGGCCTGCTCACAACCATTGGGTTGTCGGCGAAGAACGCGATACTTATCGTCGAATTCGCCAAAGACTTGATGGATAAAGAAGGTAAAGGTCTGATTGAAGCAACTCTGGATGCGGTGCGGATGCGTTTACGCCCAATCCTGATGACTTCACTGGCATTTATCCTCGGTGTTATGCCGCTGGTTATCAGCACCGGTGCTGGTTCCGGCGCGCAGAACGCAGTAGGTACTGGTGTAATGGGCGGGATGGTGACCGCAACTGTACTGGCTATCTTCTTCGTTCCGGTGTTCTTCGTGGTGGTTCGCCGCCGCTTTAGCCGCAAAAATGAAGATATCGAACATAACCATACAGTCGATCATCATTGATTAATGTCGTAATCACTAAGGCCGCGCAAGCGGCCTTTTTTATACGCGTAATCTTAATGTTGAAATGTTTATAGTTAATGATTTCAAACGTAAGTTAGTTTTAACGCCGCATAAAATTCATAAAAAATACTTATTGTTAGTTAATTTATATTAAGTCGTACCGATGGATTTAATAACCCCCAGGCATCTAGAGGCTATTCTTAATTATTTGCGGCAATTCTTTATTTGTTCATGTCAATTACATCATAATCAGAGTAATCCTGGGTATTAGTGTGACAAATCGTCAGACCATTTTATCACTCTCAAACATCCTGATTACATTATGTTATGAATAGCATCAGACAAAGTGCTTTAGCCATTACGTCGTCAGCGCTGGAATGAGGAAGAGAGTCTTTTCCCTTCCCTCCTCCTAATTGTAATTTTTCGTAATAATACGATGAAAACCGCCAAAGAGTAGCTTATAGTTAATCTAACAAGTGAGAGGGCAGGCCAGGTCTGTAAGTTTTCCATCCCAAAAGGTGTCCGTTAGTTCAACCGCTAAGAAGGGGGACGCGTTATGGATGAATACTCACCAAAAAGACATGATGTCGCGCAGCTTAAATTTCTCTGCGAAACCTTGTATCATGACTGTCTTGCAAACCTTGAAGAAAGTAACCATGGTTGGGTTAACGACCCTACCTCGGCCATCAATCTGCAGCTTAATGAACTCATTGAACATATAGCAACCTTCGCACTTAATTACAAAATTAAGTATAATGAAGACAATAAGCTCATTGAGCAGATAGATGAATATCTGGACGACACCTTTATGTTGTTCAGTAGTTATGGTATTAATATGCAGGATCTCCAGAAATGGCGGAAGTCAGGTAACCGACTGTTCCGTTGTTTTGTGAATGCCACTAAAGAGAATCCTGCGAGTTTATCTTGTTAGAATTATTACAACCATGGGTAGAAGTATGTCCGATAAACCTTTAACGAAAACCGATTATTTGATGCGTCTGCGTCGTTGCCAGACAATTGACACGCTAGAGCGTGTTATCGAGAAAAATAAATACGAATTATCAGATAATGAACTGGCGGTATTTTACTCAGCCGCAGATCACCGCCTCGCAGAATTGACCATGAATAAACTGTACGACAAGATCCCCTCCTCTGTATGGAAATTTATTCGGTAATTAAATAGCAGACATTCGAAAATGTAACCGACTGTTTATTAACATTATTATATTATTCGCAATGAAAGCATACTGCATGTGACCTTCATCACATTCGGAAAACGGGAACGTTCTCTTAACTGACTATTCGCATTACCGTGTTGCCGCATTTTCAGCAACGGGAGGTCAGTAATGAGCACAGAAAAAGAAAAAATGATTGCTGGTGAGTTGTATCGCTCGGCAGATGAGGAGTTATCTCGCGATCGCCTGCGCGCTCGTCAGCTTATTCACCAATACAATCACTCCGCACCGGAAGAACAAACATTACGCCAGAAAATTCTCACCGATTTATTCGGTCAGGTAGCAGATGCTTATATTGAACCCTCTTTTCGCTGCGACTATGGCTATAACATTTTTTTGGGCAAAGGATTTTACGCCAACTTCGATTGCGTGATGCTCGATGTCTGCCCAATTCGTATCGGTGATAATTGCATGTTGGCACCAGGTGTTCACATTTATACCGCTACGCACCCTGTCGACCCAGTAGCCCGTAATAGTGGCGCTGAACTGGGGAAACCTGTGACTATCGGTAATAACGTCTGGATTGGCGGACGTGCTGTCATCAACCCTGGTGTAACCATTGGCGATAACGTCGTGGTGGCCTCTGGCGCCGTCGTCACAAAAGATGTTCCGGCTAACGTTGTCGTGGGCGGTAACCCGGCCACTGTCATTAAAAAACTGTAACCATGGTTGCAACTGTTATGCAAAATTGTGGTTAATCTGTTACTTTCATCATATGATTCCCACGTTAAAATAGGGTGTTCCCTGAAAAGTTGCAGATACCACAAAGGCAAAAGATGACTGAAATACAACGCCTGCTGACCGAAACAATTGATGCACTAAATGCACACGAAAAACGCGATAATAAACCTCGCTTTAGTATCAGTTTTATCCGTAAACATCCGGGGCTGTTTATCGGTATGTATGTCGCTTTTTTTGCCACTCTGGCGGTGATGTTACAGTCTGAAACGCTGGTTGGTTCAGTCTGGCTCCTGGTGGTATTGTTCATCCTGCTTAACGGTTTCTTCTTTTTTGACGTTTATCCGCGTTACCATTACGAAGATATCGACGTTCTTGATTTCCGGGTTTGCTACAACGGCGAATGGTACAATACACGCTTTGTTCCAACTGCATTGGTCGACGCTATTCTGAACTCGCCGCGTGTCGCGAACATCCACAAAGAACAGTTGCAGAAAATGATCGCTCGTAAAGGTGAGTTGTCCTTTTACGATATTTTCACTCTCGCCCGCACCGAAGCGACACCATAAGTTGTATCGCTCTCACCAGGCGTAAACATCCGCGCCTGGTGAATTGACAACAATCGTTGCCACAACTCATTTAACGAAACTCCCCCGCATCACTTATCTTTTGCATGCCCTTATTCGCTATCGGATATACTTTCCCTACACTGCGTAAATAAGGACATGCTGGTGAGAACACGACATCTGGTCAGCCTAATTTCAGGAGTACTGATCCTTTCCGTACTTCTACCAGTGGGCTTAAGCATCTGGCTGGCTCATCAACAGGTAGAAACGTCATTTGTTGAGGAGCTACATACTTACTCATCCCGCGTCGCTATTCGCGCCAACAAAGTGGCGTCGCAAGGGAAAGATGCCCTACAAAAACTGGAAAAATGGCAAGGCGCAGCCTGTAGCAAGGCTCATCTAATGGAAATGCGCCGGGTATCTTATAGTTATCGTTATATTCAGGAAGTGGTCTATGTCGATAACAACGTGCCTCAGTGCTCTTCTCTGGAACATGAAAGTCCGCCAGATACCTTCCCCGAGCCAGGTAAAATATCGAACGATGGTTATCGGGTATGGTTAACCTCGCACAACGATTTAGGTATTACCCGCTACATGGTTGCAATGGGAACTGCACATTACATAGTGATGATTGACCCCGCCTCATTTATAGATGTGATTCCTTATAGCTCGTGGCAAATTGATGCCGCGATTATTGGCAATGTGCATAACATTATCATTACCAGCAGTGACGAATTAGCCCAGGGAATTATTACCCAGCTGCAAAAAACACCGGGTGAACACATCGAAAAGAATGGAATCATTTACGATATCCTGCCTCTCCCCGAGATGAATATTTCCATAATCACCTGGGCTTCGACAAAAACGTTACAAAAAGGTTGGCATCGGCAGGTCTTTATCTGGTTGCCTGTCGGATTGTTAATTGGCCTACTGGCGGCAATGTTCGTCCTGCGGATTTTACGCCGTATCCAGTCACCGCATCATCGCCTGCAGGATGCTATCGAGAACCGCGATATTTGCGTGCACTATCAGCCTATTATCTCCTTATCGAATGGAAAGATTGTCGGAGCCGAAGCGCTGGCGCGCTGGCCGCAGACAGACGGTAGCTGGTTGTCACCGGATAGTTTTATCCCGCTGGCGCAACAAACGGGCCTGTCAGAATCTCTGACTCTGCTTATTATCAAAACGGTCTTTGAAGATATGGGCGACTGGCTGCGTCAGCATCCGCAGCAACATATTTCGATCAATCTTGAATCCACTGTGCTCACCTCGGAAAAAATCCCGCAATTGCTGCGTGAAATGATCAATCACTACCAGGTCAATCCCAAACAGATCGCTCTTGAACTCACTGAACGCGAGTTTGCTGATCCAAAAATCAGCGCCCCGGTAATCTCCCGATATCGACAGGTTGGTCATGAAATTTATCTTGATGATTTTGGTACCGGTTATTCGAGCTTAAGTTATTTGCAGGATCTGGATGTCGATATTCTGAAGATCGATAAATCTTTTGTTGATGCGCTGGAATATAAAAATGTCACACCGCATATCATCGAAATGGCAAAAACACTGAAACTTAAAATGGTGGCGGAAGGGATCGAAACCAGCAAACAGGAAGAGTGGCTACGCCAGCATGGCGTGCATTACGGCCAGGGATGGTTGTACAGCAAAGCATTACCGAAAGAGGAGTTTATACGCTGGGCAGAACGCCATCTGTGAATTTTGGGGCTGGCGGCACGCCGCACAGCCCGTCACGCTACTCGTCAATGATTGACTCGAACCCACCGTAGATCATTCGTTTACCATCAAACGGCATGGACTCGCCGAACTCTTTCATCCGTGGGTCCGACATCATCTTCTGATTGGCAGCGTCGCGGACCTCTTTTGAAGGGTATTCAATCCAGCTAAAAACCACTTCCTCATTCTCTTCCGCTTTGACCGCCATACGAAAATCGGTCACTTTGCCATTCGGTACATCGCTGGCCCAGCATTCAACAATGCGCAGGGCGCCAAACTCTTTAAACAGCGGCGCGGCCTTTGCGGCCATTTCACGATAGGCATCCTTTTTGTCGGCAGGAACAGCAACCACAAAACCATCAACATACTTCATCAGACATACCTCCGAAGCGTACCGTGCAGCCAGAAAATTCTTGCGGCATCAGTCGTGGTTAAAGTTTAGCCACATTGAGATTTTTTGACGAAACGGTGGGAGGCAGAAATGGGTGGGGGCCCTGCCAGCTACATCCCGGCACACGCGTCATCTGCCTTGGCTGCTTCCTTCCGGACCTGACCTGGTAAACAGAGTAGCGTTGCGGGAGAACCAACAGAGCCCCCATTGAGAGCGTTGAGAACCAACGCGCAGGCGCATTATCACTGCTGCCCCTGCTAATTGCAACCCATTGCGTGCCGGATGCTGGTTTCTTGCGCAATGCGACTTCACTCGGACGTTTTTCCAGATTATGCTGAAAAATTACCTCAGGAAGAAAAGATGGAAAAAGAAGATTCATTTCCCCAACGCGTGTGGCAAATCGTAGCCGCTATTCCCGAAGGGTATGTCACTACTTACGGCGATGTCGCGAAACTGGCAGGATCGCCCCGTGCCGCGCGCCAGGTGGGCGGTGTGTTAAAGCGCCTGCCCGAAGGCAGCACTTTGCCCTGGCATCGGGTGGTTAACCGCCACGGCACAATCTCATTAACCGGACCAGATTTACAGCGTCAGCGCCAGGCATTACTGGCAGAAGGCGTGATGGTATCGGGAAACGGACAAATCGACTTACAGCGTTATCGCTGGAACTACTAACCCTCTCCGGGCGGAGAGGGTTAACTTCGCTTAATATTGCGTAGGAGCTGGAACTGCCGAAGACGGATTCACCTGGGTCGGTGAAGTCGATGGTACGGTAGTTGTTGCGCCACCACTGGCCTGGACAGGCACGGCGGTTTGCTGAACCGGCACCAATGTCAGGTCGGCTTTGGTTCCCCCCTGATTGACAACCGGCTGGACGGTATCGGTAATAAACACCAATTTGTCGTTTACGGTAATCGCCGCACTTAACAGAATACGCGCGTTCGGCTGAACGTCTGCCGGGTTAAATGGCAGAACAAAGCTGAATGGCGACTGTTTACCTTCGGTACGCACCGCTTTTTGCGCCAGTACTTTAGACGGCGCATCGGCTAAAGACGCGTCAGAAAGTGTCACGGTCAGCACAGCATCAGGAGGCAGTGCGACTTTCTGACGGATCCAGACCGTACCGGAGACATTAGGTTGCTGTATAGCAGGTTGTTGTGTCGCCGCAATAGAGGTATTTGCAGCAGGTGCTGGCGTCTGGATATCCGCGCTTTTATCAGCGCAAGCCGCCAACGCAATCGCAACCGCTAAACCACTGGCCATGTGCACGAGTTTCATTCACTTCTCCTTATTATCAATGCACCAGCGGGCTAACTTTCCTCGCCGGAATAGTGGTTAACAAAATCGTAACGTCAATAAGTGTGGCACAAATCACGTATTTACGCCTGCATTTAGCCCGTAATTCAGACCATTGCACCCATCGGACCAGTGACAAAATTGCGTTATACTCAACTCACTTTGGCTTGCTGCGGCAGCTTTGTTACTGGAGAGTTAATATGAGTCAGGCCTTAAAAAATTTACTGACATTGTTGAATCTGGAAAAAATTGAGGAAGGACTCTTTCGCGGCCAGAGTGAAGATTTAGGTTTACGCCAGGTGTTTGGCGGCCAGGTCGTGGGTCAGGCCCTGTATGCCGCAAAGGAGACAGTACCCGAAGAGCGTCTGGTGCATTCATTCCACAGCTACTTTCTTCGCCCTGGTGATAGCAAGAAGCCGATTATTTATGATGTCGAAACACTGCGTGACGGCAACAGTTTCAGTGCTCGCCGTGTGGCAGCGATTCAGAACGGCAAACCCATTTTTTATATGACAGCGTCTTTCCAGGCGCCAGAAGTTGGATTCGAACACCAAAAAGAGATGCCTCCGGCCCCAGCGCCCGATGGTTTGCCTTCGGAAACACAGATCGCCCAGTCGCTGGCGCACCTGCTGCCGCCAGTGCTGAAAGATAAATTCATCTGCGATCGTCCGCTGGAAGTGCGTCCGGTGGAATTTCATAACCCACTGAAAGGTCACGTCGCCGCGCCGCATCGTCAGGTGTGGATCCGCGCAAATGGTAGCGTGCCGGATGATCTGCGCGTTCATCAGTATCTGCTGGGGTACGCTTCTGATCTTAACTTCCTGCCGGTAGCTCTACAGCCGCACGGCATCGGTTTTCTCGAACCGGGGATTCAGATAGCCACTATTGACCATTCGATGTGGTTCCATCGACCATTTAATTTAAACGAATGGCTGCTGTATAGCGTGGAGAGCACGTCAGCGTCCAGCGCCCGAGGATTTGTGCGCGGTGAGTTTTATACCCAGGACGGCGTACTGGTTGCCTCGACCGTTCAGGAAGGGGTAATGCGTAATCACAATTAAAAAAACAGCCGGAGGTGAAAACCGTCCGGCTGCCAGATAGTTGGTAACATGCTTTTGTTGATGCCGGATGCGGGGTAAACGCCTTATCCGGCCCACCAATTATTGTAAATTCAACAAATTGTGATTTTTAATGTAGGCCTGATAAGCGCAGCGCATCAGGCTAAATTGCATTTGATTGCTTGTTACGCGTTATAGGCATTTTCGCCGTGGCTGTTGACGTCCAGCCCTTCTCGCTCCTGTTCTTCCGGCACACGCAGGCCAACCGTCAGATCCGCCAGTTTGTAGCCGATAAATGCCACCACACCGGACCAGACGATCGTAATGGCGACGCTTTCCAGCTGTACCAGCAACTGATGCCCCATAGTCACACCTTCAGCGAAGCCCACGCCGCCCAGCGAGCTGGCGGCAAAAATCCCGGTCATGATACAGCCGACAATGCCACAAACGCCGTGCACACCGAAGACATCGCAAGGATCATCGACCCGCAACAGGCGTTTGAGCATGGTAACGCCCCACAAGCCCGCCAGACCAGCTACCACGCCGATAATCAACGCACCGCCAACCCCAATGTAGCCACAGGCTGGCGTCACGCCGACCAGACCGGCAATCGCGCCAGAACACGCCCCCAGCAGTGAAGGCTTACCACGCAGCGCCCATTCACCGAAGATCCAGCCAAGAATTGCCGCCGCCGTTGCCACCACAGTATTCACAAATGCCAGTGCCGCGATTTCGTTCGCCGTACCCGCTGACCCGGCGTTAAAACCAAACCAACCGATATAGAGAATGGCAGTCCCGGTGAAGACCATTGGCAGGTTGTGCGGTTTAAACGCCTCTTTGCCAAAGCCCACGCGTTTACCTATCAGATACGCGCCCACCAGACCGGCGATTGCGGCGTTAATGTGCACCACCGTGCCACCCGCGAAATCCAGCGCACCATGAGAAGCCAGCAAGCCGCCGCCCCACACCATATGTGCAATTGGAATGTAGGAGAGCGTCAGCCACACCACCACGAAAATCAGCACTGCTGAGAAGCGGATCCGTTCCGCCAGCGCCCCGACTATCAAGCCTACGGTAATGCAGGCAAACGATCCCTGAAACGCCACGTGGATGTACTGATAAATGCTGCCCATGACTGCGGTCAGTTCAATATTTTTCAGCATCAACCAGTTAATGTTGCCGAAGAAGTTGTTGCCCTCACCAAACGCCAGCGAGTAACCGTAAACCACCCAGAGAATACAGACCAGTGCAAACGTCACGGTCACCTGCGTTAGCATCGACAGCACGTTTTTGCCGCGAATCAACCCGCCGTAAAACAGGGCAATCCCCGGAACAGTCATAAACAGTACCAGCGCAGTACAAATCATCATAAACGCATTGTCGGCTTTATCGGCTACCGCAGGTGCAGCCATTACCAGTCCCGGCAGCATCGCCAGTGAAGCAAGCCCAGTTTTTATCGTCGCTATCTTCATGTTTCGTTCCTGTTGCTGTGTGCCAGAGATTACAGCGCCGCTTCGTCGGCTTCGCCGGTGCGAATACGAATGACGCGTTGCAATTCAGCGACGAAGATTTTGCCATCGCCAATTTTTCCGGTGTAAGCCGCCTTACTGACGATATCGATCACTTCATCGAGTTGATCATCAGCAATCGCCACATCAATTTTTACTTTTGGCAGGAAGTTGACGCTGTATTCCGCGCCCCTGTACAGCTCAGCATGGCCCTTCTGACGCCCGAAACCTTTCACTTCGGTGACGGTCAGGCCCTGAATACCAATGGAAGATAACGCTTCACGAACGTCTTCCAGCTTGAATGGTTTGATTATCACGGTCACCAGCTTCATAGATCCTCTCCGGTCAGAATTCGGTAATGGTTCTGCTACACGAAGAAGGTATTGCAAGCGGTGTGCCAGAAATGAAAAACGAGAAAGAGAGCAGGAAGTTAAGAAGATTGAAAATAAAAACGCACTATGACAGTGCACAGTGCGTTACATTTTTGCACCACCGATGAAATTTTGCGCTAATCAGGCGCTCAGGGATTCATCTTCACGCACGCTGGCTGCCAGCTCTTCGCCCGCAAGTTGCAGTTGATACATCTGCCAGTAGCGCCCCTGGGCGGCCAGCAGTTGCTGGTGAGTGCCCTGTTCCACAGCCTGACCACGATGAAGCACCAGAATGGTATCAGCATCAACAATGGTCGATAAGCGGTGAGCAATCACCACCAGCGTAGTGTGTTCACGCACCGCCGCCAGAGCGTGCTGAATCGCCTGTTCAGTACCGGAGTCAATGCTGGCGGTTGCCTCATCAAGGATCAGGATTTGCGGCGTCTCCACCAGCACGCGTGCCAGTGCCAGCAGTTGCTTTTGCCCGACCGAGAGATTATTCCCCTGCTCGCCCAGCGGCGTATTAATACCGTCGCTCATGCTACGCGCGAGTTCCGCCAGTTGTACCGTTTCCAGCGCCTGCCAGACGCGCTCTTCGGAGATATCTCGTCCCAGCGTCACGTTGGCGAGGAAGGTATCCGCCAGCACTACCGGATCTTGCTGCACCATCGCCACGCCCTGACGCAGCGCGCTATGACTGAGCGAACTTAACGGACGTCCATCAAGGCGAATCTCACCTTCTGTTAGTGGGTAATAGCCCATCAGCAAACTTGCCAGGGTACTTTTGCCGCTACCGGTATGCCCCACCAACGCCACAAAGCTGCGCGAAGGAACGGCAAGATTAATATTTTTCAGCACCAGATTGTCATCGCGATAAGCAAACGACACGTTATCGACATCAATGGTGCCACTCTGTAACGGGCGATCATCATTGCCATATTGCTGGCGCGGTCCGTCCATCAGTTCAAACACTCGCTCGCCAGCAACAACGGCCTGTTGCAGCATCGCCTGCTGCGTGGTCAGTTCGATTAAGGGTTCGTTAAGTCGCCCCAAATAGCTGATAAACGCATACAGCACACCCACTTCAATAGTGCCGCTGGCGGAGAAGCCAAACAGCATCAACAAGCCACAAAGAATGAGCGATGAAAACAGACTCAGCAAGGGACGCAGTAAAAAGCCGTCCAGCCGTAGCGTTTGCATTCGCGCCATATAGTGTGAACGGCTGGCTTCGCCCATACGTTCGCCAAATCGCGCCTGCTGGCGGAACTGCTGGATGACGCTCATGCCGTTAATCACTTCGTTAAAGCCGTCGTTGATATCAGCCAGATAGGCGCGTACACGGCGGACAATCGGCGTGCTGTAACGCTGGTATATCACCATCACCACCAACACAACCGGGAATATCATTATCGCTACCAGCGCCATTCGCCAGTCGAGACTGAACATCGCTACCAGCATCGCCCCTACCAGGGCGGCACTACGCAAAACGGTCGCGACCACGGTAACGTAGAGATCGCGGATAACTTCAGTATCATTGGTAACGCGGGAAATCACCTGCCCGACCGGCTGAGTATCAAACTCACTCAACGGTTGGCGCAGTGCAGCATCCATCACATCGGTACGTAACTGTTGTACAACGCCTACTGCCGCCCGGTTAAACAACAGCGACTGCGCGTAATGTAGCCCGGCGGCAAACAGTTGCAGTACGACATATGCCGCCGCCAGCCCGACAACCATTTTCAGCGGCAGATTATTTTTCGCCACCATATTGTCGATAAAGTAACTGACGAGCAGCGGGCAGCTCACTTCTGCCGCCGCTGCCACCCACATCATCAACACTGCGATACCCAGCGGTTTACGCCATGGTGAACCGTAAGCTAACAGGCGCTTCAGAGTCGGCCAGAGTTGGCTAAAACTACGCATCAACGGCCTCCTCGTGATTTTCCGGAGCATCGTTGAGCGCCGCTTCCAGTTGTTGATAGCGATACATATCGCGATACCAGCCGCTTTGTTGCGCCAGCACATCATGATCGCCGCGCTGGGCAATATGCCCATGCTGCATCACAATAATTTCACTCGCTTCGGTCAGGGCAGAAAGGCGATGGGCGCTGATAATCACCGTTCTCCCCTGCCCCCACTGGCGCAGGTTATGGAGAATCTGGTATTCCGTGCGACCATCTACCGCCGATAGAGCATCGTCAAGAATGAGGATTTCCGCATTGACCAGCAATGCCCTGGCAATGGAGATTCGCTGTTTTTGCCCACCGGAAAGCATCACGCCGCGTTCGCCCACTTCTGTGTCGTAACCTTGCGGCAGACGCAAAATATCGTCATGCACGCTGGCTAACCGCGCTACGTGTTCAATCTCTTGCTGGGTGGCATTCGGGCAACCCAGCGCGATGTTATTAGCAACCGTGTCAGAAAAAAGGAACGGTGTCTGGCTAACTACCGCCAGGCGGCTACGCCAGCTGTCGAGTTGCAACTGCGTCAAAGGAATATCATGAAAACGGATATCACCCTCGGTGACATCAAAATGACGTTGAATTAATGACAGCACAGTACTTTTTCCGGAGCCGGTCGGCCCGCAAATTCCCAGCATCTGACCCGGTTTCAGCGCAAAACTGACGTTCTCGAGCGCAGGATGATGAGTTTGAGGATAGGTAAACTGGCGAATATTCACATCCAGTTCACCACGACCTTCTGGCACCTTATCTTTACCATCAATAACGACTGGCGCTTCGGCCAGCATGGTACGAATTCGGCTATACGCCGCGCTGCCGCGCTCCACAATGTTAAACATCCACGCCAGCGCCAGCATCGGCCAAATCATCAAACCAAGGTACATCATAAAACTGGTGAGCTGGCCCAACGTTAAGCTGCCCTGCACGACCATCCAACTACCACCGCCAATCGCCAGTAAATTCGCCATGCCAATCGCGATATAAATGGTCGGGTCGAAACGAGCATCAATGCGCGCTACTCGCATGTTTTTCTTACCGGTATCTTCGGCATCTGCGGCGAACAGCGCAGACTGGCGATCCTCCAGACCAAAGGATTTAATCATGCGAATACTGGTCAGACTCTCCTGGGTACGATCGTTAAGGCTGGAAAAGGCGGCTTGTGCCAGCTTAAAGCGTTCATGCAAGGCATCGCCGTTGCGTTTAATCATGATTGCCATCACTGGCATCGGCAACAGCGCTATTAAAGTTAACTGCCAGCTAATCTGCGTTGACATCATTATCAGCACTGCGCAACCCATCACCAGCGAATCTACCAGCGTTAGCACCCCTTCACCGGCGGCAAATACCACACGATCGACGTCATTTGTCGCACGGGCCATAAGGTCGCCCGTACGATGACGCAGATAAAACTCTGGATGCTGGCGGCTTAGCTGGCGGTAATAGTCTTCACGCAGTTCAACAGCCAGTTGATAAGACGCGCCGAACAGCAGTACGCGCCAGACGTAACGCAGGAGATAAACCACGACTGCAATCAACACCATGGTGGCGATCCACATCAGGATCTGCCCGGTAGTAAAGTGTTTTTCTGTCACGCCATCGACAACAATACCTACGACTTTTGGCGGGATCAGTTGCAGAATCGCAATAATGACAAGCAAGGCAACAGCCCCGAGATAGCGGCGCCATTCCCGGCGGAAATACCAGCTTAGTTGAGCAAATAATCGCACGCGTTATGTCCTGACCTGATCCTGGATAATTATTCGATAGGTAACGAGGTAGTGTACTTAATCTGTTCCATCGCGAAGCTGGAAGTGACGTCCGAAAGCCCCGGCACACTGTTAACCAGACGCTTATAAAACTCATCGTAGCGCTTCATATCAGCAACCTGGACCCGCATCAGATAATCGTATTCACCGGCCATGCGCCAGAAACCGAGAACTTCCGGCATTTCCGTGACGACCGTAACAAAGCGACAATACCATTCACTGCTGTGATGTTGCGTTTTAATCAGCACAAAAGCAGTCAGACCCAGGCCAATTTTTTCCGGATCCAGCAACGCGACTTTGCCGATAAGAATACCGTCATCTTCCAACCGTTTCAGACGCTTCCAGCAAGGCGTGGTTGTCAGATTAACGGCTTCTGCCAGTGCCTGCAAAGAAAGGGTGCAATCCTGCTGTAATAAGGCCAGCAGCTTACGGTCAATTTTATCTAACATAGCCAATCCACAGAGAATTATTTTCTCTTTTGATTCTATTTTAAAGGCCAAATAGCGACAATTTATTCCGTGCGATTTCACAGAGAATGCACAAAATGACAAATTCGGGGCAAAAAAAACCGGGCAGTTGCCCGGTGCGGGAAGGGATCTCGTTATTCGGGGGAATAAGGTAGATGTGGATTATCCAGCCAGTGCGTCAAAAAGTGAGAGACAGCCTGATTACGGCAGTGTCCAATCACCGGTAAATGAGGGAGTTCCGCACGCAATTGCGGCATCGCATTACCCATAATGAAGCCCTTACCGACGCTGCCTAACATTTCGCGATCATTCATCGCGTCACCAAAGGCCATACAGTCACGCAGCGAAAAACCTAAATGTTGGGTCAGCACCGTCAACGCAGCGCCTTTATTGCAGCCCACCGGCAGCACTTCCAGGCAATCAGTCGCGGAAAAACACAAATGTGCATGCTCACCTAAAGCTTCGTGTAGTTGGATCTGCAAGCGTGCAAGATCGTCGTGATCGCCACAGAAACAGATCTTGGTGACTCGATCGAGTGGCATTTTTTTGACATCGATTATCTGATAACGAAAACCGCTATAGACAAATGCCTGCAACAGCGCAGGGATCTCTTTCCCGGTAAACCAACCATCGTCATTGAAGATATGCATGCTGGCTCGGGTATCCCATTGCTGATACAACACCAGCTCCGCCACATCCGCAGGTAAATCATCACGATGTAAAAGTTCGCCTTCCAGAGAGTGCACACGCGTGCCGTTGCCGGTAATTAAATACGCATCCAGCGATAGCGCCCCGAGAATATGCTGCATCTCCAACGCATGACGACCCGTAGCAAATGTAAGGGTAATATCGCGTTCACGCAGGCGCGCCAGAGTAGAGAGCGTTTTCTCACCTAAATGATGGTCAGGCATCAATAAAGTGCCGTCCATATCAAATGCTGCCAGACGAGCCATTTCTTTCTCCACTCTGTGATACGGTTAATGGTGATTGAGTATCACTTGATATATACGGAAGTAATAGTGAATAGATAAAAAATATTGTTCCGGGTTTATATGCGACTGCTTAATCGTCTTAACCAGTATCAACGTTTGTGGCAACCTTCCGCCGGAGCACCACAATCCGTTACCGTCAGCGAACTGGCGGAACGTTGCTTTTGCAGCGAACGCCATGTACGCACATTGTTACGTCAGGCGCAGGATGCGGGATGGCTGGAGTGGCAGGCACAATCCGGGCGCGGAAAACGCGGGCAACTGCGCTTTCTGGTGACGCCGGAATCCTTGCGCAATACGATGATGGAACAGGCGCTGGAAAGTGGAAAACAACAGGATGTGCTGGAACTCGCGCAGCTGGCGCCTGGCGAACTGCGTACCATGTTACAACCGTTTATGGGCGGGCAATGGCAAAACGATACCCCGACATTGCGTATTCCTTATTATCGCCCGCTCGAACCACTGCAACCGGGTTTTTTAGCCGGACGTGCCGAACAGCATCTCGCCGGGCAAATTTTTTCCGGCCTGAGCCGTTTCGACAATAACTCCCAACGCCCAATTGGCGATTTAGCGCATCACTGGGAAACGTCTGCTGACGGGTTACGCTGGGATTTTTATCTTCGCTCAACCCTACACTGGCATAACGGTGATGCAGTAAAAGCAACACAGCTACATCAACGCTTGCTGATGCTGCTACAGTTGCCTGCCCTGAGGCAGTTATTTATTAGCGTGCAGCGTATTGAAGTCACCCACCCGCAGTGTCTGACCTTCTTTTTAAATCGCCCCGATTACTGGCTGGCACACCGACTGGCGAGCTATTGCTGCCATCTGGCGCATCCGCAATTACCACTGGTAGGAACCGGACCTTTCCGCTTAACACAATTCACACCGGAACTGGTGCGACTCGAAAGCCATGATTATTACCATTTACGTCATCCGCTACTAAAAGCGGTTGAGTACTGGATAACCCCGCCGCTTTTTGAAAAAGATTTGGGTACGAGTTGTCGGCATCCCGTCCAAATCACCATCGGCAAACCAGAGGAATTGCCACGGGTCAGTCAGGTCAGTAGCGGCATCAGTTTAGGTTTTTGCTATTTAACGTTGCGCAAAAGCCCCCGACTGACTCTCTGGCAGGCACGAAAAGTGATCACCATTATTCATCAATCCGGTTTACTACAAACGTTAGAAGTCGGAGAAAACCTGATCACCGCCAGTCATGCATTGCTGCCAGGCTGGACTATTCCGCAATGGCAAGTACCGGATGAGGTCAAACTACCGGAAACTTTGACGCTGGTTTATCACCTGCCGGTGGAACTTCATGCCATGGCAGAACAGCTACGAACGAAGCTGGCAGCAGAAGGTTGCGAGCTAAAGATTATTTTTCATAACGCGAAAAACTGGGATCGAGCCACGCCACTGGAGCAAGCAGACCTCATGATGGGCGACAGATTAATTGGCGAAGCGCCGGAATATACCCTTGAACAGTGGCTGCGCTGCGATCCGCTGTGGCCACATGTTTTTACTGCCAGTAAATACGCACATCTACAATCGACACTGGATGCCGTGCAAATAATGCCTGATGAAGAAAACCGATTTAATGCCCTGAAAACGGTGTTTAGCCAGTTAATGGCTGACGCAACGCTGACACCACTGTTCAACTATCACTATCGCATTAGTGCACCGCCAGGCGTGAACGGTGTGCGACTGACACCGCGCGGCTGGTTTGAATTTACCGAGGCCTGGCTACCCGCACCGTCGCAATGAAGAGCTGGCCCGGGTTAACCGCAGGCGTTACCATAACGTTTTATCGATTTAGCAGGATGATTTATGAAACGTGCTGTCGTTGTATTCAGTGGGGGCCAGGACTCTACAACCTGTCTGGTGCAGGCATTGCAACAATATGATGAAGTCCATTGCGTGACGTTTGATTACGGTCAGCGCCATCGCGCAGAGATCGACGTCGCGCGCGAGCTGGCGCTGAAACTGGGCGCACGCGCGCATAAGGTGCTGGATGTCACCCTGCTTAACGAGCTGGCAGTCAGCAGTCTGACGCGTGACAGCATTCCAGTGCCAGATTATGAACCTGAAGCCGATGGCATCCCGAATACGTTTGTTCCAGGGCGTAATATTTTGTTCCTGACGCTCGCGGCGATTTACGCATATCAGGTGAAAGCCGAAGCGGTGATCACCGGCGTCTGCGAAACAGATTTCTCCGGCTACCCGGATTGCCGCGATGAGTTTGTGAAAGCACTAAACCATGCCGTCAGTTTGGGCATGGCGAAAGAGATTCGTTTTGAAACGCCGCTGATGTGGATTGATAAAGCAGAAACCTGGGCGCTGGCGGATTATTACGGCAAGCTGGATTTAGTGCGTAACGAAACACTGACCTGCTATAACGGCATTAAAGGCGACGGTTGCGGTCAATGTGCGGCGTGTAATCTGCGCAGTAATGGGTTGAATCATTATCTGTCCGATAAACCAGCGGTGATGGCGGCGATGAAGCAAAAGACCGGGTTGAAGTAATTATTCGGGGTGTTGCCGGATGCGGCATAAGCATCCGGCACAACAAAACGTTTACTTAACCATCTGCTCCAACTTTTCGCGCAGCTCCCCTTCCAGAGCTAAAGCCTTCTGCGTTTTAAGATCAATACAAACAAACGTGATAAGCGCATCCGCCACCACCTGCCCTTCCGGCTCCAGAGTAATAACCTGGCTTAAGATGCCGCTTTTACCGTTTAATTGCTGTAACTGGCTCGTAATGGTTAACAGGTCGCTTAATACCGCCGGGCGGCGATAGTTGATATTGATATTCACCACCACGAAAGCGATGTTATGGGCGGTCATCCATTGAAAACTGTCGCTGTTTTCCAGTCCATCCCAGCGGGCTTCTTCGAGAAACTCAAGGTAGCGGGCGTTGTTTACGTGCAGGTAGACGTCGAGATGATATCCACGAACTTTGATTTGTGTTTGCATAGCGCAATAACCTTACGTTGTTGTTATAAGTACAGAGGCCATAACTGGTATGACCTCTTCAGTCTGGCAAAAAATTGCCACTATGCAAATTAATTACAGGGTTAATACCGCCAGATTACGTTCCACCAGCGAATTGCCCATCCCCGGCACTTGCTTTAGATCCTCCACCGTTTTAAACGGGCCATACTCTTCGCGATAACTGACAATCGCCTGCGCTTTCTTCAGGCCAACGCCATTCATCGCGCGGGCTAGCTCTTCCGCGCTGGCATTATTAATGCTGACTCTGGTGCCTTCTTCATCACTGGCTTTCGCCGGTACTGCCGCTTTGCTTTGTGCTGCAGGTGCTTCCGCTTTGGTTTCGACCGCCGCCGGTTTCGCTGCAGGAGCTGCCGCCAGCGCACAGTGAGACATTCCAGCACAGGCCAGGGACAGGGTAATGAGCAGTGCTTTGATTCCGTGTTTCATACTGTTTTCTCCTTGTTTGTTAACAGTGGAATCACCTTAACGGCAGTGAAAACAGTAAACAAATGGCAATGTTCAGAAATGGAAAAGGCCGCGAAAGCGACCTTTTCTTGTTACAGCTGCAAAGCATTTTTTTGCGAGGCGGCTTCAGGATTATTGCTGTTCCAGCGCATCGCCAATTTTGATTTTCGCCTCTTTGCGCAGGTTACTCATCAGAGCTTCAAAGACGATTTGTGCGTTGTTTTGGGTAATACCCTGCACCATCGCTTTTTTCTGCTCTTCCGGCATTGAACCTTGTTTCACTTCGTCCAGCGCCAGCAGAACGACATTGCCCTGCATATCGGTCGCCATACCGTAGCTCGGTTTGTCTTTCGCTGGCAGAGGCAGAGCAAATGCCGCCTGGCTAATCGGGTCACGGCCAGAACGGCTTAAGGTTTTCGGCTCACCAAATTTCACACCGGCAGCCTGCATAGCTTCCGCACCTTTGCCCGCTTTCAGATCAACCAGCAGTTTTTCAGCATCCACTTTCGCTTGCTGTTCAGCTTTGTTGTGCTGAACCATCGCTTTAACCTGTTCCTGAACATCTGCCAGCGGTTTAACCGCTTCCGGTTTATGCTCACTGATACGCAGAACGAATGCACGATCACCGTCTACGGTGATGATGTCAGAGTTGATGCCCGGTGCGCCATTTTCACCAATCAGACCGCCGTTAAAGATAGCGTCCGCCACCGGTTTGAAGTTTAACTCTTCCGGCAGCTTATCTTTGCTGAACCAGCCAGTCTGAGTAGCTTTAACGCCCGCTGCCTGCTCTGCACCTGCCAGAGATTCAGTGTCGTTGCTTGCTGCATCGCTTATTTTCTGTTGCAAGGCGTAGTATGCATCCAGCGCTTTTTCGTGTTTCACTTTCGCTGCGATTTCGTCACGCACTTCGTCTAACGACTTCACTTTTGCTGGCTGAATGTCATCCAGACGAACGATCAAGAAACCTACCGAGGATTTGATCACACCAGAAAGCTGGCCTTTTTCTTTCAGACCGGCATTTTTCAGTTCGTCTGGGGTGGTGGAGTCTTCTAACCAACCCATATCACCGCCGTTACGGGCAGAGATAATATCAGCAGATTTTTCTTTTGCTAACGCGGCAAAATCACCGCCTTTGTTCAGCGCATCAAGTACAGCTTTCGCTTCATCTTCAGTTTTGGTCTGGATGATGCTGTAGCGCGTGCGCTGCGGCTGGGTGAATTGATCCTGATGCTGATCGTAGTAGCTCTGGATATCCGCATCGCTAACCGGTTGCTGCATTGTAGCGGCATCCAGCTTGATGTAGCTCACGCGGAACTGTTCCGGAGTCATGAAATTGTTTTTGTTTTGCTCGTAGTAGCTGGCGATTTCTGGTTCGGTCACGGCTTGCTTAGCCGCCAGCGCATTAACGTCGATAGTCGCTTCACGCACTACACGTTGTTGAGCGACCAGTGCAGCCAGTTCGTCAGTTTCACCTTTCAGCATAAAATCGGTGCCAGCAACGCCATTAATCAGCTGTTGGGTGGTGAGCTGGTTACGCAGCGCCTGCGCGTACTGATCGGCACTCATTCCCATTCGGTTGAGGATATCGTTGTAGCGGCTGTTATCGAACTTGCCGTCAACCTGGAAAGCCGGGGTCGCGAAAATAGCCTGCTTGACCTGCTCATCGCTGATACCCAGTTTCAGTTCGCGAGCGTACTGATCCAGTAGAGCCTCGTCGATAAGACGATTCAGCACCTGTTGACGCAGGGTTTTCATATAGCCTTCGTTCGCCGCCAGCTCGGAGTATTGATCGCCCAGCTGTTGCTGCATGCGATTACGCTCGCTGTTGAAGGCGTTCTCGAACTGCCCACGGCTGATTTCCTGGTCATTCACTTTTGCGGCGTAGTTATTGCCTCCGCCAATCAGGTAACCACTCACGCCGGTCAATATGAACGACACGATAATGATACCGAAAATAATCTTGAGCACGAGACTGTTTGCAGCCGTGCGTAAGCTGTCCATCATGGTGTAACAACACTCCGCTGTAGATGACTGTATACCTCACGCAACTTATCGCTGCGCGCAAAGGCCTATTGTGACAAGAAACGGGGGCAATTGTCAGCCCACAATGCGCAGAAAGTCACGGAATACAAATAAAAAAGGCACATCAGTAGATGCGCCCTTGAACTTCGTCACATCCCCAATGGGGACAACACTTAGTTTACCGCGTCTTTCAGTGCTTTACCTGCACGGAAGCTCGGTACTTTAGCTGCAGCGATGGTGATCTCTTTACCGGTCTGCGGGTTGCGACCAGTACGGGCAGCACGCTCTTTAACGGCAAAAGTACCAAAACCTACCAGTGCTACATCATCCCCTTCTTTCAGGGATTCAGTTACGGAAGCAATAATAGCATCTAACGCACGGCCAGCCGCAGCTTTAGAGATATCAGCCCCTGCAGCAATCTTGTCAATCAATTGAGATTTATTCACTCTTCTCTTCCTCTTTATAATTTATCTCGCACTTGAATCCTTCAAGGTGCGAACGCGCAGCAGTTATATCAGGCCAGCCATCCCCTTACAACACCCCTTAATAAGGGCAAGCCTAATCCGCCCTCTAACTTAACGAGACAAAAAAAGGCTGGCAAGTCCGAATTTACCTGCCAGCCCTTTTTTTATTAGTGCATTTTGCGCGAGGTCACTATTTTGCGGTTACAACCTGCATGCCAGACGGTTCATTTTGCAACGCGAGAGTCAGAACTTCCTCAATACGTTTCACCGGATGAATGTCCAGATCGGCTATCACGTTGTCTGGAATCTCTTCCAGATCGCGTTTATTTTCGTACGGAATTAACACAGTTTTAATTCCACCACGATGCGCCGCCAGCAGTTTTTCTTTCAAACCGCCGATTGGTAACACTTGGCCACGCAAGGTTATCTCGCCCGTCATCGCCACATCGGCGCGAACCGGGTTACCGGTCAGGCAAGAAACCAGCGCAGTGCACATGGCAATACCAGCGCTCGGACCATCTTTCGGCGTCGCACCTTCCGGTACGTGCACGTGGATGTCGCGTTTTTCGTAAAAATCTGGATTGATCCCCAGTTTTTCCGCACGCGCACGAACCACCGTTAACGCCGCCTGAATGGACTCTTGCATCACTTCGCCCAGCGAACCGGTATAAGTGAGTTTACCTTTGCCTGGTACACACGCAGTTTCGATGGTCAGCAAGTCGCCGCCGACTTCTGTCCACGCCAGACCCGTTACCTGACCGACGCGGTTTTCGTTATCCGCGCGACCATAGTCGAAACGTTGTACGCCGAGGTAGTCATGCAGGTTATCGCCGTTAATTTCGATATGTTTTAATGACTTATCGAGAAGTAACTGCTTAACCGCTTTACGGCACAGTTTAGAGATTTCACGCTCCAGACCACGCACGCCTGCCTCACGGGTGTAGTAACGAATAATGCCGATAATGGCGCTATCGTCGACCGTCAGCTCACCTTTTTTCAGCGCATTACGTTCAATCTGCTTCGGCAGCAGGTGACGTTTGGCGATGTTCAGTTTTTCATCTTCGGTATAACCGGAGAGGCGAATCACTTCCATACGATCCAGCAGCGGTGCCGGAATGTTCATGGAGTTCGACGTCGCGACAAACATCACGTCACTCAGGTCGTAATCCACTTCCAGGTAATGGTCGCTGAACGCCACGTTCTGCTCTGGATCCAACACTTCAAGCAGTGCGGAGGCCGGATCGCCACGCATGTCAGAAGACATTTTGTCGATCTCATCGAGCAGGAACAGCGGGTTTTTCACGCCCACTTTCGCCATTTTCTGGATCAATTTACCCGGCATAGAACCGATGTAAGTACGGCGGTGACCGCGGATTTCCGCTTCATCACGCACGCCGCCCAGTGCCATACGAACATATTTACGTCCTGTGGCTTTGGCGATGGACTGACCCAGGGACGTTTTACCTACCCCCGGCGGCCCTACCAGGCAGAGGATCGGCCCCTTGATTTTGTTTACACGGCTTTGAACCGCGAGGTACTCAAGGATACGATCTTTCACGCGCTCCAGACCATAATGATCGGTATCGAGGATTTCTTGCGCCTGACGCAGGTCTTTTTTGACCTTGCTACGCGCATTCCACGGCACCTGTACCATCCAGTCGATATAACCACGCACCACGGTTGCTTCTGCCGACATCGGAGACATCATTTTCAGCTTCTGCAGTTCTGCTTCCGCTTTTTCTTTTGCCTCTTTCGGCATTTTCGCCGCGTCGATTTTACGCTTCAGGGCTTCGTTTTCGTCCGGCGCGTCGTCCATTTCGCCGAGTTCTTTCTGAATGGCTTTCATCTGCTCGTTCAGATAGTACTCACGCTGGGATTTCTCCATCTGTTTTTTCACGCGGTTACGAATACGTTTCTCAACCTGCAGCAGATCGATTTCCGATTCCATCATCGCCATCAGATATTCCAGACGCTCGTTAACGTCGGACATCTCAAGAACAGACTGTTTGTCAGCCAGTTTCAGCGGCATATGCGCGGCAATGGTATCTGCCAGACGCGCAGGATCGTCGATGCTGTTAAGCGACGTCAGCACTTCTGGTGGGATTTTCTTATTCAGCTTGATGTAGCCTTCGAACTGGCTGATTGCAGTACGCACCAGCACTTCCTGTTCCCGCTCCTCAATGGTCGGCGATTCCAGATACTCCGCCTTCGCAGAAAAGTGTTCGCCATTGTCAGAGAGCGCAGAAATACGCGCGCGCTGTAACCCCTCGACCAGCACTTTGACGGTGCCGTCAGGCAGCTTCAGCATCTGCAATATAGAGGCCACGGTCCCGACGGTGAAAAGATCGTTTACACCCGGCTCATCCGTTGAAGCTTCTTTCTGCGCGACCAGCATAATTTTTTTATCATGGTCCATCGCCGCTTCCAGACAACGGATAGATTTTTCCCGCCCGACAAATAAGGGGATGACCATGTGCGGATAAACCACCACATCGCGCAGCGGCAATACGGGGATTTCAATGCGTTCAGAACGCTCAGGATTCATAGAGCTCTCTCTTAGTTTAATTTCCGCCAGGTAATCAGATGACACGACTGTGCTTCACGCCATCTATTAACATGTACGTCAGTATATGGGGATGTTTCCCCCACATTCAACGTCGAGAATAGAGGAAAAATGAAAGGGGAGATAAAATCCCCCCTTTTTGGTTAACTGACTGTATGCGAATGGTTAATTATTCACCAGATGCCTGTTGCGCTTCCGGCTTACCATAAATCAGCAGCGGTTTGCTCTGGCCATCAATTACCGATTCGTCGATAACCACTTTTTCGACATCTTCCATGGACGGCAGATCGTACATGGTATCGAGCAGTGCGGCTTCTACGATGGAACGCAGGCCACGGGCACCGGTTTTACGCGCCATCGCTTTCTTAGCGATAGCATCCAGCGCCTCGTCACGGAATTCCAGATCCACGCCTTCCAGATTAAACAGCGCCTGATACTGCTTGGTCAGAGCGTTTTTCGGCTCTTTAAGGATCTGAATCAAGGCTTCTTCGCTCAGTTCATTCAGCGTTGCTACAACTGGCAGACGACCTATGAACTCAGGGATCAGACCAAATTTGATCAGATCTTCCGGTTCTACCTGTGCCAGCAGTTCGCCTTCACTTGCTTTGTCGGACTTCGCTTTTACCGTCGCGCCAAAACCAATGCCAGAGCCGGTTTCTACACGATGGGAAATCACTTTATCCAGACCAGCAAACGCACCACCACAGATAAACAGTATCTTAGAGGTATCTACCTGCAAGAACTCCTGCTGCGGATGCTTACGCCCGCCCTGCGGTGGAACGGCAGCAACTGTACCTTCGATCAGTTTCAACAGTGCCTGCTGTACGCCTTCACCGGAAACGTCACGGGTAATAGACGGGTTGTCAGACTTGCGTGAAATCTTGTCAATTTCATCGATGTAGACAATCCCGCGCTGCGCTTTCTGTACGTCGTAGTCGCACTTCTGCAACAGCTTCTGAATGATGTTTTCAACGTCTTCGCCCACATAACCGGCTTCGGTCAGTGTAGTCGCATCGGCCATAGTGAACGGAACATCCAGCAGGCGTGCCAACGTTTCAGCCAGCAGCGTTTTACCGGAACCGGTCGGACCGATCAGCAGAATGTTACTTTTACCCAACTCGACGCCATTGCTGGTATCGCCATTGCGCAGACGTTTGTAGTGGTTGTATACCGCGACCGCCAGCACTTTTTTCGCCTGTTCCTGACCGATTACGTAATCGTCCAGATGGTTGCGAATTTCATGCGGCGTCGGTAGCGCACTGCGTTCACGATGCGGTGCAACTTCTTTAATCTCTTCGCGAATGATGTCGTTACATAAATCAACACATTCGTCGCAGATATACACGGATGGTCCGGCAATCAGCTTGCGCACTTCATGCTGGCTTTTGCCGCAAAAAGAGCAGTACAACAGTTTGCCTGAGCCATCTTTGCGTTTATCTGTCATGGGTCAAAACCTCTTCTTTGTTCTTTGTGCCGCACACGACGACGCAAATGCCATTCTCAAGCGCAAGTCGCTTATAGCGTTGTGCCGCCCTGGATAAGTATAGCGGCACAGTTGCGCCTCTGGCATCAATTACGATGGGTCAGAATCGAATCGACCAGACCGTATTCCACCGCTTCAGGGGCGGAAAGGAAGCGATCGCGCTCGGTATCTCGTTCAATCTGTTCTAATGATTGACCCGTATGGAGCGCCATAAGTTCATTCATGCGCCCTTTAACTTTCAAAATTTCACGGGCATGAATTTCGATATCGGTCGCCTGGCCCTGATAGCCGCCCAGCGGCTGGTGAATCATCACGCGCGAGTTCGGCAGGCAGAAACGTTTACCTTTTGCCCCTGCGGTCAGCAGGAATGCGCCCATCGAGGCCGCCTGGCCCATACAGATGGTGCTGACATCAGGCTTGATAAACTGCATGGTGTCATAGATAGACATCCCGGCAGTGATCACTCCGCCTGGGGAGTTAATGTACAGATAGATATCTTTTTCTGGGTTTTCCGCTTCCAGGAACAGCATCTGCGCCACAATCAGGTTAGCCATGTGGTCTTCAACCTGGCCAGTCAGAAAAATGACGCGTTCCTTAAGTAGACGAGAATAGATATCAAAAGAGCGCTCACCGCGTGAGGTCTGTTCAATGACCATCGGCACCAGCGCCATATGGGGTGCAAAGTTATCTCGTTCGCCGCTGTATGACATTTCCGTCTCCTGGATAAAATTGAAAAAACCTGCTGTACCGATTGTAACCTTATGGACGGATTATCAGCTAGTCCCTGTGTTATGGGTACGGCATCACCATATTTCAAGCATAACAATCTTTTGTTGTTACGCTAACACCGAAAGAGCGTTTTCGCACGGTTCCATGCAAAATTCATGACAAAAAAAAGCCCACCACCTGGCGGTGACGGGCCTTTGTGCGAATTTAGCGCGTTATGCTGCGTAAATTACGCCTGCTGGTTCATCAGCTCATTGAAAGTGGTTTCTTTTTCAGTCACTTTCGCTTTCGCCAGTACAGCTTCTACAGCCTGTTCTTCCAGAGCAACATTGCGCATGTTGTCCATCAGTTCTTTGTTTTTGCTGTAGAACTCGATAACTTCTTTCGGATCTTCGTACGCAGAAGCCATCTCTTCGATCAGACCTTTCACACGCTCTTCGTCAGCTTTCAGCTCGTTGGTGCGGATAACTTCGCCCAGCAGCAGGCCAACAACTACGCGGCGTTTAGCCTGTTCTTCGAACAGTTCACGCGGCAGTTCCAGCGCTTGTTTCTCGTTGCCACCGAAACGCTGTGCAGCCTGACGACGCAGAACGTCGATTTCGCTGTCGATCAGCGCAGCCGGTACGTCGATGTCGTTAGCTTTTACCAGACCTTCGATCGCCTGAGACTTAACGCGGTTACGGATGGCGCTCTTCAGCTCGCGCTCCATGTTTTTACGCACTTCAGCGCGCAGACCTTCTACAGAACCATCTTCAACGCCGAAACGTTTGATGAATTCTGCAGTCAGTTCCGGCAGTTCACGCTCTTCAACTTTCTTCAGGTTGATAGCGAATTTCGCTGCTTTACCCTTCAGGTTTTCTGCGTGGTATTCTTCCGGGAAGGTCACGTCGATGGTGAACTCTTCACCAGCTTTGTGGCCTTTGATACCGTCTTCAAAGCCCGGGATCATGCGACCCTGGCCCATCGCCAGTACGAAATCAGACGCTTTACCGCCTTCGAACTCTTCGCCGTCAACTGAACCGATGAAGTCGATGGTTACGCGGTCTTCTGCTTCAACAGCGCCGTCTTTTTCTTTCCAGGTAGCCTGCTGTTTACGCAGAGTATCCAGCATGCCGTCAACGTCAGCGTCGGTCACTTCCACGATCGGTTTTTCAACTTCGATCGCTTCCAGGCCCTGCAGTTCAACTTCCGGATACACTTCAAACTCTACAGAGTAGGTGAAGTCTTCACCCAGCTTGTATTCGCCCGGAACATAGGTCGGTGCGCCAGCCGGATTGATTTTTTCTTTAATGATGGCGTCAATGAAGTTACGGCTCATCAGGTCGCCCAGAACGTCCTGGCGTACAGACGCGCCATAACGCTGAGCAACGATATTCATTGGCACTTTGCCTTTACGGAAGCCGTCAATACGTACTTTTTTCGCAACGTTGACCAGCTCGCTTTTAACAGCGGTTTCGATGCTGTCAGCAGCGATAGTAATCGTTACACGGCGGCCAAGGCCTTGAGTGGTTTCAACTGAAACTTGCATCTTGTTACCTCAAAAAATCACAGTGCTCGGTCAACTCTTACCCCGCAAGCACAGGTTGTTGGCTTCGCGGTACCGGGATGTTCTTATAATCAATCACATTCCCTGTTACCAGAATCATCCCGAAAGCATTCAAATAGGACGCGGCATTATAGCGGCATCACTTTTATGAGTCGAGAACGGTTATTGCGCGCTACCGCGTATTTTTTCACAATTCCCGGGGAATTTTCGTCTGAATGCTGGGCAAAAAGCACAAAATCCAGACAAAACAAAACGGCCCGCAGGCCGTTTTTCATAAAATCTTTAGCAACATACTGGAAAAGCGCTGACGGTTGCAAATGCGTTTTTACGCGATGCTTCCTGCTCCACGACAGGGAGGAGAGGCAAAAATGGTATCCTGCAACCCTTCCCATTCCTTAATAGTGTAAGTATGCAGAGCCAGCGCATGAACGGTAGTAGAGAGTTCCTCCGCTAAAGTACTGTAAATCATTCGATGACGATTCAGAAAACGTTCACCCGTAAAACGATCGCTGACCAGCACAACTTTAAAATGGCTTTCAGAGCCGGCTGGGACATTGTGACGATAGCTTTCATCCACAACTTCGAGGAATACGGGTTGGAACGCCGTCCTTAATTTTTCTTCTATCCGCTCACGTATCATCATGAAATATCTCCTCCGACAACGCTGAGATGTCACCCATCCCTTTAAATACTAGCCGCTTTTACCGTTACCATTACAGCTTAGCAACAAATATTTAGCTTTCGTCCCAGTTTTTCAGTCAACCGTATGAAGTTTACTGATTTAAAGATTAATTCGCAGGCTGCGCACGAGTGATTCTTTTACTCACGGTGATTATTTCGTCAACACGATGAATTTACATGCCTTACCCACTTCCCCTCGTCGTTGGCAATGTTATGATGGCGAGAATTTTTTACCAAACACGCTTACCAGTCTCTGAGAGCCAGAACATGTTCAAAAAAATCCTCTTCCCATTAGTTGCTCTGTTTATGCTTGCAGGATGCGCAACTCCACCAACGACGATTGACGTTTCCCCAACGATGACGCTGCCGCAGCAGGATCCAAGCCTGATGGGCGTCACCGTTAGCATTAATGGTGCCGATCAACGTACCGATCAGGCGCTGGCGAAAGTGACCCGCGATAATCAGATTGTCACCCTGACCGCCTCTCGCGATTTGCGTTTCCTGCTGCAAGAAGTGCTGGAAAAACAAATGACCGCGCGTGGTTACATGGTCGGCCCAAATGGTCCGGTTAATCTGCAAATCATCGTTAGCCAACTGTATGCTGACGTGTCCCAGGGTAACGTGCGTTACAATATCGCCACTAAAGCAGATATCGCCATCATCGCCACCGCGCAGAATGGCAACAAGATGACCAAAAACTATCGTGCCAGCTACAACGTTGAAGGCGCTTTTCAGGCTTCCAACAAAAATATCGCCGATGCGGTTAACAGTGTGCTGACCGACACCATTGCTGACATGTCTCAGGACACCAGCATTCACGAATTCATCAAGCAGAACGCGCGTTAATTTCTGCCCTCTGGCCCGGTGCAAGCCGGGCCTGTAGACGCCCATGTCCAGTCAATATTTACGTATTTTCCAACAGCCGCGTTCAGCCATTTTGCTGATCCTGGGTTTTGCTTCTGGGCTACCGCTCGCCCTGACATCCGGCACGTTACAGGCGTGGATGACCGTTGAGAATATCGATCTTAAAACCATCGGTTTCTTCTCTCTGGTAGGCCAGGCTTATGTATTTAAATTTCTCTGGTCCCCGCTGATGGACCGCTACACCCCACCGTTCCTCGGACGTCGGCGCGGTTGGCTGCTCGCGACACAAACTCTATTGTTACTGTCCATTGCGGCGATGGGTTTTCTCGAACCTGGCACCCAATTACGCTGGATGGCAGCTCTGGCGGTGGTGATCGCTTTTTGCTCCGCCTCCCAGGATATCGTCTTTGATGCCTGGAAAACGGATGTGCTGCCAGCGGAAGAACGCGGCGCAGGTGCGGCAATCAGCGTGCTGGGGTATCGCCTGGGGATGCTGGTATCCGGCGGCCTGGCTTTATGGCTGGCAGATAAATGGCTGGGCTGGCAAGGCATGTACTGGTTGATGGCAGCGCTGTTGATCCCCTGTATTATCGCGACACTGCTTGCACCAGAACCAACCGACACCATTCCTGTACCCAAAACGCTGGAACGGGCCGTTGTAGCACCATTGCGTGATTTCTTTGGCCGCAATAACGCATGGCTGATTCTGCTTTTAATCGTACTGTACAAACTGGGCGATGCTTTCGCCATGAGCCTGACAACCACGTTTTTGATTCGCGGCGTCGGATTTGATGCCGGCGAAGTGGGTGTAGTTAACAAAACGCTCGGTCTACTGGCGACCATCATCGGCGCATTGTTCGGCGGAATTTTGATGCAGCGCCTGTCATTGTTCCGTGCGCTCATGATTTTCGGCCTTTTACAAGGAGCGTCCAACGCCGGTTACTGGCTACTTTCCGTGACTGATAAGCATCTCTACAGCATGGGCGCGGCTGTCTTTTTCGAAAATCTGTGTGGCGGGATGGGAACATCAGCATTTGTGGCGCTATTAATGACCCTGTGTAATAAGTCATTTTCCGCTACCCAGTTCGCCCTGCTCTCGGCGCTTTCTGCTGTAGGACGGGTTTATGTAGGGCCAGTAGCAGGTTGGTTTGTTGAAGCTCACGGCTGGCCGACGTTCTATCTGTTCTCTGTTGCCGCCGCCGTACCTGGACTTATTTTGCTGCTGGTTTGCCGTCGCACGCTGGAGTACACATGGGTCAATAACGACTTTATCCCTCGTACCGGGTATCCGGCAGGTTATGCCTTTGCCATGTCGACGCTGGCAACGGGCGTCAGTCTGTTAGCCGTATGGTTACTGCTATTGACGATGGACGCGCTGGATTTGACCCACTTCTCTTTCCTGCCTGCTCTGCTGGAAGTCGGCGTTTTAGTCGCCCTGGGCGGAGTCGTGCTTGGTGGTTTGCTGGATTATCTGGCACTACGAAAAACACATCTGACGTAATCTGTGAATATTATTTAGCTGTAGTAATCACCCGGCGTAATTATTACGGCTAAATAAACATCAGCATTGCTTAATAATATTTGTTCTTTTGTGCGGCTTAGATTTCTAAAATTATTGACGGCATTTATAGATTCTATTTTTCTTACACGATTCAGCTAATGACACTTTATTTCCCCTCGCCTGAGTTGTCACCTCAATGATAATTATTTGTTAAATAATTGTTTTATTTTGAGATTGGTTATACCAATTGCCCTGCCACCCCCCTTCCGCGCGCCCCTTTCGTTATAACGCCCTTTTGCAACAGCTTCTTAAAACCAACTTGATATGTTTTGCAACATATGTGACCTGACAGCCAAATCCAAGTAACAGGAATTTAATCATGTTTACAGTAATGTAACCTTCCCGTAAAATGCCCACACACTTTAAACGCCACCAGATCCCGTGGAATTGAGGTCGTTAAATGAGACTCAGGAAATACAATAAAAGTTTGGGATGGTTGTCATTATTTGCAGGCACTGTATTGCTCAGTGGTTGTAATTCTGCGCTGTTAGATCCCAAAGGACAGATTGGTCTGGAGCAACGTTCACTGATACTGACGGCATTTGGCCTGATGTTGATTGTCGTTATTCCCGCAATCTTGATGGCTGTTGGTTTCGCCTGGAAGTACCGTGCGAGCAATAAAGATGCTAAGTACAGCCCGAACTGGTCACACTCCAATAAAGTGGAAGCTGTGGTCTGGACGGTACCTATCTTAATCATCATCTTCCTTGCGGTACTGACCTGGAAAACTACTCACGCTCTTGAGCCTAGCAAGCCGCTGGCACATGACGAGAAGCCCATTACCATCGAAGTGGTTTCCATGGACTGGAAATGGTTCTTCATCTACCCGGAACAGGGAATTGCTACCGTGAATGAAATCGCTTTCCCGGCGAACACTCCGGTGTACTTCAAAGTGACCTCCAACTCCGTGATGAACTCCTTCTTCATTCCGCGTCTGGGTAGCCAGATTTATGCCATGGCCGGTATGCAGACTCGCCTGCATCTGATCGCCAACGAACCCGGTACTTATGACGGTATCTCCGCCAGCTACAGCGGTCCGGGCTTCTCAGGCATGAAGTTCAAAGCTATCGCAACGCCGGATCGCGCCGAATTCGACCAGTGGGTCGCAAAAGCGAAACAGTCGCCGAACAGCATGTCTGACATGGCAGCGTTCGAAAAACTGGCCGCGCCTAGCGAATACAACCAGGTGGAATATTTCTCCAACGTGAAACCAGACTTGTTTGCCGATGTGATTAATAAGTTTATGGCTCACGGTAAGAGCATGGACATGACCCAGCCAGAAGGTGAGCACAGCGCACACGAAGGTATGGAAGGCATGGACATGAGCCACGCGGAATCCGCCCATTAAAGGGGTTGAGGAAGAATAAAGATGTTCGGAAAATTATCACTTGATGCAGTCCCGTACCATGAACCTATCGTCATGGTTACGATCGCTGGCATTATTTTGGGAGGTCTGGCGCTCGTTGGCCTGATCACTTACTTCGGTAAGTGGACCTACCTGTGGAAAGAGTGGCTGACCTCCGTCGACCATAAACGCCTCGGTATCATGTATATCATCGTGGCGATTGTGATGTTGCTGCGTGGTTTTGCTGACGCCATTATGATGCGTAGCCAACAGGCCCTTGCCTCGGCGGGTGAAGCGGGCTTCCTGCCACCTCACCACTACGATCAGATCTTCACCGCGCACGGCGTGATTATGATCTTCTTCGTGGCGATGCCTTTCGTTATCGGTCTGATGAACCTGGTGGTTCCGCTGCAGATCGGCGCGCGTGACGTTGCGTTCCCGTTCCTCAACAACTTAAGCTTCTGGTTTACCGTTGTTGGTGTGATTCTGGTTAACGTTTCTCTCGGCGTGGGCGAATTTGCGCAGACCGGCTGGCTGGCCTATCCACCACTATCGGGAATAGAGTACAGTCCGGGAGTCGGTGTCGATTACTGGATATGGAGTCTCCAGCTATCCGGTATAGGTACGACGCTAACCGGTATCAACTTCTTCGTTACCATTCTGAAGATGCGTGCACCGGGCATGACCATGTTCAAGATGCCGGTATTTACCTGGGCATCACTGTGCGCAAACATTCTGATTATTGCTTCCTTCCCAATTCTGACGGTTACCGTCGCGTTGTTGACCCTGGATCGCTATCTGGGCACCCATTTCTTTACCAACGATATGGGTGGCAACATGATGATGTACATCAACCTGATTTGGGCCTGGGGCCATCCGGAAGTTTACATCCTGATCCTGCCTGTTTTCGGTGTGTTCTCCGAAATTGCGGCAACCTTCTCGCGTAAACGCCTGTTTGGTTATACCTCGCTGGTATGGGCAACCGTCTGTATCACCGTGCTGTCGTTCATCGTCTGGCTGCACCACTTCTTTACGATGGGTGCGGGCGCGAACGTAAACGCCTTCTTTGGTATCACCACCATGATTATCGCCATCCCGACCGGGGTGAAGATCTTCAACTGGCTGTTCACCATGTATCAGGGCCGCATCGTGTTCCATTCTGCGATGCTGTGGACCATCGGCTTTATCGTCACCTTCTCGGTGGGCGGTATGACTGGTGTGCTGCTGGCAGTACCGGGCGCGGACTTCGTTCTGCATAACAGCCTGTTCCTGATTGCGCACTTCCATAACGTGATCATCGGCGGCGTGGTCTTCGGCTGCTTCGCAGGGATGACCTACTGGTGGCCTAAAGCGTTCGGTTTCAAACTGAACGAAACTTGGGGTAAACGCGCGTTCTGGTTCTGGATCATCGGCTTCTTCGTTGCCTTTATGCCGCTGTATGCGCTGGGCTTCATGGGTATGACTCGTCGTTTGAGCCAGCAGATTGACCCGCAGTTCCACACCATGCTGATGATTGCAGCCAGCGGTGCAGTACTGATTGCGCTGGGTATTCTCTGCCTCGTTATTCAGATGTACGTTTCTATTCGTGACCGCGACCAGAACCGTGACCTGACTGGCGACCCGTGGGGTGGCCGTACGCTGGAGTGGGCAACCTCTTCCCCGCCTCCGTTCTATAACTTTGCCATTGTGCCGCACGTTCACGAGCGTGATGCATTCTGGGAAATGAAAGAGAAAGGCGAAGCGTACAAAAAGCCTGACCACTATGAAGAAATTCATATGCCGAAAAACAGCGGCGCCGGTATCGTCATTGCGGCTTTCTCCACCATCTTCGGTTTCGCCATGATCTGGCATATCTGGTGGCTGGCGATTGTTGGCTTCGCAGGCATGATCATCACCTGGATCGTGAAAAGCTTCGACGAGGACGTGGATTACTACGTGCCGGTGGCAGAAATCGAAAAACTGGAAAACCAGCATTTCGATGAGATTACTAAGGCAGGGCTGAAAAATGGCAACTGATACTTTGACGCACGCGACTGCCCACGCGCACGAACACGGGCACCACGATGCAGGCGGAACCAAAATCTTCGGATTTTGGATCTACCTGATGAGCGACTGCATTCTGTTCTCTATTTTGTTTGCTACCTATGCCGTTCTTGTGAACGGCACCGCAGGCGGCCCGACAGGTAAGGACATTTTCGAACTGCCGTTCGTTCTGGTTGAAACTTTCTTGCTGTTGTTCAGCTCCATCACCTACGGCATGGCGGCTATCGCCATGTACAAAAACAACAAAAGCCAGGTTATCTCCTGGCTGGCGTTGACCTGGTTGTTTGGTGCCGGATTTATCGGGATGGAACTCTATGAATTCCATCACCTGATTGTTAACGGCATGGGCCCGGATCGCAGCGGCTTCCTGTCAGCGTTCTTTGCGCTGGTTGGTACCCACGGTCTGCACGTCACTTCCGGTCTTATCTGGATGGCGGTGCTGATGGTGCAAATCGCCCGTCGCGGCCTGACCAGCACTAACCGTACCCGCATCATGTGCCTGAGCTTGTTCTGGCACTTCCTGGATGTGGTTTGGATCTGTGTGTTCACTGTTGTTTATCTGATGGGGGCGATGTAATGAGTCATTCTAACGAACATAGCGGCGCATCCCATGGCAGCGTAAAAACCTACATGACAGGCTTTATCCTGTCGGTAATCCTGACGGTGATTCCGTTCTGGATGGTAATGACAGGGGCTGCCTCTCCGGCCGTAATTCTGGGAACAATCCTGGCAATGGCAGTGGTACAGGTTCTGGTGCATCTGGTGTGCTTCCTGCACATGAATACCAAATCAGATGAAGGCTGGAACATGACGGCGTTTGTCTTCACCGTGCTAATCATCGCTATCCTGGTTGTAGGCTCCATCTGGATTATGTGGAACCTCAACTACAACATGATGATGCACTAAGAGCGGCGGTTATGATGTTTAAGCAATACCTGCAAGTAACGAAACCAGGCATCATCTTTGGCAACCTGATCTCGGTGATTGGGGGATTCCTGTTGGCCTCAAAGGGCAGCATTGATTATCCCCTGTTTATCTACACGCTGGTTGGGGTGTCACTGGTTGTGGCGTCGGGTTGTGTGTTTAACAACTACATCGACAGGGATATCGACAGAAAGATGGAAAGGACGAAGAATCGGGTGCTGGTTAAAGGCCTGATCTCTCCTGCTGTCTCGCTGGTGTACGCCACCTTGCTGGGTATTGCTGGCTTTATGCTGCTGTGGTTTGGCGCGAATCCGCTGGCCTGCTGGCTGGGGGTGATGGGCTTCGTGGTTTATGTCGGCGTTTATAGCCTGTACATGAAACGCCACTCAGTCTACGGCACGTTGATTGGTTCGCTCTCCGGCGCTGCGCCGCCGGTGATTGGCTACTGTGCGGTAACCGGCGAGTTCGATAGCGGCGCAGCGATCCTGCTGGCTATCTTCAGCCTATGGCAGATGCCTCACTCCTATGCCATCGCCATTTTCCGCTTTAAGGATTATCAGGCGGCGAACATTCCGGTACTGCCGGTGGTAAAAGGCATTTCGGTAGCGAAGAATCACATCACGCTGTATATCATCGCCTTTGCCGTTGCCACGCTGATGCTCTCTCTTGGCGGTTACGCTGGGTATAAATATCTGGTGGTCGCCGCAGCGGTTAGCGTCTGGTGGTTAGGCATGGCCCTGCGCGGTTATAAAGTCGCTGATGACAGAATCTGGGCGCGTAAGCTGTTCGGCTTCTCTATCATCGCCATCACAGCCCTCTCGGTGATGATGTCCATTGATTTTATGGTGCCGGACTCGCATACGCTGCTGGCGTCTGTTTGGTAAATCTTATCGTCATCAAAAAACCCGCTTACTCTGGCGGGTTTTTTATTGCCCCCACTTTTAGCAGATCCACTTCTTTACCCTTTATCGTTGCCGTTGCGGCAATAATGCGAGTCTTCACCTGTGAACACATTTTCGACTCAAAATCGGATCTATAAAGAAGGAGCAATGAATTGCTGCTAAACGAACCGATTATGTAATCAGTAAAGTTAATATTCAGCCGGTTTAAGCCGAAAGGCTTGAAACCAACCGTTTGGATAATTTCTTTACCAGACGGACTCTTAATGTTGTACGTAACACGAAGATTGGCCACTTCGCCTAATTTATTGGTTTCGGCAAAGAGGCTGTCCATACAGGAAAAGCTCTCATCTAAAAAATTATCCCGCATTCCAGAATGGGTAATTGTGATGGCTGGCAACATATCATCAACCGTTTTTCTGTCAATCATGTCTTTTCGACAGGCGGCAAGAAAGTTCTGCGGGCCACCATAAATGTGGACACCCTTATCAAGATATTCCTTCGCTTTCTTACAATCTACCTCAACATACTGACCATTGGCGTACATCATGCCCAATCTGGACCATGCTAAATTTATACCGTGTTGCGCGGCCTGATTAAATAACGCATACGCTTTGGCATAATCCACCCGCACCTGCTCACCGTCGTAGTAGATATCCCCCAGCGCTAACGGAGCTTCTCTGTCACCTTGTTTAGCGGCTAACTCGAACCATTTAATGGCTTCCTGAACGTTGGGTTTCGTATCGTAGCGGGGCTGATGATATTCCCAGCCTAACAGGCTTTGCGCGTCGACATCCCCCGACTCAGCCATTTTATGCAGTGTACTTATAACATCGGGGGCTGGCTTTTTACTGTATATGCTGTCATACAATTCATGCGCTTTCTCGCTTGCCACCACGCCTGGTGGAACTATCAGCATTAAAGAAAATAATATTCTTTTAGGCAACATAAAATATCCCTTATTTATCTTGCACCTGAACATGCTCTTCTTTTAACAAGTCGCGTTGTTTCCCATTCAGTATCGTCGTCGCAGATTTAACAGAATAAGTTAAATCATGAAAATCGCATAAATTACGATTATAAACTGGGATATCTATATAGGTCTGTCTTATATGAGTGGAGTTATTATACATATCCACGCCAAGTGTATTTAGACTAAAAGGCGGTACGACAATGGTATATTCTTCACTGATACCTTCACTTCCCTTTAGCTCAAGCGTCAACCGCAAATTAGTTATACCACTGATTTTATCAGCATTAATTTTAATACTGACATCGCATATTTTTGGTTTTTCATTTGCGTTAAAACCATAGGTCCCGTAATGTTTTAACGTGAGATAAGGTAAAATATCACCCTGTGTTTCTCGGATTTTCTGATCTTGATTACAACGGTTTAAATATTCATCCTTACTGAATTTCAATGAATATTTCCCCGCACCTTTTTCGTAATAATCCCAGGCCTTATCACAATCAAGCCTTTCACCTAATCCGTTGTAATACATCCAACTTAACCACAATGCGGCTTTTTTTGCCCCTTGCTGTTCAGCCTTGTTAAAAAGCACGCTCGCTTTAGAATAATCAACTTCGCCGGTCAACCCAGAATAGTATATATTCCCCAGGGCTACTAATGCTTTTTCGTCATTCTTATTTGCAGATAATTCGTACCATTTTTTGGCTTCGACAGCATTAATCTTTAAACCAGCACTGCCATTTTCGTAGGCATCGCCCATGGTATACTGCGCCATCGGATAACCTTTTTCTGCCGCAGTGCGAAACCATTGCAGTGCTTTCTTTTTGGTGTCTAAAGAACGTCTATCATCAGAAGGTGAAAAATCATCGAGATAAAGATTTCCGACAATATAATCCATTTTTGGGTCGTCTTCCTGCGCCCATAGAGTCGCCAGACGCAAAATTTCCGGTTTACTGAAACCAATTCGCCCCCAAAAAAGCAAATCATTCTCGGGTGCCTGACCGACATAACGACTGACAAATTCAATTAAACTCGCCCGTTTCGTTTTGTCTGTCTCGGCCCCGGATTTCAATTCATAGGCCTGATTGATTATTTTATTCATCAAATCAGGAGGAATATTAAGATCGTCAGTTTTCGACTTACTGGCATACATCTGTGCTCGTGTCACGTCCAGGGTTACGCCTTTACCATATTGAAAGAAATAACGTGCATTATAGCAACCGTATTCTCCCCCCTGGTTACAGGCTTTCTCATACCACTGAATCGCCTTTGGGATGTCAACAGATACTGTCACTCCGTGTTCATAAATAAATCCCAGTAGCACTAGCGCCTGCGTGTTATTGGAGTCAGCTAATTTTTGCAGTTCTTTTAACGCCATCCGATCTTTATTGACAATACGTTCATACAGTTGATTAACATCCGTTGAAGCATGACAAAAAGAAGCCAGAGACAAACCAAATGATAATAAAATAACTTTACCAGACCACATATATAACCCCTTATTATACCTAACCACCAAACATCCATTTCATGAATAAATACACTGCCATAACGGCCCAGGTAATAAGCAAGCATTTAAGCTGAAACAGCATAATCAGTGCCTCCTACACCTCTATTTATTGAGTTAAAATAACATCATCCTTTGATAAAAAGTTACATGCCACTCAATAAAGCCAAAAATAATGTCATTGCCTGGAGGATAAAATCATGTGAGCTTTTCATTTGTTATATTTAACGCACAAAGTATTAATGGCAAGAATACGAAAGAAGCTCATACCTGACGTAAAAACCACTCTCTTATGTAATATTTACTGATTAACACTCTGTTTACCCAACATGCGCTCCGCACTACACTATGTGGGCAATTTTTTAAGAGGTGGTAATGAACGATTATAAAATGACGCCAGGTGAGCGGCGCGCGACCTGGGGTTTAGGGACCGTATTTTCATTGCGCATGCTGGGCATGTTTATGGTACTGCCAGTTCTGACTACGTACGGTATGGCACTGCAAGGGGCCAGCGAAGCGTTAATCGGTATTGCCATTGGTATTTATGGTCTGACCCAGGCCGTTTTTCAGATTCCGTTTGGCCTGCTTTCCGACCGCATTGGTCGCAAACCATTAATTGTCGGCGGACTGACAGTGTTTGCTGCCGGTAGCGTTATTGCTGCGCTCTCTGACTCCATCTGGGGAATTATTCTGGGTCGTGCGTTACAAGGCTCCGGCGCCATAGCCGCAGCCGTTATGGCGTTGCTTTCCGATCTCACTCGCGAACAAAACCGCACCAAAGCGATGGCGTTTATTGGCGTGAGCTTCGGCATTACCTTCGCCATTGCGATGGTGCTTGGCCCGATCACTACTCACAAACTTGGGCTGCACGCGCTGTTCTGGATGATCGCTATTCTGGCAACGATCGGCATTGCGTTGACCATTTGGGTTGTACCTAACAGCAGCACGCACATACTCAACCGTGAATCCGGGATGGTGAAAGGCAGTTTCAGCAAAGTGCTGGCAGAACCGCGGCTGCTGAAACTCAACCTTGGCATTATGTGTCTGCACATGCTGCTGATGTCGACGTTTGTTGCCCTGCCAGGGCAACTGGCTGATGCGGGTTTCCCGGCGGCTGAACACTGGAAGGTCTATCTGGCAACGATGTTAATCGCCTTTGGCTCTGTCGTGCCTTTCATTATCTACGCTGAAGTTAAGCGCAAAATGAAGCAAGTCTTTGTCTTTTGCGTCGGGTTGATCGTGGTTGCGGAAATCGTGTTGTGGAACGCACAAACGCAGTTCTGGCAACTGGTGGTCGGCGTGCAGCTTTTCTTTGTGGCGTTTAATTTGATGGAAGCCCTTCTGCCTTCGCTTATCAGTAAAGAGTCGCCAGCTGGTTACAAAGGTACGGCGATGGGTGTTTACTCCACCAGCCAGTTTCTTGGCGTGGCGATTGGCGGTGCGCTGGGCGGCTGGATTGACGGCATGTTTGACGGTCAGGGCGTATTTCTCGCTGGCGCAATGCTGGCAGCAGTGTGGCTGGCAGTCGCCAGTACCATGAAAGAACCGCCGTATGTCAGCAGTTTGCGCATTGAAATCCCGGCGGACATTGCCGCAAACGAGGCGTTAAAAGTGCGTTTACTGGAAACCGCAGGCGTCAAAGAAGTGTTGATTGCAGAAGAAGAACATTCAGCTTATGTGAAAATCGACAGCAAAGTGACGAATCGCTTTGAGGTTGAACAGGCAATTCGTCAGGCATAAAAAACGAGGCGAATTGCCTGCTGCGCTACGCTTATCAGGCCTACAAAGCTTCTGAGTTACAAACCTTTGTAGGCCGAATCAGGCGTTCATGCCGCATCTGACATGAACAAAGCGCATGTTGTCGCGATTAATCGCGGAAGTTTTTGAACTGGAACGGCTGACCGAGATCGCCACCGCGTACCATCGCCATGACAGCCTGCAAATCATCACGAGATTTACCCGTTACGCGGATCTCATCGCCCTGAATTTGCGCCTGCACTTTCAGTTTGCTGTCTTTGATCATCTTGACGATTTTCTTCTGGGTCGCGCTCTCAATACCCTGCTTCAGTTTCGCTTCCACAAACCAGGTTTTACCGCTATGAACGATATTTTCCGGTACATCCAGCGAACTGCCTTCAATGCCGCGCTTCAGCAGCTTGGCACGCAGAATATCCAGCAACTGATTGACCTGGAAATCGGACTCGCTCAACACTTTGATGGTTTTGCTGGCGTCGTTCAGCTCGAATGAGGCTTCAACGTTACGGAAGTCAAAACGGGACTCCACTTCGCGGCTCGCGTTATCGACCGCGTTACGCGCTTCCTGAAGATCGACTTCAGAAACAATATCGAAAGATGGCATCTTTTCCTCTCCCTTCATTTTTGATGCGAAGCATAATACCTGCAAAGTTAAATAACCGACAGTCCTGCACCAGGACGTATCCCTTAATTGTGCATAGTCGCAACAGCATGCACAATTAAGGGATAGCCTTATTGAACACCCGGAGTGGTTGCGGGTGAGGAGGAACAATGAAAATTACCGTATTGGGATGCGGTGCCTTAGGGCAATTATGGCTTACAGCACTTTGCAAACAGGGTCACGAAGTTCAGGGCTGGCTGCGCGTACCGCAACCTTATTGTAGCGTGAATCTGGTTGAGACTGACGGTTCGATATTTAACGAGTCTCTGACCGCTAACGATCCCGATTTTCTGGCCACCAGCGATCTGTTACTGGTGACGCTGAAAGCATGGCAGGTTTCCGATGCCGTCAAAAGCCTCGCGTCCACACTGCCTGTAACCACGCCAATACTGTTAATTCACAACGGCATGGGTACCATCGAAGAGTTGCAAAGCATTGAGCAGCCGTTACTGATGGGCACGACCACCCATGCGGCGCGCCGCGACGGAAATGTCATTATTCATGTGGCAAACGGTATCACGCATATTGGTCCGGCACGGCAACAGGACGGCGATTACAGTTATCTGGCGGATATTTTACAAACCGTATTACCTGACGTTGCCTGGCATAACAATATTCGCGCCGAGCTGTGGCGCAAGCTGGCAGTCAACTGTGTGATTAATCCACTAACCGCCATCTGGAATTGCCCGAACGGTGAATTACGTCATCATCCGCAAGAAATTATGCAGATATGCGAAGAAGTCGCGGCAGTGATTGAACGCGAAGGGCATCATACTTCAGCAGAAGATTTGCGTGATTACGTGATGCAGGTGATTGATGCCACAGCGGAAAATATCTCGTCGATGTTGCAGGATATCCACGCGCTGCGCCACACTGAAATCGACTATATCAATGGTTTTCTCTTACGTCGCGCCCGCGCGCATGGGATTGCCGTACCGGAAAACACCCGCCTGTTTGAAATGGTAAAAAGAAAGGAGAGTGAATATGAGCGCATCGGCACTGGTTTGCCTCGCCCCTGGTAGTGAAGAGACTGAAGCCGTCACCACTATCGATCTACTGGTTCGCGGCGGGATCAAAGTCACCACTGCCAGCGTCGCCAGCGATGGCAACCTGGCGATTACCTGCTCGCGCGGCGTTAAGCTGCTGGCGGATGCGCCGCTGGTCGAAGTTGCCGATGGCGAATATGACGTGATCGTGCTGCCTGGTGGCATTAAAGGCGCGGAATGTTTTCGCGATAGCACTCTGCTGGTTGAAACCGTTAAACAGTTCCACCGTTCCGGGCGTATCGTCGCGGCTATTTGCGCCGCGCCAGCCACCGTGCTGGTGCCGCACGATATCTTCCCGATTGGCAATATGACCGGCTTCCCGACGCTGAAAGATAAAATTCCCGCCGAACAATGGCAGGACAAGCGCGTCGTCTGGGATGCACGGGTAAAATTGCTGACCAGCCAGGGGCCGGGTACAGCTATCGACTTTGGTCTGAAAATTATCGACCTGCTGGTTGGACGTGAAAAAGCCCATGAAGTGGCATCACAACTGGTGATGGCGGCAGGGATTTATAATTATTACGAGTAGTGTCGGATGCGGCAAACGTCGCATCTGACCAGATGCGACGTAAAAACCACAAATTACGGGCGATATACCTTCACATTCTTAAAGCCCTGCTCGCGCAGATAGAGCGCCTGCAAGCGGCTCATTACCCCGCGCTCACACCACAGCAGCCAGGTTTTGTTCTGGTCGAGATCGCCAAATTTGGTGCTCAGTTTATAGAACGGCAGAGAAACCACATCAATCCCTTCAACTTTCAGCGGCTTATCTTCCTGTTCATCGACAGAACGGATATCGAGGATCACGTCGTTCGGACCGAAGCCATTGACGGTTTCCACTTCCACCACTTCCTGCTCGGTCTGCTGGGCGATTTCGCGGATATCGACGTTATTCGCTTCCTCAACCACTTTATCGAGAATGCTGAAGTCGAACTTCTCTTCTTCCGCTTCAATCTTCGATTTAACCGCTTTCACCGTCGGGCTTTTGGAGATCACGCCGCAATATTCCGGCATCGTACGGGCAAAATCTTCGGTGCCAATCTGGTGGGCCAGGTTGATGATGTGCTCTTTGTCGTAAGAGATCAGCGGACGCAGGATCAGCGTATCGGAGACGTTATCAATCAGGCGCAGGTTGGTCAGCGTCTGGCTGGAAACCTGACCCAGTGCTTCGCCGGTGACTAGCGCCTGTACGCCGTAACGTTCAGCCACCTTAGACGCGGCACGCACCATCATACGTTTGAGGATAACGCCCATCTGACCGTCGTCGATTTTCTCGAGAATTTCCCCGACGACCGGTTCGAAATTAATGGCGACAAAACGCACGCGGTGGGAGCTGCCAAAGCGGTTCCACAGATAATGCGCCACCTGGCGAACGCCGATTTCATGCGCCGCGCCGCCGAGGTTAAAGAAGCAGTAATGCACACGGCAGCCGCGACGCATCAACATATAGCTGGATACACCGGAGTCGAAACCGCCGGAAATGAGCGACAGTACATCTTCCTGGGTGCCGATCGGGAAACCACCAATACCTTCGTAGCGACCTTTGATCAGCAGGAGACGATCGTCTTCCACTTCCAGATGGACAGTCACTTCCGGATTGGTCAGCTTCACGCGCGCGGATTCAATATGCTGATTTAAACCGCCGCCGACGTAACGTTCCACATCAATCGAACTAAAATCATGCTTACCGCGGCGCTTCACGCGCACGCAGAAGGTTTTGCCTTCCAACTGATCGCGATACTGAACCAACGCTTTCTCGAAAATATCGTGCATGTCGGTAAACGGCACGTCTTCAACTTCGAGAATATGGTGGATACCCGGAATACGGGTCAGGGCGTCGCGAATAGCCAGACGCTGGTTTTCATCTTTTGCGCGAACTTCGATGTTATCCCAGTGGCGGACGACAGCGAGCGTCTCATCATAGTGCTTTAAAACGTTACGAATGTTCCCGGTAAGGATTTTTATAAAGCGCAAGCGCACAGATTGGCTTTTGATGGTGATTTCCGGGAACAATTTAATGATAAACTTCATGGCGGCAATGGTTCGTTGGCAAGTCTTAAGCGACTTGTATAGGGAAAAATACAGCAGCCCACACCTGCGGCTGCATCCAGGCGCGGAAGTATACCACTAACATCGCTTTGCTGCGCACATCACCTTACCATTGCGCGTTATTTGCTATTTGCCCTGAGTCCGTTACCATGACGGGGCGAAAAATATTGAGAGTCAGACATTCATTATGCCGAAGAAAAATGAGGCGCCCGCCAGCTTTGAAAAGGCGCTGAGCGAGCTGGAACAGATTGTAACCCGCCTGGAAAGTGGCGACCTGCCGCTGGAAGAGGCGCTGAACGAGTTCGAACGCGGCGTGCAGCTGGCACGTCAGGGGCAGGCCAAATTACAACAAGCCGAACAACGCGTACAAATTCTGCTGTCTGACAATGAAGACGCCTCTCTAACCCCTTTTACACCGGACAATGAGTAATGGACTTTCCGCAGCAACTCGAAGCCTGCGTTAAGCAGGCCAACCAGGCGCTGAGCCGTTTTATCGCCCCACTGCCCTTTCAGAACACTCCCGTGGTAGAAACCATGCAGTATGGCGCATTATTAGGTGGTAAGCGCCTGCGACCTTTCCTGGTTTATGCCACCGGTCAAATGCTCGGCGTAAGTCTGAATACTCTGGACGCACCCGCCGCCGCCGTAGAGTGTATCCACGCTTACTCATTAATTCATGATGATTTACCGGCAATGGATGATGACGATCTGCGTCGCGGCTTGCCGACCTGTCATGTGAAGTTTGGCGAAGCGAACGCGATTCTCGCTGGCGACGCTTTACAAACGCTGGCGTTCTCGATTTTAAGCGATGCCGATATGCCGGAAGTGTCGGACCGCGACAGGATTTCGATGATTTCTGAACTGGCGAGCGCCAGCGGTATTGCCGGAATGTGCGGTGGTCAGGCATTAGATTTAGATGCGGAAGGCAAACACGTACCTCTGGATGCACTCGAGCGTATTCATCGTCATAAAACCGGCGCATTGATTCGCGCCGCCGTTCGCCTTGGTGCATTAAGCGCCGGAGATAAAGGACGTCGTGCTCTGCCAGTACTCGACAAGTACGCAGAGAGCATCGGCCTTGCCTTCCAGGTTCAGGATGACATCCTGGATGTGGTGGGAGATACTGCAACGTTGGGAAAACGCCAGGGTGCCGACCAGCAACTTGGTAAAAGTACCTACCCTGCACTTCTGGGTCTTGAGCAAGCCCGGAAGAAAGCCCGGGATCTGATCGACGATGCCCGTCAGTCGCTGAAACAACTGGCTGAACAGTCACTCGATACCTCGGCACTGGAAGCGCTAGCGGACTACATCATCCAGCGTAATAAATAAACAATAAGTATTAATAGGCCCCTGATGAGTTTTGATATTGCCAAATACCCGACCCTGGCACTGGTCGACTCCACCCAGGAGTTACGACTGTTGCCAAAAGAGAGTTTACCGAAACTCTGCGACGAACTGCGCCGCTATTTACTCGACAGCGTGAGCCGTTCCAGCGGGCACTTCGCCTCCGGGCTGGGCACGGTCGAACTGACCGTGGCGCTGCACTATGTCTACAACACCCCGTTTGACCAATTGATTTGGGATGTGGGGCATCAGGCTTATCCGCATAAAATTTTGACCGGACGCCGCGACAAAATCGGCACCATCCGTCAGAAAGGCGGCCTGCACCCGTTCCCGTGGCGCGGCGAAAGCGAATATGACGTTTTAAGCGTCGGGCATTCATCAACCTCCATCAGTGCCGGAATTGGTATTGCGGTTGCTGCCGAGAAAGAAGGCAAAAATCGCCGCACCGTCTGTGTAATTGGCGATGGCGCGATTACCGCTGGCATGGCGTTTGAAGCGATGAATCACGCGGGCGATATCCGTCCTGATATGCTGGTGGTCCTCAACGACAATGAAATGTCGATTTCCGAAAATGTTGGCGCGCTCAACAACCATCTGGCGCAGCTGCTTTCCGGTAAGCTTTACTCTTCGCTGCGCGAAGGCGGGAAAAAAGTTTTCTCTGGCGTGCCGCCAATTAAAGAGCTACTCAAACGTACCGAAGAACATATTAAAGGCATGGTAGTGCCTGGCACATTGTTTGAAGAGCTGGGCTTTAACTACATCGGCCCGGTTGACGGTCACGATGTGCTGGGGCTTATCACCACACTTAAGAACATGCGCGACCTGAAAGGCCCGCAGTTCCTGCATATCATGACCAAAAAAGGTCGTGGTTATGAACCGGCAGAGAAAGACCCAATCACTTTCCACGCCGTGCCTAAATTTGATCCCTCCAGCGGTTGTTTGCCGAAAAGTAGCGGCGGCCTGCCGAGCTATTCAAAAATATTTGGCGACTGGCTGTGCGAAACGGCAGCGAAAGACAACAAGCTGATGGCGATTACTCCGGCGATGCGTGAAGGCTCCGGCATGGTCGAGTTTTCACGTAAATTCCCGGATCGCTACTTCGACGTGGCGATTGCCGAGCAACACGCGGTGACCTTTGCTGCGGGTCTGGCGATTGGTGGATACAAACCCATTGTCGCGATCTACTCCACCTTCCTGCAACGCGCCTATGATCAGGTGCTGCATGACGTGGCAATTCAAAAGCTTCCGGTCCTTTTCGCCATCGACCGTGCGGGCATTGTTGGTGCTGACGGTCAAACCCATCAGGGTGCTTTTGATCTCTCTTACCTGCGCTGCATTCCGGAAATGGTCATTATGACCCCGAGCGATGAAAACGAATGTCGCCAGATGCTCTATACCGGCTATCACTATAACGATGGCCCGTCAGCGGTGCGCTACCCGCGCGGCAACGCGGTCGGCGTGGAGCTGACGCCACTGGAAAAACTGCCAATTGGCAAAGGCATTGTGAAGCGTCGTGGCGAGAAACTGGCGATCCTTAACTTTGGTACGCTGATGCCAGAAGCGGCGAAAGTCGCCGAATCGCTGAACGCTACGCTGGTCGATATGCGTTTTGTGAAGCCGCTTGATGAAGCGTTAATTCTGGAAATGGCCGCCAGCCATGAGGCGCTGGTTACCGTTGAAGAAAACGCCATTATGGGTGGTGCAGGCAGCGGCGTGAACGAAGTGCTAATGGCCCATCGTAAACCAGTACCCGTGCTGAACATTGGCCTGCCGGATTTCTTTATTCCGCAAGGAACTCAGGAAGAAATGCGCGCCGAACTCGGCCTCGATGCCGCCGGTATGGAAGCCAAAATCAAGGTCTGGCTGGCATAATCCCTACTCCACTCCTGCTATGCTTAAGAAATTATTCATAGACTCTAAATAATTCGAGTTGCAGGAAGGCGGCAAACGAGTGAAGCCCCAGGAGCTTACATAAGTAAGTGACTGGGGTGAACGAATGCAGCCGCAGCACATGCAACTTGAAGTATGACGAGTATAGCAGGAGTGGCAGCATGCAATACAACCCCTTAGGAAAAACCGACCTTCGCGTTTCCCGACTTTGCCTCGGCTGTATGACCTTTGGCGAGCCAGATCGCGGTAATCACGCATGGACACTGCCGGAAGAGAGCAGCCGTCCCATCATTAAACGCGCGCTGGAAGGCGGCATAAATTTCTTTGATACCGCCAACAGTTATTCTGACGGCAGCAGCGAAGAGATCGTCGGTCGCGCACTGCGGGATTTCGCCCGTCGTGAAGACGTGGTCGTTGCCACCAAAGTGTTCCATCGCGTTGGTGATTTACCGGAAGGATTATCCCGTGCGCAAATTTTACGCTCTATCGACGACAGCCTGCGCCGTCTCGGCATGGATTATGTCGATATCCTGCAAATTCATCGCTGGGATTACAACACGCCGATCGAAGAGACGCTGGAAGCCCTGAACGACGTGGTAAAAGCCGGGAAAGCACGTTATCTCGGCGCGTCATCAATGCACGCTTCGCAGTTTGCTCAGGCACTGGAACTACAAAAACAGCACGGCTGGGCGCAGTTTGTCAGTATGCAGGATCACTACAATCTGATTTATCGTGAAGAAGAGCGCGAGATGCTGCCACTGTGTTATCAGGAGGGCGTGGCGGTGATTCCGTGGAGCCCGCTGGCACGGGGACGTCTGACTCGTCCGTGGGGAGAAACCACTGCACGGCTGGTGTCTGATGAGGTTGGGAAAAATCTCTATAAAGAAAGCGATGAAAATGACGCGCAGATCGCAGAGCGGTTAACGGGCGTCAGTGAAGAACTTGGTGCGACACGAGCACAAGTTGCGTTGGCCTGGTTGTTGAGTAAGCCGGGCATTGCCGCGCCGATTATCGGAACTTCGCGGGAAGAACAGCTTGATGAACTACTGAACGCGGTGGATATCACGTTGAAACCGGAACAGATTGCCGAACTGGAGACACCCTATAAACCGCATCCGATAGTGGGATTTAAATAGGTATGCAGGCCTGATAAGACGCAACAAGCGTCACATCAGGCTCTGGTGCAAAACTATGACAGAAGACCCAACGGCCAGTGATGACCGATAAAGTACAGGATGCCTGCGGAAATCACCCCGGCGACAATATCATCGATCATGATCCCCATGCCGCCATGCACATTGCGATCAAACCAACGGATCGGCCACGGTTTCCACATATCCAGAATACGGAAAATCACAAACCCGGCGGCGACCCACTGCCAGTCATTGGTCGGCAGCGCCATCAGAGTGATCCACATGCCGATAAATTCGTCCCAGACAATGCTGCCATGATCGTGCACGCCCATATCTTTCGCGGTCTGATGACAAAGATAAACGCCAATACAGATCCCCAGCATGACTACCAGCGAATAAAGCTGCCAGGGTAAAAAGGTCATCAGATACCAGAACGGAATCGCCGCCAGCGATCCCATCGTGCCAGGAACAATCGGGCTTAATCCACTTCCGAATCCGACAGCAAGCAAATGCCACGGATTACTCATCTTCAGGCGACTTTTCGCGACATCTTTATGGCGTGGCAAAATGGTCATATCCTTTCCAGTCTAACGTGACAGGTTCGCCGTCACGAATAAAACAAAGCCCTTCGATATCGGCGGTCATTTGCCCGATACAGGTAAACGGTACGCCCAAGTGTCCGAGAGCCACATCCAGCGCGCCACGGTTCAGTTCCGGCACAGTGAAACACAACTCGTAATCTTCGCCACCAGAGAGCGCCCAGCGCAGCGCCTGTTCCGGTTCAACATGACGTGAAAGTGCGTCAGAGAATGGTAACAACGCCAGGTCAATGCGTGCGCCGCAGTCGCTGGCTTTCACGATATGCCCGAGATCGGAAATCAGACCGTCAGAGAGATCGATGGCTGAATTTGCCAGATCGCGCAATGCCTGCCCCTGTAAAATACGCGGCGACGGACGGAGGTGACGTTTGCTCAAGTAGTCAGCATCTTTGCAATCCGCCACGTGGAGACGATTTTGCAAAATCGCCAGCCCGGCGGCGCTATCGCCCGGTGTACCGGTCACATAAATCCAGTCACCCGGCTTCGCCCCTGAGCGCGTTAAGGCTCGTCCCATCGGAACAAAGCCGTGGATACCCAACGTCATTGATAATGGCCCACGCGTGGTGTCGCCGCCAATGAGTTGCATATCGTAATAATTGAGGAGCTCAAACAAACTGTCGCTGAAGGACTCAAGCCACGATTCGTCTACGTCCGGTAAAGTTAATGCCAGCGTCAACCAGGCCGGATCGGCGCCCATCGCTGCCAGATCGCTTAGGTTTACCGCCAGTGCTTTATATGCCAGATCCGCAGGATCGATATCAGGGAGAAAATGGTTGCCCGCCACCAGCGTATCAGTGCTGATCGCCAGGGTCTGTTTCTCGGGGATATTGAGAAGTGCGCAATCGTCGCCAATGCCAAGTTCGACATCAAGACGAGAGCTTCTTACACGGTCAAAATAACGGGCAATCAGGGAGAACTCGCCACATGCCATACGTTATGCCTCAGCAGGTAAAAAAGAAAAGGCCGGCGAGTGCGGAACTGTTTTTCCGTTACTCTGCCGGCCTGGATATCACTTTTTGTTAGGGCGAATCACAGGTGCTGCTTTATCCAGTACGCCATTGACGAACTTATGGCTGTCTTCTGCGCCGAACGATTTCGCCAGTTCGATCGCTTCGTTAATGGCCACTTTGTACGGCACATCGCTACGTTTAGACAACTCGTACAGCGCAATGCGCAGTACCGCTTTTTCTACCTGGCCCAGCTCTTCCAGCAGGCGAGACAGATATGGCTTCATCAGTCCGTCGAGGTATGCGGTGTTAGTCGCCACCCCGGCCAGCAGCTCACGGAAGTACAGGATGTCAACGTCTTTTACATCCTGTTCAGCCAGGAACTGGTATTCAACATCAGCGATGTCGTTCTGGGACAACTGCCAGGAGTAGAGCGCCTGGACGGCACACTCACGAGCGCGGCGACGAGCAGCAGGTTTCACGGATTTCCCCTTACTAATTTCAGGCCTTGATGGCTTTCAATACATTAATCATTTCAAGCGCGGTCAGTGCAGCTTCTGCACCTTTGTTACCAGCTTTGGTGCCAGCACGTTCGATCGCTTGTTCAATGCTTTCAGTGGTCAAAACCCCAAAAGCAACCGGAATTTCGCTGTCCTGGGCAACATGCGCCAGGCCGTTGCTTGCACCACCAGCGACATATTCAAAGTGGGCAGTGCCACCACGAATAACCGTCCCCAGCGCAATCACCGCGTCGTATTTACCGGTTTTAGCCAGTGCACCCGCCGCCAGCGGCAGCTCATAGGCACCTGGCACCCAAACAACGGTAATGTTTTCATCTTTTACCTGACCGATACGTTTCAGTGCGTCAATTGCACCTTCCAGCAGGCTGTCATTGATAAAGTTGTTGAAACGCGCAATGGTGATGGCGACGCGAGCGTCCGGGGTAGCAACGTTAGCTTCAATAATGTTCATTTTCTTCCTTCGGGTTCGAGTATGGCCCCGCAGGGGGGCGGATTTTAGCATAATATTTCGTGCGCTGCTTCCCTTTCGAGCCGGGAGATCATGCACCCACTAAATGCAGGCAAACATCCGGGCCTACATGACGTATCTCTTTGAATTTAAATTGGGGCGCGTCGGCTAATTTCTCAAGCCCCGGCAGCGTACATAATCCGCGGGCGTCGCTGCCTAATAGTTTAGGTGCGATATAGACAATCAGCTCATCGACTAAACCCGCCTGTAGCAATGCGCCAGCGAGCGTTGGCCCCGCTTCCACCCAGATACTGTTAATCTGTTGCTTGCCGAGTTGCATCATCAGCACAACCAGATCCAGATGACCTTTATGCTCTGGAATCAGCAAAGTACGCACCGTTTCCGGCCATTCACGAGAATCTTCCTGCGTACGCGCGAACCAGGTTTCGCCCGGCTGTTGCACGATGCGGTGTTCCGGCGTCACGCGATTTTGGCTATCAATCACAATACGTACCGGCTGACGGAGATTTTGTTGCGGATAGAGCGCCTGAGTGTGTTCATCCAGTTCAGACCAACGCACCGTTAAGGCTGGATCGTCCGCCAGCACCGTGGCGCTGCTGGTTAAAATGGCATGACTTTGCGCACGCAGTCGTTGTACATCGCGTCGAGCCTGAGGTGAAGTGATCCACTGGCTTTCACCGCTGGCCATCGCAGTGCGGCCATCTAGCGACGCGCCGAGTTTCAACTGTATATAAGGAAAGCCGGTGCGCATGCGCTTGAGGAAGCCTTTATTCAATTGCTCGGCTTCGCTCATCATCAGGCCGTGGCTGACGTCAATGCCAGCTTGTTGCAAACGGTAAAGTCCACGCCCAGCGACCTGCGGATTAGGGTCCTGCATCGCAGCCACAACGCGCACCACGCCAGCAGCAATTAATGCGTCACAACACGGTGGCGTACGACCATGATGACTACAAGGTTCGAGTGTCACATACGCCGTTGCGCCTTTGGCTTTTTCACCTGCCATGCGCAACGCGTGTACCTCTGCATGCGGTTCGCCCGCGCGGTGATGGTAACCTTCACCGACAATTTCGCCATCTTTCACAATGACGCAACCGACATTCGGGTTAGGGTGAGTGGTGAAGCGCCCTCGTTGCGCCAGCTTTAGCGCCCGCGCCATGTATAACTCGTCCTGCACGGTTTAATCCTCCAGGCGCGCAATCTCTTCGCCAAATTCTTTGATATCTTCAAAACTGCGATAGACAGAGGCAAAACGGATATAGGCGACTTTATCGAGCTTTTTCAATTGCTCCATCACCAGATTGCCAATCATTTTGCTCGGCACTTCGCGCTCACCGGTGGCGCGGAGTTGCGATTTAATATGGTTGATCGCCATTTCGACGTCATCGGAACTCACCGGACGTTTTTCCAGCGCCCGCAGCATTCCGCTACGCAATTTTTCTTCATTAAACGGTTCGCGCACGTCGTTGCTTTTCACGACACGCGGCATAACCAGTTCCGCAACTTCAAAAGTAGTGAAACGTTCATTACACACCAGACACTGCCGACGGCGGCGTACGGAAGAGCCCTCGCTCACGAGACGAGAGTCAATTACCTTAGTGTCCACGGCGAAACAGAATGGGCAATGCATACGGCGTCCTGACCAGGTGGTTAATAGAAATCTATTTTACCCTGAACTGACGATACAACAAAGGCGCAACGCTTTTGAGATAAAGGATCGATGCTTTCACGGCTTTAAGCCTCTACCATTAGGCTAATTGTGACGAGAAAGGGACGACCTATGAACATTAAAGTATGTTTTCGACTATTCCTGCTGGGAAGCCTGTTCAGCCTGAGCGCCTGCGTACAGCAAAGCGAAGTGCGCCAGATGAAACACAGCGTCAACACGTTGAATAAAGAGATGACTCAGCTCAACAAAGAAACCGTCAAAATCACCCAGCAAAATACGCTGAACGCAAAATCCAGCAGTGGGGTTTACCTGTTGCCTGGAGCAAACACACCGGCACGGCTGGAAAGCCAAATTGGCACTTTACGTATGTCGCTGGTGAATATTACGCCAATTGCAGATGGCACCACTCTGACGCTGCGTATTCAGGGTGAGTCCAATGATCCCTTACCCGCTTTCAGCGGAACCGTTGAATATGGGCAAATTCAGGGAACAATCGACAGCTTTCAGGAAATCAATGTGCAGAATCAATTGATTAACGCGCCGGCCAGCCTCCTCGCGCCCAGTGATGTTGACATTCCGTTACAGTTAAAGGGCATTTCTGTGGATCAGTTAGGCTTTGTACGCATCCACGACATTCAACCTGTTATGCAGTAAACGTTTTTCGGGGCGTTTTGTGCGTCCCGCAACATCCTCCCCCATCATTTTGTTACTCTGCTTACATCACCCAGATTGATAGTAAAAGTTTGCAACAAGGATGAAAGTCAGTACAATTCCCGCCCGAATATGTGTATTCGTGAACGCAATCGATTACGTAAATGATAGAACTGTGAAATACAACATATTTTTGTGAGCAATGATTTTTATAATAGGCTCCTCTGTATAGGAAATATTTAGAAACGCAATTTGCGCCTTTTTCACTCCCGTAAGGGATTTTCAAACAGTGGCATACATATGAAAAAAACATTACTGGCAGCCGGTGCGGTACTGGCGCTCTCTTCGTCTTTTACTGTCAACGCAGCTGAAAACGATAAACCGCAGTACCTTTCCGACTGGTGGCACCAGAGCGTTAACGTAGTAGGTAGCTATCACACTCGTTTCGGACCGCAGATCCGTAACGATACTTACCTGGAGTATGAAGCATTCGCTAAAAAAGACTGGTTCGATTTCTATGGTTACGCGGATGCGCCGGTATTCTTCGGCGGTAACTCCGATGCCAAAGGTATCTGGAACCACGGTTCTCCGCTGTTTATGGAAATCGAACCGCGTTTCTCCATCGATAAGCTGACCAATACTGACCTTAGCTTCGGTCCGTTCAAAGAGTGGTACTTCGCGAACAACTACATTTACGACATGGGCCGTAACAAAGATGGTCGCCAGAGCACCTGGTATATGGGTCTGGGTACTGACATTGACACTGGCCTGCCGATGAGCCTGTCCATGAACGTGTATGCGAAATACCAGTGGCAGAACTACGGCGCAGCGAACGAAAACGAGTGGGACGGTTACCGTTTCAAAATTAAATACTTTGTGCCGATTACCGATCTGTGGGGCGGTCAGCTGAGCTACATCGGCTTCACCAACTTCGACTGGGGTTCCGATCTGGGTGATGACAGCGGTAACGCAATCAACGGTATTAAGACGCGCAGCAATAACTCCATCGCTTCCAGCCATATTCTGGCGCTGAACTACGATCACTGGCACTACTCTGTCGTTGCACGTTACTGGCATGACGGTGGTCAGTGGAACGATGATGCAGAGCTGAACTTCGGTAACGGCAACTTCAACGTTCGCTCTACCGGCTGGGGTGGTTACCTGGTGGTAGGTTACAACTTCTGATTGTGAAAATGCCGGGATTTATTCCCGGCATTTCAGATTGTCGGCAACGTGCGCTTTGTTCATGCCGGATGCGGAGTAAACGCCTTATCTGGTCTACAAAAGCACGAAAATTCAATACATTGCTGAGATTACGTAGGCCTGACAAGCGTAGCGTATCAGGCAATTTTTCGTTTGTCACAAAGCTCAAATAGCGGATTTTATATCCGGCATTTTTTATTACTTCTTCTTATTCATCATCGCTTTTAAATCAGCAAACGGGTTGTATTTCGCTTCACCGACATCTTTCTGCGCATCTTCCCCTGCGATAACCGTCGTACCATACTGATCCGCTTCGGTATATTTCGAATGCTCATGATCATGGCAATAGAGACAAAGCAATTCCCAGTTACTACCATCTTCCGGATTATTGGTATGGTCGTGATCAATATGGTGAACGGTAAGTTCACGCAGGTTGGAATAGACAAACTCGCGGGAACAGCGACCGCAGACCCACGGATAGAGTTTTAATGCTTTTTCGCGATAGCCGCTTTCTAACCGCGCATAGTTTTTTGGGATGATAGCCATGAAAAGTTACCTGGATGAAATGTAGGGTTACGCGCAGTTTCCCAAGATGCGGGGATTTTCGCAATCTCCATACATCAAAAAAATCCCGATCTTCTGACCGGGATTTTCAACATCAACGGGAACTTGATTAAGGCAGAATTGACGGCTGGTCCGCCCCTTCTTTTTCCACTTTCTGTTGCAGCATATGCTCACGCTTCATACCCAGTTTCAGGGCCAGCGCAGATGCAACATAGATGGAAGATGCGGTACCGATGGTTACACCAATCAGCATGGTCAGCGAGAAGCCTTCCAGCACCGGGCCACCAAAGAGATACAGCATCAGGATAACCATCAAGGTGGTACCGGATGTGATCAAGGTACGGTGCAGCGTCTGGGTCAAGGACACGTTAAAGATTTCGTAAGGCGTACCGCGACGGATTTTGCGGAAGTTTTCACGAATACGGTCCGATACCACGATACTGTCGTTAAGCGAGTAACCGATAACCGACATCAACGATGCCACAATGGTCAGGTCAATCTCGATATGGAATAACGACAAAATACCCAGCGTAATGATAACGTCGTGCGCCAGCGCGATTACTACCCCTGCCGCCAGTCGCCACTCAAAGCGGAAACCGACATATACAAGGATAGACAGCAGTGCCGCCATCAGCGCCATCGCACCGGTTTGCGCAAGGTCTGCCCCTACGCTCGGACCGACGAACTCAATACGCTTCACCGCCGCGTTCTGATTGGTAGCTTCGTTAATCACCTTCAGAACTTTGCTGCCCAGCACCTGACCACCGGTTTCGCCTTCAGCTGGCGGCATGCGGACCATGATGTCGTGGCTGCTACCGAAGTTTTGCAGCATCGGCTCTTCAAAGCCCGCTTTCTGCAATGCATCACGCATTACATCGATTTCAGCCGGTTTTTCAAGCGTAATTTCAATAACCGTACCACCGGTGAAATCCAGCCCCCAGTTAAAACCGCGCACGCCCATAATGACGATCGCGGCGATTAACAGCAGACCAGAGATGCCGAAAGCCCAGTAGTCCCAGCGCATAAAGTCATAGACTTTACGGCCGTGGTTTAGTTGTTCAACAGTATATTCCTGTGCCACATCGCACTCCTCAGATTGACAGCTTCTTGACGCGCTTGCCGCCATATAGCAGGTTTACGATGGCACGCGTACCGACAATCGCGGTAAACATCGACGTCGCCACACCGATACCGGTAGTAATCGCGAACCCTTTAATTGCCCCGGTACCCACTGCGTACAGGATGATGACTTTAATCAGCGTGGTGATGTTCGCATCGAAGATGGAACTGAACGCGCCACGATAACCTTCATCAATTGCCTGCTGAACAGTACGCCCGTTGCTTAACTCTTCTTTAATACGTTCGTTGATCAGTACGTTCGCATCGACCGCTACCGCAAGGGTTAAGACGATACCCGCGATCCCCGGCATACTCAGCGTCGCGCCAGGCAGCAGCGACATAATGCCGACAATCAAGATCAAGTTCGCAATCAGAGCACTGGTCGCAATCAGACCAAACTTCTTATAGAAGATGATCATGAACAGAATAGAAACCAGCAGACCGGCGAGACATGCCTCCAGCCCCTGTTCAATGTTCTGCATACCCAGGGTCGGACCAATGGTACGTTCTTCAACAATCTGAATCGGTGCAATCAACGCACCGGCACGCAGCAGCAGCGACAGCTGACGCGCTTCGTTCGGGTTGTTGATACCAGTGATACGGAAGCTGTTACCCAGACGAGACTGGATATTCGCGATGTTAATCACCTCTTCCTGTTTCACCAGAACCGCACGACCATTAGCATCTTTCTTACCGCTGTCTTTATACTCCACAAACAGGGTCGCCATCGGTTTGCCGATGTTGTCCTTAGTGAAGTTAGACATGATGTTACCACCTGCGCTGTCGAGCGAGATGTTAACCTGCGGCTGGTTGTATTCGTCCTGGCTGGAAGTGGAATCGGTGATATGGTCACCGGTCAGAATCACGCGTTTGTACAGCACAACCGGCTGACCTTCGCGGGTCTGTTTCACTTCAGAGTCGCCCGGTACGCGTCCAGATGCAGCAGCAGCCTGGTCAACGTTGGTATTCACCAGACGGAATTCCAGCGTCGCGGTAGCGCCAAGAATTTCTTTCGCACGTGCAGTATCCTGAATACCTGGCAGCTCAACGACAATGCGGTCTGCGCCCTGACGTTGTACTACAGGCTCCGCCACACCAAGCTGGTTTACACGGTTACGCAGGATGTTAATGTTCTGCTGCACCGCATATTCACGCGCTTCACTGAGACGCGCATCGCTCATGACCGCACGCAGCTGGTTGCTACCCTGGCTGCTAATGACCAGATCGGGATGACGCTTGCTCAGATATGCAATGGCTTCATCACGGGCGTTGCCATCGCGGAAAGTGATGCTCAGACCGTAATTATTTTCTTTACGAACAGTGGTATACGGGATGCCTTTTTCACGCAGATCGCTGCGCAGGCTATCGATATTTTGTTCCTGGAGTTTGCCAAGCGCAGTGTCCATATCCACTTCCATCAGGAAGTGAACGCCGCCACGCAAGTCAAGACCGAGCTTCATCGGCTCAGCGTGAATAGCTGCCAGCCAGCGCGGCGTGGCCGGGGCAAGGTTAAGCGCCACGACATATTTGTCACCCAGAATGCCCATTAATGCTTCACGGGCGCGTAGCTGGGTGTCAGTGGAGTCGAAGCGCGCAAGAATAGCGCCCTCTTCCAGCGCCACAGACTTAGCAGTTATTTTTTCTTCTTGTAACGTTTTCTGGACCTGGATCAGCGTTTGCTCACTGGCGGCGACTCCGCGCGCGCCAGTGATCTGAACAGCCGGATCCTCACCAAACAGGTTGGGAAGCGCATACAGCAGACCGATGACAATCACCACGATCAGCATGACGTACTTCCACAAAGGATAACGGTTTAACACGGCAATTCCCTTAGGGAAAAATTTTAATTACAGCGCCTTCATGGTGCCTTTCGGCAGAACGGCGGCTACGAAGTCACGTTTAATAACTACTTCAGTGGTGTCATTCAGCGCGATAGCAATGTAGCCGTTTTCTGCTACTTTGGTTACGCGACCGACCAGGCCACCGTTCGTCAGCACTTCATCACCTTTCGCGATGGAGTCCATCAGCTTTTTGTGTTCTTTGGTGCGCTTCTGCTGTGGGCGCAGGATCATGAAATAGAAAATCAGACCGAATACCACCAGCATCAAAATCAAAGACATCGGGCTACCTTGTGCCGGAGCACCCGTTGCCGCTACCGCATCAGAAATAAAAAAGCTCATTAAATTTCCCTCATTATTAATATTAATCAACGTTCAAAGGTGGTACTTCTCGCCCCTGACGCTGGTAAAAATCAGCTACGAAGCTCTCTAATTTACCCTCTTCAATAGCCTTGCGTAAACCCGCCATCAAACGCTGGTAGTAACGAAGGTTATGAATGGTGTTGAGTCGCGCGCCTAATATTTCGTTGCAACGGTCGAGATGATGCAAGTAGGCACGTGAATAATTGCGACAGGTGTAGCAATCACACTCAGGATCGAGCGGGCCAGTGTCGCTCTTATACTTCGCATTGCGGATTTTCACCACGCCATCGGTCACGAACAGATGACCGTTACGCGCATTACGTGTTGGCATTACGCAGTCAAACATATCGATACCGCGGCGCACGCCTTCAACCAGGTCTTCCGGTTTACCAACGCCCATCAGGTAACGTGGTTTGTCTGCCGGAATTTGCGGGCACACATGCTCCAGGATACGGTGCATATCTGCTTTCGGCTCACCCACTGCCAGACCGCCGACAGCGTAGCCATCAAAACCGATATCTACCAGACCTTTAACAGAGATATCACGTAAATCTTCGTAAACGCTGCCCTGAATGATACCAAAGAGCGCATTTTTGTTGCCGAGGCTGTCAAAACGCTCGCGGCTACGCTTCGCCCAACGCAGCGACATCTCCATAGAGCGCTTCGCGTAATCCCAGTCAGCAGGATACGGCGTACACTCGTCAAAAATCATGACGATGTCTGAGCCAAGATCGTATTGAATCTCCATCGATTTTTCGGGATCGAGGAAAATCGGGTCGCCGTTGATGGGGTTACGGAAGTGCACGCCCTGTTCGGTGATTTTACGGATATCGCCAAGACTGAAGACCTGGAAGCCGCCGGAGTCGGTAAGGATCGGGCCTTTCCACTGCATGAAATCGTGCAGATCGCCATGCAGTTTCATGATTTCCTGACCCGGGCGCAGCCACAGGTGGAAGGTGTTACCCAGAATAATTTGCGCGCCAGTGGCTTCAACTTCTTCCGGCGTCATCCCTTTTACGGTGCCGTAGGTGCCAACAGGCATAAAACAAGGCGTTTCCACTACGCCACGATCGAAGACCAGGCGGCCACGGCGTGCGCGACCGTCGGTGGTGTCCAGTTCAAATTTCATTTTTTCTCCACTACGTCAGAAAAACAGTCCAACGTTTAAACCAGCGCCGCGGAATTACTCCCCGACGCGCTCATTAATTGCCTGCGGATTGTACGTGATAAACATCGCATCACCGTAACTAAAAAAGCGATATTTCTCTTCTACTGCTGCTTTATAGGCGTTCATGGTGTGTTGATAACCGGCAAATGCGGAAACCAGCATAATCAGCGTTGACTCCGGCAGATGGAAGTTAGTCACCAGCGCATCGACTACTTTGTACTGGAAGCCGGGATAGATAAAGATTTGTGTATCATCGAAAAACGGTTCAATCAGATCGTTTTTCGCCGCCTGGGCCGCGCTCTCAAGCGAGCGAACAGAGGTGGTGCCAACCGCTATCACCCGGTTACCACGCGCTTTCGCAGCCAGCACTGCGTCAACCACATCCTGCGGCACTTCTGCATATTCCGAGTGCATGATGTGGTCTTCAATGGTGTCGACGCGTACCGGCTGGAAGGTACCCGCCCCCACATGCAGGGTCACGAATGCCATCTCCACGCCTTTGGCGCGTAATTTTTCCAGCAGCGGTTCGTCAAAGTGCAGTCCGGCGGTCGGTGCTGCTACCGCGCCTGGTTTTTCGCTATAAACCGTTTGATAAAGTTCGCGGTCTGCATCTTCGTCCGGACGGTCGATGTACGGCGGCAGTGGCATATGGCCGATGCTGTTGAGAATATCCAGCACCGAGCGCTCATCGTTAAATTCGACTTCAAACAGCGCGCCGTGACGAGCGGTCATTGTTGCTTTGATGCTTTCGTCATCGCCCAGCAGTAGCTCCGCGCCCGATTTTGGCGCTTTCGAGGCGCGAATATGCGCAAGAATGCGTTTGTCGTCGAGCATCCGCTCAACCAGCACTTCAATTTTACCGCCGCTAGCTTTTCGCCCAAACAGACGCGCCGGGATCACGCGGGTATTGTTAAAAACCAGAAGATCTCCGGGGTTGAGCTTGTCGAGTAAATCGGTGAAAGTACCATGCGTCAGCGCGCCCGTCGGCCCGTCCAGCGACAGTAAACGACAGCTACTGCGTTCAGGCATGGGATAGTGGGCAATCAGGGATTCGGGCAATTCAAAGGAGAAATCGGTAACGCGCATGACACTGACTCAGACTAAAATAAGAGGCGGGTAGTCTAGTGCCGGGGCGCTCTCCCTGCAACCTTTACCCCCCTTTGGATAGAATATAATCGATGAATTTTTTAGCTCACCTGCATTTAGCCCATCTCGCTGAAAGTTCGCTTTCCGGCAATTTACTGGCTGATTTTGTTCGCGGAAATCCTGACGAAAGTTTTCCGCCCGACGTGGTTGCAGGTATTCATATGCATCGGCGTATCGATGTGTTAACCGACAATCTGCCGGAAGTCCGCGAAGCGCGGGAGTGGTTTCGCAACGAAACTCGCCGCGTTGCGCCTATTACGCTGGATGTGATGTGGGATCACTTTCTTTCCCGCCACTGGTCGCAGCTGTCGCCGGACTTTCCGCTACAGGAATTTGTCTGTTATGCCCGCGAACAAGTGATGACGATTTTGCCGGACTCACCGCCGCGCTTTATCAATCTGAATAATTACTTATGGTCAGAGCAATGGCTGGTGCGCTATCGCGATATGGATTTCATCCAGAGCGTGTTAAACGGCATGGCAAGCCGTCGCCCACGTCTGGATGCTCTGCGTGACTCCTGGTACGATTTAGACACCCATTACGACGCCCTTGAAACCCGCTTCTGGCAATTTTATCCGCGGATGATGGAGCAGGCGTCACGCAAAGCGTTGTAGGGTATTAATTCATCCACACCGTGGCTGATATCGCGGGCAACGTCAGGATCTCATCGACCAGTTGTCCGTTCCCTTCTTTGCATTGCCATTGCGCGACATTAAGCAACGGCGATGCGGGTAGCACCACTTCACACGCTTCACCACGGTTGATTGCCACTAGCACACGCTGCTGATTGAGCACACGCACAAACACCACCACGTTATCTTCCGCATACAACACCTGACAGCCGCCACGACGCAATGCCAGGCTCTTCTTACGCAGCGCAATCATTCGCTGGTACAGCGCGAATAGTTCCGTATCTTGTTTTTCCGGGTCCCAGGGAAACGGTTTACGACAAAATGGATCGTTATTGCCGTCCAGCCCCACTTCATCGCCGTAATAAATACACGGTACACCAGGCCAGGTGAACAGCCAGACGACCGCCAGTGGCAGACGCGCAACATCCCGTCCGAGTAACGTTTTAAATCGCGCGGTATCGTGACTATCGAGCTGGTTAAACATACGCAGTTGCTGTTGATGAGAAAGCCCGGCACGGTAATTGTCCATCCAGGTCATACAGATTTGAGCGTCAATCTGCTGCGGATCGTAAGAGATATCGGTATTAGCGAGAAAGCCCCACAGCGGAAAAGTAAAGCCCCGATAGTTCATCGATGCATCTTCCACATCGGCCTGTAACCATTGCCGCGCATCGCCAAAATATTCACCGACAATGTACGCTTCTGGCTGGGTTTCTTTCGCCGCCTCAGTGATGCCAGCGACATGCTGCAAATTATTGCGCGCCCCACCCGCTTCCCCCAGCATATGCACCACATCCAGTCGCCAGCCGTCCATATTCCACGGCGCTTTCAGCCAGTGACGGACAATGCTGTCTTCACCGCGATAAATTTCATTCACCAGACTTTCCGACTGATAATCCAGTTTTGGCAGGCTGGCATAGCCCAGCCAATCGAGCGCCGTGCCGTCATCGCGAAACGAGTACCAGTCGCGCCAGGGCGATTCGGGGTTATGGCAAGCGCCGCCCGTCCCGCGATTGTGCCTGTCAAACCAGGCATGAGAATCGCCACTGTGGTTAAACACGCCGTCCAGCATCAGGCGCATTCCTTGCTGCTGCGTGTTGTCTCTCAAACGCAGCAACGCCCCGTCGCCGCCAAACTGCGGATCGACGTGGCGATAATCTTCGGTATCGTATTTATGCACGCTGGGTGCTTTAAACACCGGATTAAGATACAGCGCCGTCACGCCGAGCTTTTTCAGGTACGGCAGTTTTTCGCTTATCCCGTCCAGATCGCCGCCATAGAACGTTGATCCGCCCGCCTGTGCCGTGACCGGTTCATCCCAGTCACGCAATATGATTTTCCGCCCGGCGGCGTGATGATAATAGACATGATCCTGATCGGCATTACGAGGCAGACTCCGGGCAAAACGATCCGGGAAGATCTGATAAAAAATCTGATCCGCCGCCCATTGTGGTCCGATATCCGGCACATCGACGGCAAACTGTTCCAGCCGCGCAGGTGGTATTGGGCTGAAACCTTGCGGCGTAAACCAACGCTGGCGATCGTGCCACAGCAATTTGAAACTGTAGCGCCGCCGTGGTTGCCCGGTGGCGAGAGAGAGCGCTCCCCGCCACGCCGTCACACCAGGCTGCGGCTGGCTGCGCTGTTTATGCATCGGTATTGATGTTTCTTCGTTATCGTTTTCCATGCGCAACATAATGCGCTGTGGCGGCTCTTCGCCCGTCAGCCACAGCGTAATGAGCAGTTGATCTTTGCTTTGCTTAACAAACGGGGGCACCGGCAGGTGCCATGCATTTAACATCATAATTCCCCTGTGATGAAAATGTGTTCACCTTGCCATAGCCTAATGCAGGATCACTCATCATCTGAAGGATATTTGGGGGATGAGGATGGGGGTGGATAACTTTCGGAATAGCCGGATCAGGTTTTGCTCCTGATCCGGCGACAAAAAGCAGGAATTAGTGGTTTTCTGCCAGCTGGCGATCGTGGCGGCGTTTAAACATCCAGCCAATCAACAGCACCACAATCCACGCAAAACCAACGTACAGAGAGATACGCGTTTCAGGGTGATAACCGATCAGTCCGATGATAAAGACCAGGAAAACCAGCCCAGTGATGGTCGTTGCCACCCCGCCAGGAACTTTAAATTTCAGCGCTTTAACTTCTTCTGGCGGCAGGCGGCGACGGAAGGCAATCTGCGACAGCAGGATCATAATCCACACCCACACGGTAGCGAAGGTCGCCAGCGAGGCAATCACCAGGAAGACGTTTTCCGGCATGATGTAGTTCAGATACACCGCAAACAGCAGCGCGGTAGTCATGACCAGCACCGTGACCCACGGAATACCGCGACGCGACGTTTTGCTGAAAATTTTCGGCGCACTGCCCTGCTCTGCCATGCCGTGCAGCATACGGCCTACACCAAACACGTCGCTGTTAATTGCCGACAAAGAGGCTGTCAGCACAACGAAGTTAAGAATGCTGGCGGCAAAGGTAATCCCCAAATGCTGGAACGTCAGCACGAACGGGCTACCTGCAGTACCTACCTGATTCCACGGATAGATAGACATAATGACGAACAGCGTACCAACATAGAAAACCAGAATACGCATCGGCACTGAGTTAATCGCGCGCGGAATAGACTTCTCCGGCTCTTTCGCTTCACCGGCGGTAATACCAATAATTTCAATACCACCGTAGGCAAACATCACCATTTGCAACGACATCACCATGCCAAGCCAGCCGTTACTGAAGAAGCCGCCGTTGCTCCACAGGTTATGGATACCGGTCGGTTGCCCGCCGTTGCCAATCCCCCAAATGATGATACCGAAACCAGCAACGATCATGATGATAATGGTGGCGACTTTAAAGAACGAGAACCAGAACTCCAGCTCGCCGAACACTTTCACGCTCATCAGGTTGATGGCACAAATGATCAGCACCACGCTCAACACCCATATCCAGTGCGGCACCGTCGGGAACCAGACGCCCATATAGATACCGAAAGCGGTCACATCGGCGATGGCGACAATAAGGATTTCAAAGCAGTAGGTCCAGCCGGTGATATAACCTGCCAGCGGGCCAAGGTTTTCCTGCGCATAACGCGAGAAAGAGCTGGCAGCCGGGTTATGTACCGACATTTCTCCCAGCGCACGCATAATGATATACGCCGCGACACCACCGATAATATAGGCCAACAACACGCTCGGTCCGGCCATTTTGATGGCGTCCGCCGAACCGTAAAACAACCCGGTGCCAATTGCTGAACCCAGTGCCATAAAGCGTATGTGTCGGGTACTTAGCCCACGCTTTAGTTTGTTCTTACTTTCCATCAATTCCTAACCCATCAACACAATAAAAAACCACGGGGCATCGCAGCCCCGTGGTTAAAACAAATTTACAGTGATTTAGTGGGCGCTGGAGGTCACCTGACGACCTGCTGCGCGATCCCAGATAATGGCCAGAACCACCATCACCACCGTTGGCATTAACCACGCCAGACCTTGTTCGGCCAGCGGTAAACGCTGCGCCCAGGACGGTAAAATATCGCTGAATGCAGATGCTTTGATCCCGTCGAGAATACCAAAAAGCAGGCTGATAAACATCGGCGGAGCAATCACGCGGGACGAATTATGCCACCATGAGCGTGTAAAACTTAATACAACCAGTGCGATACACGGCGGATAAATGGCAGTCAGCACCGGTACAGAGATCTGAATCAGCTGGCTTAAGCCCAGATTAGAGACCACCATCGAGAAGCCGCCGAGGATAAACACCAGCGTACGGTATGAGAGCGGGATGTATTGAGCGAAGAATTCCGCACAAGCGCAGGTCAAGCCAACCGCCGTTACCAGACAAGCGATGAAGATTAACGCCGCCAGCAGGAAGCTACCGCCGCCGCCAAAGGTGTGCTGAACGTAAGCATGCAGAATAGCGGCACCGTTCGCGGATTGATCAACCAGCGACGCGCTGTCTGAACCCAGACGGAACAGCGCCAGGTACAGCAGAGTCAAACCAACGCCCGCCATCAGGCCAGCCCAGACAGTATAACGGGTCAGCAGACGCGCTTCGGTAACGCCGCGAGAACGCGCCGCGTTAACAATAACGATACCAAACACCATCGCGCCCAGCGTATCCATGGTCAGATAGCCGTTAACGAAGCCGTTAGAAAACGCAGCGTTTTGATAAGCCTCAGTTGCCGTGCTGATAGAACCCGCAGGCCAGACAATCGCGGCAACAGACAGGATGACCAGCGCGATAATTTTCAGCGGCGCAAGGAAGTTGCCCACGGTATCCAGCAGCTTGCCCGGATAGAGCGAAACCAGAATAACGATAGCGAAATAGACCAGGCTGTAGATAAACAGCGGCAGTGCGGAGTCACCCGTCAGCGGCGCAATGCCCACTTCAAAGGAGACTGTTGCCGTACGCGGTGTTGCAAACAGCGGCCCTACCGCCAGGTAGCAGACTGTTGCCAACAGCACGCCTGCGACTTTACCGATTGGTGTGCTCAGACTGTCAACGCCGCCGCCAACTTTCGCCAGCGCCACTACCGTTAATACCGGCAGACCAACGGCAGTAATGAGGAAGCCGAATGCCGCAGTCCAGACGTGTTCGCCTGCCTGCAAGCCGACCATAGGAGGGAAAATAATGTTACCTGCGCCAACGAACAACGCAAATGTCATAAAGCCCAGAGCGATGATATCGCGCGATCTTAACTGATGGGTCATAAATCATACTGCCTGTGGATGTGGTGTTGTAACGTTAAATTTTGTGCCAATCCCTGGGGATGATACAGCGGTATATTTAAACAATTTTAGCGGGAAATACTCCCAACCAGGCGCGGCGAAGAATAGTTTTTCGATTTACCGCGTGAATGCAGTCAGTATGACAGCACCTGAAGCGCAATTTAAACGCTTATAACGTTTTAAAGCAAGGAGGGATCTAAAAACCAGAGGGATATAACGATAAGAAATCACAAACCAGTATAAAACACTATTTCCGTGAAAAAGATATGGCTTATCATGCGAACAAAAAATCACCATACATTGTAAAATTCAGCGCCCGTTTTTTGACTGCAAAGAAAAAAAGCCAGCATCGGCTGGCTTATGGCAACAAAAAATGACAAAGGCGGATTAATCGCTATTTTTGGCAATTAAACGTTCCGGCAGAACAAAACTGAAACGCGTACCTTTGCCCACCGTACTTTCAATACTGAGCCGGCTTTCATGATGATTTACCGCATGCTTCACGATCGCTAACCCCAACCCGCTACCGCCAGTTTGTCGGGAACGCGCTTTATCAACGCGATAAAAACGCTCGGTCAGGCGCGGAATATGCTCCGGTGCGATGCCCGGTCCATTATCTTCAACACTAAATTCGGCACCGTGCGGCACTCGCTGCCAGCGTACGGTGATATGCGTACCTTCCGGCGTATGATTCACGGCGTTATAGACCAGATTCGAAATCGCACTGCGTAACTGGTCTTCGCTGCCAGACACTTTGAGGCCGTTATCAATCTCAAAGGTAAGTGTCTGTTTTTGCTGGCTCAGCGTCTGAGCTTCACGCTCAACGACGCGCAGCATCATCGGCACATCAACCTTCTCATTCAGCAACTGCGTCGGCGCGGCTTCAATTTTCGACAAGGTCAGTAACTGCTTCACCAGCCCTTCCATCCGCTGAGTCTGCTCACGCATGGTGTGCAACGCTTTTTCGCGTACCGCGCCTTCCAGCGGCTGCTCATCCATCATCTCCAGGTAACCCTGTAACACCGTCAATGGCGTGCGTAACTCATGGCTTACGTTGGCAAAAAAGTTGCGTCGCGCCCCTTCCAGTTGATGCATTTGCGTGACATCTCGCGCCACCATCAGCAACTGTTTATGGGTATAAGGCATGACACGAATTTCCAGATGCCGCCCGGTGTTGAGCACCAGATTGAGCGGGCGAGAAAAATCACGCGTTTTCAGATATTGCGTAAACTCCGGATAACGCAGCAGGTTAAGGATGTTCTGCCCGTTATCTTCCGGCCAGCGCAGACCAAGAATTTGTTGCGCCAGACCGTTACACCAGAAAATCCCACCCTCTTCCGTGGTCAGCACCACCGCATCGGGTAGCGACTCCGCGCCGCTACGAAAGCGTTTGATAAGATTACCCAGCTCGCGGCGGCGTTTTTTATTACGCAGTTGCATCTGGTGTAAACCGTACAGCAGCGGTTCCCAGCTACCACGCCCCGGTGGCGGGGTCATACTGCGATCCACCCACAGCCACCATGAAAGGCGCAATAAATTCCAGAAATGCCAGATAAGCAGTCCTGTTACCGATGCCAGCAAAAACCAGGGCAGGTAACCAAAAAATGCACCCAGGATGAAAGCCGGGAGGCAGCAAAGTAGCAGCTCCAGCACCAGCCTTTTCCACGACAGCCGTTCCAGCACGTAAGATACTCCAGTTAAGAAATCATAAGCCCTGCTCTGCGTCCGATGAGCAAGGCGCTAAAAGCGGGTTGAAAAACGATATCCTGTACCGCGCACGGTCTGCACCATGCGGTCATGCCCGCCGGGTTCCAGTGCTTTACGCAGGCGGCGAATGTGGACATCGACCGTGCGGTCTTCTACATATACGTTGGTTCCCCAGACGTGATTTAGCAGTTGCTCGCGACTGTACACGCGCTCGGGATGCGTCATAAAAAAGTGCAGCAGTTTAAATTCAGTCGGCCCCATCTCCAGCGGTTCTTCGCCCGCCATCACCCGGTGAGATGTAGGGTCGAGACTTAGCCCCTGCATCTCAATCACCTCTTCCACCGCCATCGGCGATATACGGCGCATTACCGCTTTGATTCGCGCCACCAGCTCCTTCGGCGAAAACGGCTTGGTGATATAGTCATCCGCACCGGTTTCAAGGCCGCGCACGCGATCTTCTTCTTCCCCTCTGGCGGTCAACATCACAACCGGAATATCACGGGTCATCGACTCGCGCTTGAGGTGTTTGATGAACTGGATACCGGAGCCGCCGGGTAACATCCAGTCGAGGAGAATTAAATCCGGCCAGGGTTCATTCAGTTGGTTCACAGCACTGTCATAATCTTCCGCTTCGACCGGCTGGAAGCCATTTTGCTCGAGCACGAAGCAGACCATTTCGCGAATTGGAGCTTCATCTTCTACGACCAGAATACGTCTCGCCATGATTTGCCCTGTTGTAATAAATAGATTGCGATCATTAATGCGACGTCATTATGCGTCAGATTTATGACAGATTTATGAAAAGCACGCCGCACATCCTTTCAGGTTATTGATTTCTGTGGTGCAGAAAAAAGCAAATAGCGCACCTGTTTGGGTATAATCGCGCCCATGCTTTTTCGCCAGAGAATCGTTATGCGCATCCTTCACACTTCAGACTGGCATCTCGGCCAGAACTTCTACAGTAAAAGCCGCGAAGCTGAGCATCAGGCTTTTCTTGACTGGCTGCTGGAGACAGCACAAACCCATCAGGTGGATGCGATTATTGTTGCAGGTGATGTTTTCGATACCGGCTCACCGCCCAGTTACGCCCGCACGTTATACAACCGTTTTGTTGTCAATTTACAGCAAACTGGCTGTCATCTGGTGGTACTGGCGGGAAACCATGATTCGGTCGCCACACTGAATGAATCGCGCGATATCATGGCGTTCCTCAATACTACCGTGGTCGCCAGCGCCGGACATGCGCCGCAAATCTTGCCTCGTCGCGACGGGACGCCAGGCGCAGTGCTGTGCCCCATTCCTTTTTTACGCCCGCGTGACATTATTACCAGCCAGGCGGGACTTAACGGTATTGAAAAACAGCAGCATTTGCTGGCAGCTATTACTGATTATTATCAACAACACTATGCCGATGCCTGCAAGCTGCGCGGCGATCAGCCTCTGCCCATCATCGCCACGGGACATTTAACGACCGTGGGTGCCAGTAAAAGTGACGCCGTGCGTGACATCTATATTGGCACGCTGGACGCGTTTCCGGCACAAAACTTTCCGCCAGCCGACTACATCGCGCTCGGGCATATTCACCGCGCGCAGATTATTGGCGGCATGGAACATGTTCGCTATTGCGGCTCCCCCATTCCACTGAGTTTTGATGAATGCGGTAAGAGTAAATATGTCCATCTGGTGACATTTTCAAACGGCAAATTAGAGAGCGTGGAAAATCTGAACGTACCGGTAACGCAACCCATGGCGGTGCTGAAAGGCGATCTGGCGTCGATTACCGAACAGCTGGAACAGTGGCGCGATGTATCACAAGAGCCACCTGTCTGGCTGGATATCGAAATCACTACCGATGAGTATCTGCATGATATTCAGCGCAAAATCCAGGCATTAACCGAATCATTACCTGTCGAAGTATTGCTGGTACGCCGGAGTCGTGAACAACGCGAGCGTGTGTTAGCCAGCCAACAGCGTGAAACCCTCAGCGAACTCAGCGTCGAAGAGGTGTTCAATCGCCGTCTGGCACTGGAAGAACTGGATGAATCGCAGCAGCAACGTCTACAGAATCTTTTCGCCACGACGTTGCAGACCCTCGCCGGAGAACACGAAGCATGAAAATTCTCAGCCTGCGCCTGAAAAACCTGAACTCATTAAAAGGCGAATGGAAGATTGATTTCACCCGCGAGCCGTTCGCCAGCAACGGGCTGTTTGCCATTACCGGCCCAACAGGTGCTGGAAAAACGACCCTACTCGATGCCATTTGTCTGGCGCTGTATCACGAAACCCCGCGCCTCTCTAACGTTTCGCAATCACAAAATGATCTCATGACCCGCGATACCGCCGAATGTCTGGCGGAAGTGGAATTTGAAGTGAAAGGTGAAGCGTATCGCGCGTTCTGGAGCCAGAATCGGGCGCGTAACCAGCCGGACGGTAATTTGCAGGTGCCACGCGTAGAGCTGGCGCGCTGCGCAGACGGCAAAATTCTCGCCGACAAAGTGAAAGATAAGCTGGAACTGACGGCGACGTTAACCGGGCTTGATTACGGGCGCTTCACCCGTTCGATGCTGCTTTCACAAGGGCAATTTGCTGCCTTCCTGAATGCCAAACCAAAAGAACGCGCGGAATTGCTCGAGGAGTTAACCGGCACCGAAATCTACGGGCAAATCTCCGCAATGGTTTTTGAACAGCATAAATCGGCCCGTACTGAGCTGGAGAAACTGCAAGCGCAGGCCAGCGGCGTTGCGTTATTAGCGCCAGAACAGCTGCAATCGCTTACAGATAGTTTGCAGGTACTCACTGACGAAGAGAAACGGTTACTCACTGCGCAGCAGCAAGAACAACAATCACTTAACTGGTTAACGCGTAAGGACGAGTTGCAGCAGGAAGCCAGTCGCCGTCAGCAGGCACTGCAACAGGCGTTAGCCGAGGAAGAAAAAGCACAACCGCAACTGGCGGCCCTCAGCCTGGCGCAACCGGCACGAAATCTTCGTCCGCACTGGGAACGCATCGCAGAACACAGCGCGGCGCTGGCGCATACTCGCCAGCAGATTGAAGAAGTAAATACTCGCTTACAGAGCACAATGGCGCTTCGTGCGAGCATTCGCTACCACGCGGCGAAGCAGTCAGCAGAATTACAGCAGCAGCAACAAAGCCTGAATGCCTGGTTACAGGAACACGATCGCTTCCGTCAGTGGAACAACGAACTGGCAGGTTGGCGTGCGCAGTTCTCCCAACAAACCAGCGATCGCGAGCATCTGCGGCAATGGCAGCAACAGTTAACCCATTCTGAGCAAAAACTTAATGCGCTTGCGGCGATCACGTTGACGTTAACCGCCGATGAAGTTGCTAGCGCCCAGGCGCAATATGCTGAGCAACGCCCACTGCGTCAACGCCTGGTTGCGCTGCATGGGCAGATTGTTCCCCAACAAAAACGTCTGGCGCAGTTACAGGTCGCTATCCAGAATGTCACTCTGGAACAGACGCAACGTAATGCCGCACTTAACGAAATGCGCCAGCGTTATAAAGAAAAGACGCAGCAACTTGCCGATGTCAAAACCATTTGCGAGCAGGAAGCTCGCATTAAAACGCTGGAAGCCCAGCGCGCGCAGTTACAGGCAGGTCAGCCTTGTCCACTTTGTGGTTCCACCAGCCACCCGGCGGTCGAGGCGTATCAGGCGCTGGAACCGGGCGTTAATCAGGCCCGGCTATTAACGCTGGAAAACGAAGTGAAAAAGCTCGGCGAAGAAGGCGCGGCGCTGCGCGGGCAACTGGATGCATTAACGAAGCAGCTTCAGCGTGATGAAAACGAAGCGCAAAGCCTCCGGCAAGATGAGCAAGCACTTACTCAACAATGGCAAGCCGTCACGGCCAGCCTCAATATCACCTTGCAGCCACAGGACGATATTCAACCGTGGCTAGATGCACAAGATGAGCACGAACGCCAGCTGCGGTTACTCAGCCAACGGTATGAATTACAAGGTCAGATTGCCGCGCATAATCAGCAAATTATCCAGTATCAACAGCAAATTGAACAACGCCAGCAGCAACTCTTAACAGCATTGGTGGGTTATGCACTGACATTGCCACAGGAAGATGAAGAAGAGAGCTGGTTGGCGACACGTCAGCAAGAAGCGCAGAGCTGGCAGCAACGCCAGAACGAATTAACCGCGCTGCAAAACCGTATTCAGCAGCTGACGCCGATTCTGGAAACGTTGCCGCAAAATGATGAACTCCCGCACAGCGAAGAAACTGTGGCGCTGGAAAACTGGCGGCAAGTTCACGAACAATGCCTCGCGTTGCAAAGCCAGCAGCAAACGTTGCAGCAACAGGAGGTTCTGGCAGCGCAAAGTCTGCAAAAAGTTCAGGCGCAGTTTGACACCGCGCTACAGGACAGCATTTTTGACGATCAGCAGGCATTTCTTGCGGCGTTAATGGATGAGCAGACGCTAACTCAGCTGGAACAGCTGAAACAGAATCTGGAAAACCAGCGTCGTCAGGCACAAGCGCTGGCCACTCAGACAGCTGAAACACTGGCACAGCATCAGCAACACCGACCTGGCGGACTGGATCTCACGGTGACGGTGGAACAGATTCAGCAAGAGTTAGCGCAAACTCACCAAAAGTTGCGTGAAAACACCACTCGCCAGGGGGAAATTCGCCAGCAGCTGAAGCAGGATGCAGACAACCGTCAGCAACAACAAACCTTAATGCTGCAAATTGCACAGACGACGCAGCAGGTTGAGGACTGGGGATATCTTAATTCGCTGATTGGCTCCAAAGAGGGCGATAAATTCCGTAAATTCGCTCAGGGGCTGACGCTGGACAATCTGGTCCATCTGGCTAACCAGCAACTTACCCGGCTGCACGGTCGCTACCTGTTACAGCGTAAAGCCAGCGAGGCGCTGGAGGTCGAAGTTGTCGATACCTGGCAGGCAGATGCGGTACGCGATACCCGTACGCTTTCCGGCGGCGAAAGTTTCCTCGTGAGCCTGGCGCTGGCGCTGGCGCTTTCGGATCTGGTCAGCCATAAAACGCGTATTGACTCGCTGTTCCTCGATGAAGGTTTCGGCACGCTGGATAGCGAAACGCTGGATACCGCCCTTGACGCACTGGATGCCCTGAACGCCAGTGGTAAAACCATCGGGGTGATTAGCCACGTTGAAGCGATGAAAGAGCGTATTCCGGTGCAGATTAAAGTGAAGAAGATCAACGGACTGGGCTACAGTAAACTGGAAAGCGCGTTTGCGGTGAAATAACTATTCAGCAGGATAATGAATACAGAGGGGCGAATTATCTCTTGGCCCGGATGGTCGTTATCCTGCAAGCTATCACTTTATTGGCTACGGTGATTCGTAGCTGCTCTGTTGGTTGTGATGGTGGTATGAAAAAAGTTATTTTATCTTTGGCACTCGGCACATTTGGCCTGGGGATGGCTGAATTTGGCATTATGGGGGTGCTCACGGAGCTGGCGCATAATGTGGGAATTTCGATTCCAGCCGCCGGGCATATGATTTCGTATTATGCGCTGGGGGTGGTGGTCGGTGCGCCAATAATCGCGCTTTTTTCCAGTCGCTACTCACTCAAACATATCTTGTTGTTTCTGGTGGCGTTGTGCGTCATTGGCAACGCCATGTTCACGCTCTCTTCGTCTTACCTGATGCTCGCCATTGGTCGCCTGGTATCCGGCTTTCCGCATGGCGCATTTTTTGGCGTCGGAGCGATCGTGTTATCGAAAATTATCCAACCCGGCAAAGTCACCGCCGCCGTGGCGGGTATGGTTTCCGGGATGACGGTCGCCAATTTGCTGGGCATTCCGCTGGGAACGTATTTAAGTCAGGAATTTAGCTGGCGTTACACCTTTTTATTGATCGCTGTTTTTAATATTGCGGTGATGGCATCGGTCTATTTTTGGGTACCGGATATTCGCGACGAGGCGAAAGGAAAGCTGCGCGAACAATTTCACTTTTTGCGCAGCCCGGCCCCGTGGTTAATTTTTGCCGCCACGATGTTTGGCAACGCAGGTGTGTTTGCCTGGTTTAGTTACGTTAAACCTTACATGATGTTTATTTCCGGTTTTTCGGAAACGGCGATGACCTTCATTATGATGCTGGTCGGACTGGGGATGGTGCTGGGGAATATGCTAAGTGGCCGGATTTCTGGACGTTACTCGCCGCTACGCATTGCGGCAGTGACTGACTTTATTATTGTACTGGCACTGTTGATGCTCTTTTTCTTCGGCGGCATGAAAACAACGTCGCTTATTTTTGCTTTTATATGTTGCGCGGGATTATTTGCCCTTTCAGCACCGCTGCAAATATTGTTACTGCAGAATGCCAAAGGTGGGGAGTTATTAGGTGCCGCGGGTGGGCAAATAGCGTTTAACCTCGGTAGCGCCGTGGGTGCTTATTGCGGCGGGATGATGCTGACGCTGGGGCTGGCGTATAATTACGTGGCGTTACCTGCCGCCCTGCTCTCGTTTGCTGCGATGTCCTCATTGCTGCTGTATGGTCGCTATAAGCGCCAGCAAGTAGCGGAGAGTCCGGTGCTGGCGAAACCACTGGGGTAGGTTGCAGTCACAGTGCACGTTACTTGTTGCCGGATGCGGCGCGAGCGCCTTATCCGGCCTACGGCTGCTTATTTTGTAGGCCTGATAAGACGCGGTAAGCGTCGCATCAGGCATCTGAGCAGGGTGCCGGATGCGGCACGAGCGCCTTATCCGGCCTACGGCTGCTCATTTTGTAGGCCTGATAAGACGCGCCAGTATCGCATCAGGCATCTGAGCACGGTGCCGGATGCGGCGCGAGCGCCTTATCCGGCCTACGGCTGCTTATTTTGTAGGCCTGATAAGACGCGACAAGCGTCGCATCAGGCATGATGCACCAATTGCCTGGGTTTTTTACTCTTGTGGCCATAACCATGCGGCGCCGCGTACGCCGCTCGAATCACCATGTTTCGCCTTACGTACCGGCGTTTCACATTCTCCACCGAAGACAAATTGTTTAATCAACGGCGGAACCGTTTGATATAAACGGTCAACATTGCTCATCCCTCCGCCCAGGACAATCACATCCGGGTCGAGAATATTCACCACATGCGCCAGCGACTTCGCCAGTCGTAGCTCATAACGACGTAATGCCAGCTCGGCAACCGGATCGCTTTCTTCAACGAGACGAATAATTTCACTGCCTTTCAGTGCATGTCCGCTTAAACGACGATAATCTGTGGCAAATCCGGTACCCGAAATAAAGGTTTCAATACAGCCTTGTTTACCGCAATAACAAGGGACTTCCTCGCGATAACGCAGTTCGTCTTCGTCCATCCACGGTAGCGGATTGTGTCCCCACTCGCCTGCCGTGCCATTGCCGCCGATATGCGCCCGCCCATTGAATGCCACGCCCGCGCCGCATCCCGTGCCGATAATCACAGCAAATACCGTCTGCGCTCCCGCTGCCGCGCCATCTACCGCTTCCGAAACCGCCAGACAGTTGGCGTCATTTGCCAACCGCACTTCCCGCTGCAACCGCGCGCTTAAGTCTTTATCGAATGGTTGACCATTAAGCCAGGTTGAATTGGCATTTTTCACCACGCCGGTATAGGGTGAAATCGAGCCGGGGATCCCCATCCCCACTGTTCCACGCTGCCCCGTCGCCTGCTCCGCCATCTCTACCAGCGTGGCGATCGTTTCTATGGTCTTGCGGTAATCATCACGCGGCGTGGGCAGACGATGACGGTACAACTGCTCCCCTGCATCGCCCAGTGCAATCACTTCAGTTTTGGTGCCGCCTAAATCGATACCTATACGCACGGTACTCTCCTTATTTTTTTCAATATCAATAGCGTAGAGACGGACAACCGGATTGGCAATGCAAGGCTGCCGACAATTCGTTATCATGCCCGCTAAATTTAACGACAAGGCCGTGGAAATTATCATGCTGTGGTTCAAAAATTTAATGGTTTACCGTCTTAGCCGCGAGGTTTCGCTGCGTGCAGAAGAGATGGAAAAACAGCTAGCCTCGATGGCATTTACCCCATGCGGCAGCCAGGATATGGCGAAGATGGGCTGGGTTCCTCCGATGGGATCACACAGCGATGCGTTAACGCACGTTGCCAATGGTCAAATTGTTATCTGCGCGCGCAAAGAAGAAAAAATCCTCCCGTCTCCGGTGATTAAACAGGCGCTGGAAGCGAAAATCGCCAAACTGGAAGCGGAACAGGCGCGTAAGCTGAAGAAAACCGAAAAAGATTCGCTGAAAGATGAAGTGTTGCACTCTCTGCTGCCTCGCGCCTTCAGCCGTTTCAGCCAAACCATGATGTGGATCGACACGGTGAACGGTTTGATCATGGTGGACTGCGCCAGCGCCAAAAAAGCGGAAGATACGCTGGCACTGCTGCGTAAAAGCCTGGGGTCGTTACCGGTTGTGCCATTGAGCATGGAAAACCCGATTGAACTGACGCTGACCGAATGGGTACGCTCCGGCAGCGCGGCACAGGGCTTCCAGCTGCTTGATGAAGCCGAGCTGAAATCGCTGCTGGAAGATGGCGGCGTGATCCGCGCGAAGAAACAAGATCTGACCAGCGAAGAGATCACCAATCACATTGAAGCCGGAAAAGTGGTGACTAAACTGGCGCTCGACTGGCAGCAACGCGTTCAGTTTGTGATGTGCGACGATGGTTCGCTCAAGCGCCTGAAGTTCTGCGACGAGCTGCGCGATCAAAACGAAGATATCGACCGCGAAGATTTTGCCCAGCGTTTTGACGCCGATTTCATCCTGATGACCGGCGAACTGGCAGCGTTAATTCAAAACCTGATCGAAGGATTGGGCGGCGAAGCGCAACGTTAATAGCTGGTTTGCCTTCAATGCCGGATGCGACGCCTCGGTGCGTCTTATCCGGCGTACGAAGCCATGCCAGGCATTAATCTAATCATTCGCTACGTCGGATGATGATTTTTAACGCTGCAATATTGTGTGTTTTACGCCGTAACTGATCTAACCGCCTCGTCCCGATTCGCCTGTCGGCAGCACGCAGAATATTCACTAACCCCCACTTATCACTGGCAAACTGTTTCGTTAACAGCTCCGCTTTCGGTGTATCAATATATTCACGCAATAAATTAGAAATTGAACAAATATCCGTCAGGTAAGGATACCAGCAAGTTTCGCCGTGAAAATTTCGCACCCCATGATTACCCGCGACAAAATCTTTTGGGTAATCCCAGATAACATCTTGATCCAGAGTGATCCAGTAACGCGGCAAATCGGTGCTTCCACCATTTTGGCTGCGCATTGGATAACGGGTACAGTGAATTTGCAGATTGATGGTCGGCGTCAGTAAATCAGAGATTTCCCGCTGTAATTTACTCCAGGGCCGTGACCTCATTTTAATTCCTCAAGCTTATTGCGCGCTTCACTACGAATTTGCCGTGTCGATCCGGTTTTAACTAATTCACGTAATTGTTGTGGATCAGGATGATCGGCAAATAACAGTAATGACGGATCCTCTTTTAACCACGCCGTTTTCACCTCAGCAGGCAGTTGCGGATTGGCAATCGCTCCCTGACGATCCTGCGGTGTAACCAATGCTGTGAATGCAGAAGTCGGCGTATGCGCATTAATCAACGCCGTTTTACGTAATTGTTCATGCCGACTTTGCAGTAATGCCAGCCAAAACTCATCATCAGGCTTATCTGTCAGCTTATCCAGCTCGATTAAAATAACGCTATCATCATCATTCCAGCGACGTAATCCTCTATCACACTGCCTACGATTACTATTTGTCATGTCTGTAACAGACAGCGCCCAGTCAGAATTAAAGCGATATTGCTTATCAAGACGGGCAATAATCTCTGAGGGTAAATCATTTTTATCAAATAACTGATTGCGCATCCGGTAACGATATTCAGCCGGTAAATCAGGTAGCAAATCGATGGCGTCATTGAGCATTGCTTCATCTACTATGCCATTATCAATCAGTTCCAGTTGTATATCATACGCCTGCTCCTGATCCTCTTGCCGTTTGCTCATCATTAATTGCAATGTGCGCTGCCACAATTTTTTCTTGTATTCCAACGGCAGCAGTTTATCGTGTGCTAATTCATTCCAGACAGCGGGGTTATCATGATGTGTCAGGAGATAGTTAATCACTTCAGTTGACGTCAGATAACGCGCACCTTCACGTAAATATTGTATATCTTCTTTTGCCAGCGACAGTTGGCGCGCTTCAGGTAAAGCAATAAATAATGCCATAACGATATTTTTATGGTCTTTATTATCGAGATACATTTGATCTGCAATACGTTCAATATCGGGAATACTCATGTTTGCAGAAAGCCGCGTAACTTTTAGTTCCGCAAGGGCATGAGCTACGGCTTCACGGACCTTAATTGATTGATCGTTACTCAGCGCCACGGCTTGTCGTGTAGTCAAATCGGCACCAGCAATTCGTTCGCGTAGTTCATCATCATCGCTATTTATCAGTTCATCCACCACAGATGTTGGCGCCAGCCACGCGTAATCGTACTGGCAGACTAACGTCTTACGCACAATCGGAAACGGACTCTGACTTAATAGGGCAATGAGTTCCGGAGAAAGATTATCCTGTCTGGCCTGCTCGAGTTGGACGCTCTCGACAGGCGTCGACATTAATTTTTCATTCACTTCTGGTGAAATATCGCTGTTTTTAATCAGTCCTTTCGCCACTGCCTGGTCTTTAATAAAAGGCGCGGTGAGTAAATGCATTTGCCTGGCGGGCCAACGCTGCGCCATATATTCTCGTGTCTGGTCATCAGGATGCTGTAGCAATTGCAGCATAACATCAGTTGGTAGACTCTCCATGCGAGTCAGAAAACGCGCCACCAGCGGATCTTCATGCTTAACGTTGCCAGCCGCAAATTTTTCGACCTTGCCCTGTTCAATCCACTGCAATTTTTCACTTAACCCCGATACAGGTTTATCGCGAAACAACGGCAATCCCTGGACAATACTGGCCGCTACGCTGTCATAATCAGGATAGGCATTTAAAACATTGTCGGTTTCAATTTCAGTAATCCCATAGAGATCGGGCTCAAACAGCGAATACGCTTTTCGAATATTCGCATCCCAGTCATAATTTTCATTGCTGGTATCTTCGTTGATATAAAACTCAGCGTTATTAACCTCAAATTGCGTCGCCTTGTCTGAAACAATAATTCCGCGAGCCGTAATACCTTTCATTACTTCAAAGTTATGATCATTATAATCAGCATAGACTAAACCTTTCGCTTGCATCTCACCTTTGACGTATGCGAAATCATGATTAATAAAGTTATCGACAATCACATTGCCCAACACAATGAGTTGACCATCACCTGCCGAATAATCATCATAATCACCATTAATGGTTAAATCTCCCTTGACCACCAGGGTATGCTTATTACTAAAATTGCTGGGTATTGATAAATCTCCATTATGATAATACCAACGAATGTTATTTTTGAGCATATAAGAGGCTTCCATACTATCATCGGTTTCCTCTTTAACTCCATTACGTTCTTCTGCGGTCATGATATGGAAATCTGACTTAATAAGATCATCGCTCGTGATCCACTTTGCAGCGTAAACATTTTCGGTGGCAATAAATACAACCATACAGATGATCAATATTTTTATTTTATTCATAATCTTCACTGATATTAATATCAACCTTGATAGATTATGAATATATCGAAAATAGAAAAATTAGCAGCAATGGAGGTTTTATTATTCGTGAAATAAGGAATATTTCAGAAAAATGCCCTCCCATTCAGACGGGAAGGCGCGATATTACAGATAGCGGCACAAATAGGAGGTCGGTTCGGCAACTTGCAGATGGAACTCGCTGTGGCCGGGAACATTAAATACTTCACCAGCTTCATACACGTGCCAGTCGGTAGCGCCAGGCAGCAAAACATTCAGCGCCCCGCTGACCACCGTCATCTCTTCGGGTTCCGCAGTACTGAACGTGTATTCACCTTCAACCATCACACCGACGCTGGCGCGACCAGTATCGCTGCTGGTAAAGCCGATCGATTTCACTTTTCCGGAAAAGTATTCGTTACTTTGAAGCATAAACTGGCCCTGTCAGGTGGTTTAACATCTTCTTCACTATAGGGGCCAAAGGTGCTAACTGTCACGTAAAATTACACCAGCAATTCCGCCGCCAGCCTGGCAATCAATACGTTAGAGAGCAAAACAGGTACATCGAGCTTTTTTTGCAGTAAATCGCGATGACGCTGATTAAATCCTAAACAATCCAGCATGATGACATCCGCGCCATTCGCCAGCAATTCTTTCCCGGCATCAACGATTTTCTGTTCAGAATCATGAATGGGATTTCCCAGCGAGAATAGTGGTGTTCTCTGCAAAATTTGCCATTTTTGCGCCTGAACGGCCAAAAGCTCTTCTACTGGAACAATAACACCGACCTGGTGACCTTCAACAATGGAGGAAACCAAGGGTGGGAGAATGCGCAAAGGTTCGAGGAAGATCGTATTTCGCGCTGTCATATTGCTAATGTTGGCCGTACTCATTAGCAAAATAACGTCATAATCCTGATTATCGAGTACCTCAATCACGCTTTGTAGATCACGCTCCACTTTACGGCGTGAAACGTGGGCCAGCTGGTTGTCATTTAATAATGTAAGAATAGTTTCTTCGCCTGCTTCTGGCGCATACTCCGCCATCACCTCTTCGCGGCTTAATTTCCCCAGCAGGCTATGATGGGAAATATTATTTTCGTCAATGTACTCCGTCAGAAGCGGCAAAACTTCATGCATTGGTACAATGCCGATGGTCAGAATCGCCAACGACGCGCTCATTGTCTTCCACCTTTCTTTTTCGTCGTTAATTACCGGGCAAATACTAAGCACCACAGCGGGCGCTTGCCGATGCTACAAATGCAAAAAAGCGTAGCAGCAGACGCGCACGGCATAATGTAAAGATTCCCAATAGTTCCAGTAATGGATTGTTATTGTTTAATATTCTAATTATTTGAAAAACATGAATTGTGAAAAGTGTGATGCAGGTCCGTTGCAATAGCACTCAGAGTCCCTTCCGAGCAGTCTGATGCGGTCACTCTTTATCAGGATCCTCATAGCGTTTTTTAGCATCCATCGCCTCCTGGGCCGTAGGATGTTCGCTGATCAAAGAGTCTGGTTTGGGATGATCGGCTCGCAGCTGATACCAGGTCACAGTCTGTCCTTGCTGGCCTTTTTCTACCGTAACAATTCTGGCTTCTCGGGGATAAGGCGGTTTCGTTGGCATTGTTCTTCCTTATTTCACGGGATGAACATTAAGTATAGGTGCCAGGACAATGACAGTTTGCCGTTTGTGCCAAAGCGGTTCGAATTTCAGAGATCACCTGACTGGGTTCGTTGTTAGCATCGACGATAATATGCGCAACTTCACGATATAATGCATCGCGTTCTTCCAGCACTTCCTGAACTTCTTCACTTAACGGTTTTCCTGTGAGTGTTGGCCGTAAATCCTCTTCTGGCGCTGCTTGCAGACGATTTACCAGCACTGACACCGGCGCGCACAAGTAAACCACAATCCCGTTATTACGCATGTAGTGGCGATTAAATTCCGTAAGAATAATACCGCCGCCCGTCGCGATAACGGTGGATGGTGCAGTTACTGCTTCCAGAGCGGCGCTCTCCCTCGCGCGAAATCCTGCCCACTCTTCCCTTTCGACGATCTCTGCTACCGTCATATTGAGTTGTGATTGCAACCATTGGTCGGTATCAACAAACCGACAGTTGAGCGAATCGGCAAGGGCCATTCCGACCGTTGTTTTACCACAGCCCCGAGGCCCGATCAGAAAAAGAGGTTGTGTCATCGTGGGTTTTCCCCAAAAGGTCGCAATGCGGCGAAAGCCGGTTTCGTAAGAATAACGATCATACCATCAAACTAGTACAATTTCGATTGTAAAGAAATAATTCCACTTAAGGAGCGAACTTCAATACATTCCTTACTATATCAAGAAATGAGCGAGAAAGAAGTGTAAATAATATATTACATTTACGAACGGTTACGTTGAACTTCCAGCCACCATTTTTCAAGTTCAGCCGCAAATGCCTGGCGGTCACGTTGCGAAAGGCTATCTGGTCCTCCGGTCTGGATCCCGCTGGCTCGTAGGGTATCCATAAAATCGCGCATCGTCAGACGTTCACGAATAGTCGCAGGTGTGTACCGTTCGCCACGCGGATTAAGTGCTGCCGCGCCTTTCTCGATGGCTTCAGCAGCCAAAGGAATATCTGCGGTTATGACCAAATCGCCCGCCTCACACTGACGTACAATTTCATTATCAGCCACGTCAAAACCTGCCGCGACGCGCAGCGTGCGAATAAACCGCGATGGCGGCACGCGTAAACTCTGATTTGCCACCAACACCAGCGGCATCTGCATACGTTCTGCCGCGCGATACAGAATCTCTTTAATTACATTGGGACACGCATCGGCGTCCACCCATATTGTCATAAGGCTATCCTCTGTTGGGTAATCCTCTATTGTGTCGCGCTTTTGCCTTCCGGCATAGTTCTGTTTATGCTTCTGACCAGGCGCTTTTCAAAATAATGAATTCACGGCAGGAGTGTGCAATGGAAAAGAAAATCGGTTTTATTGGCTGCGGCAATATGGGAAAAGCCATTCTCGGCGGTCTGATTGCCAGCGGTCAGGTCCTTCCAGGGCAAATCTGGGTGTATACCCCCTCCCCGGATAAAGTTGCCGCCTTACATGAACAGTTTGGTATCAACGCCGCAGAATCGGCACAGGAAGTGGCGCAAATCACCGATATCGTCTTTGCTGCCGTCAAACCGGGCATCATGATTAAAGTCCTTAGCGAAATCACTTCCAGCCTGAATAAAGACTCTCTGGTGGTTTCTATCGCCGCAGGCGTTACGCTCGACCAACTTGCCCGGGCGCTGGGTCACGACCGGAAAATTATTCGCGCCATGCCGAACACCCCCGCGTTGGTCAACGCCGGGATGACATCCGTAACGCCAAACGCGTTGGTCACTCCCGAAGATACTGCCGATGTGCTGAATATTTTCCGCTGCTTTGGCGAGGCGGAAGTCATTGCTGAGCCGATGATCCACCCAGTGGTTGGCGTGAGCGGTTCTTCGCCAGCCTATGTCTTTATGTTTATCGAAGCGATGGCCGACGCCGCCGTGCTGGGCGGGATGCCACGCGCGCAGGCTTATAAGTTTGCCGCCCAGGCGGTAATGGGTTCCGCGAAAATGGTGCTGGAAACCGGCGAACATCCGGGCGCCTTGAAAGATATGGTCTGCTCACCAGGAGGCACAACCATTGAAGCGGTACGCGTTCTGGAAGAGAAAGGATTCCGTTCCGCGGTGATCGAAGCGATGACGAAGTGTATGGAAAAATCAGAAAAACTCAGCAAGTCCTGATGACTCTCGCTGGACGTCAGGCCGCCACTTCAGTACGGTTACGTCCGGCTCTCTTTGCTTTGTAGAGCGCCATATCAGCCGATTTCAGCCACTCACGGTAGTGACTCATTTGCGGATTCAGCGGCGCGATACCGACGCTTATCCGTAATATCACCTGCGGCGTATTTGGCAGGCGTAATGCATTTAATCCTTCATGTACACGTAACATGGCAGTAATGGCGTTTTCGGCTGGCGTACCTGACATAATCACCGCAAATTCATCACCACCAAAACGACCAATCACATCGCTGCCACGCAGGGTAATTTGTAACTGTCGGGTAAGGGCAACGATTGCTTCATCACCGACATCGTGACCCCATGTATCGTTGATACTCTTAAAATGGTCGATATCAATAATCAATAGCGTCGCATCGCGATTGTGTCGGCGACAGTTATCAAACTCATTACGTAGCATGATTTCCCAGTGGCGCCGGTTGTAAACGCCCGTCATGCCGTCGCGGGTACTCATGACCTGCAATCGTCGTTTATGTTCAGCCAGTTTGGTCGCTGTCTGGTAGCTGACCCAGCCAAACAGCAGAGGATAAATGACGATAATGGGAAGGGAGAGCCACCATTCCAGCGGCGCACTCTTGAGCGACACCGTGATCCCCGTGAGTTCGAGTGTGACAAGGCAGGAAACGACCATCAACACCAAACCGGCGACAAACAGACGGGGGCCCCCTGCCCCCATCAAATTCAGGCACATAATCATCAGCATTGCGATCGAAGGCAGCACGTTTACGCCCATCACGCCTACCCACATACCGGCTAACACTGCATCAGTTTTTAAGTTGTATATTTCCCGGCCAAGCGGATCAACGGCCCTGCTCGCCAACTGCCAGGCTAAATGCGGCCAGACAAATGCCCAGCCAACCAACACCAGCCACCACCAGCCTGACAGCGGGTGCGAAACCAACGTCGAGGCGATTGGTAAGAACATCCCAGCCAGTCCTACCGCCCGCGGTAGTCTGACGCGACGGGCGAAGCGCAGCCCGGATCGCTGATGTTCGTTTTGAGGAGTTATTGGTGGTATCTCCCCGTGTGCCGCCGCTTTTTTGAAAAAATTTTCATCATTCATTATTTTTGGGAACATTCAGAAACAATTTTCCCAAATTATAGAGATGGGGCGAAAGGCGGGAGTATGATATTTCGGGTGAGTCATTTTCTTAACTCACCCGTTAGCACTATAGGTATTACGCGGCTTTCTTGAGGCAAGTACTCATAAACTTATTACGATCATCACCTTTCAGAGATTGCTGCGTCGCCTGACTATTACATTCGCGCATCTTCTGCTGCTGCGGTGTCAAACTCTTTTCACCAGGCGCAGATTTGCTGTTCTTCAGGCAATCACTCATGTATGTCTTACGGGCATCCCCTTTCAACGCCTGCGCTGTCGCCTGTTGATTACAGGAGGTCATACGCTGTTGTTGTGGGGTTAACGTTCTCTCGGCAGCGCCGACAGTGGTTAAAAAAACCAGGCCGAATAGCAGGGTAACCAGTAATGTTATTTTCATAGCACCATCCCTCTTCACATTTTAACCAGGAGCGTTTGCGCCCTTGATCTGCTTTTAAGTCTGGTTGCTAACAGCAAAAAAACCACCCGACAGCCAAAATTAGCCGCCGGGTTCGGTGTTATTTCAGCCCCAGTGCAGCTTTCATGGTGTAGAAGAGATCGGTCTGATCGGTCAAACCAACCACATTCGCAGCGTGCGGACCATATGCAGCAATACGCAACTGGCTACCGGTATGCTCTTGTGAATCCTCTTCGGAGTTCCCGTAACTCATCACCATCACTGCGCCATCTTTGGTGTTTAACGCCTGAGTCAGACCCGGCGCTTTGGTATCTGGCGCGACAATCTGGCTGGCGTGGGCGTGGTCAGCGGTGACCACCACCAGTGTGTTGCCATCCTTTTTGGCAAATTCCAGCGCCCGCTGTACGGCTTCATCGAGATCGACCGTCTCGCCAATTTGGCCACAAGGATTCGCGGCGTGATCCTGTTTATCGATCGACGCACCTTCAACTTGCAGGAAGAATCCTTTCTCATTTTTGCTCAGTAGTTCAATGGCTTTATCGGTCATCTGCGCCAGCGTAGGCACACTGTCATTGCGTTGCGGATTCGGGGTACAGGTGACTGCGGGCTTATCGATATTACCGTGGTACGTTGCTTTCGGTCCTTGCCAGCGCACTGGCATATTGCCGTCAGCAAACAGTCCAAGCAGGGGTTTTTGCTGGTTCGCTTCCGTCACCGCATTCAGCGATGCGGTATCGCTGACTAACTGATAACCACGCGCCTGCGCCTGTTCACGCAGCGTTTTTCCCTGCCATTCACCGGCGGTAGCCGTTTCAGCAAAGGTTTTTGCACCGCCGCCAAGCGTAACATCTGCACGGGCGTTAAGCAGTTGTTCAGTAATCGATCCTTTTCCACCTTTTTCCAGCGCGTTGCTCGGGCATTTTTCGCTGGTAACGCTCGGACCATAGCATTTGCGCGAGGTCACATGTGCCACTAGCGCGGCGGGAGTGGCATCCTGTATTTCAGCCGTTGAAACGTTGCCGGTCGCCAGCCCTGCGGCTTTTGCCAATTCCAGAATCGTTGGATGATCTTTTTCATGAATATCGACACCCAGCGCGCCGTTATACGTTTTGACGCCAGTTGACCAGGCCGTTGCTGACGCTGCGGAGTCGGTCACGTAGTCTGGTTTTCCGGTTTTTTTATCCAGCGCATAATGGGTGTATTGTCCGGTAAGCGGCAAGGCATCGATCCCTTTAAAAAAACCGCCCGCGCCTTCAGCATAATTGCGTGCGGCAGTGATTTCCGAATCCCCCATCCCATCACCAATCAATAAAATAATATTTTTCGCGGGTTTATCGCTAAGAGAATCGCGTAAGGCAGCGGTCTGATCGCTCGTTAATCGGCGAGCGCCGCCAGGCGCGGTAATATCCCCCTGTGCCGCCCGGTTTTCCAGAATTGGCATCTCTGGGGTCCGGGCTTTAGTAACAGGGGTAAACAGTAACGGCAAGAGAGCCAGCGCAATAGTGCTTTGTTTCACTTTATTTTCTCCATGTACAAATACATTAAAAAATAAAAACAAAGCGACTATAAGTCTCTGGCATGACAGCATTATGACAACTGTTGGAGGGCTTAACTTTTTACTGACGAGGATGCCTCAATAACTTCTTTACGTAATCGCGCAGCAGCTCCGTATCGTCATCAGGAATGCTGGCATCGGGCTTTACCGAGTATAGCGCCCCTTCTACCTGATCAATCAACCGCTGTTGGTCATTTTGCGCCATATTGCGAAGCATCGCAGTAACGATAATCTCTAGTGCTTCGACCTGCGCGCACAATTCTTTCGACTCCTCTTCCTTTTGGGCAAGCTTAAATAACAACTCAGCAATGAGATTTTTCATATCTGTATTTCCTTATCCAAAGTATGGAGAAGTTAACATTATGTTTCACAACTGCATAGAGTCTTGATGTAGTATTTTTATGACAGAGGAAATAATTTTAGCAAATATTTTTTTCACATTTATCAGCGAAACGTTTCTCTATTTTTAAATAATTCCACACATAAAATATAGGTATACAATTATTAATGTTTTTTATAATAAAAAGTTATGGAATATATACTCTTGGTTAACTTATTATTACGTATAATAACCATCCAGGCAGCAATTCACACCAGGAATAAATTAGTTTCCCGTTCATCATTTTTGTGATCTTACGCACATAATTTAGTCAGCGATGAATCTTACCCCGCAAGCTGCACGGTTTATCAGCAGAAGATTGCAACAAACTGTCAGAAGGCCGCGAATCCCCCGTTTTGTCGTGGTAATGTATGCTCTTTGTGTTCTACGGGATAGGTTTTTAAGATGGAAAAACTGCGGGTAGGAATCGTTTTTGGTGGAAAGTCAGCAGAACATGAAGTGTCTCTGCAATCGGCAAAAAACATTGTCGATGCCATTGATAAAAGTCGCTTTGACGTTGTGCTGCTGGGCATTGATAAACAAGGGCAATGGCACGTCAGCGATGCCAGCAATTATTTGCTGAACGCAGACGATCCTGCCCATATTGCGCTGCGCCCTTCGGCCACCAGTCTCGCGCAGGTGCCGGGTAAACATGAACAGCAACTTATTGATGCGCAGAACGGCCAGCCGTTGCCGACGGTGGATGTCATTTTCCCAATTGTCCACGGTACGTTGGGTGAAGATGGTTCCTTGCAGGGAATGCTGCGGGTCGCCAATCTACCGTTTGTCGGTTCCGATGTTCTGGCTTCTGCTGCATGCATGGATAAAGACGTCACCAAACGTCTGCTGCGTGACGCTGGATTGAACATCGCGCCATTTATTACCCTGACGCGCGCCAATCGCCACAAAATCAGCTTCGCCGAAGTGAAGTCTAAACTTGGGTTGCCGCTGTTTGTAAAACCAGCTAATCAGGGTTCCTCTGTTGGCGTCAGCAAAGTGACCAGCGAAGAGCAGTATGCCCTTGCTGTCGATCTGGCGTTCGAATTCGATCACAAAGTGATCGTTGAGCAAGGGATCAAAGGTCGTGAGATCGAATGTGCGGTTCTGGGTAATGACAATCCGCAAGCCAGTACCTGTGGCGAGATCGTACTGACCAGCGATTTCTACGCCTACGACACCAAGTACATTGACGAAGATGGCGCGAAAGTGGTGGTTCCTGCGGACATTGCGCCGGAAATCAACGATAAGATTCGGGCGATTGCCGTTCAGGCTTACCAGGCGTTGGGATGTGCTGGCATGGCGCGTGTAGACGTCTTTTTAACGCCGGAAAACGAGGTGGTGATCAACGAGATCAACACGCTGCCAGGGTTCACTAACATCAGTATGTATCCGAAGCTGTGGCAAGCCAGTGGCCTGGGCTACACCGACCTGATCACACGTTTGATTGAGCTGGCGCTGGAGCGTCACGCAGCGGATAACGCACTGAAAACCACCATGTAATATTCAAACGCCCGGTAATATTTTTATTGGGCGTTTAATACTAATTGCAAACGTAAGATTGCCTGACAGGCCAACCAGATTTTCGTAAGCGGATAAGGCGTTCACGCCGCATCCGGCGCAATTTGTCAGCATTCCCGACCGCCCAATCTTCTGTTATTGGGCGTTTTCAGTATCGTCATCGCGACGGCGAATAATCAGTCCCGCCAGCCAGAAGCTAATCACCCACGTCACCAGCCCCACCGCGTAGGTCTGCCAGCCTTTTGCTTCAAACCCCAGCAACCCCACCACGCCATTAAGAATGAATATAAGGCCAATGGCGAACGCATAGTAATGCCAGTCGCGGCGGATTTTTACAGGCAGATTCATGGCAGCTCCGTTAACAAAAAACAACATCCTTGCATATTCTGCAACATCCGTCTGTGGTGTAGACAGCATTTCCAGAACCGTTAAGAAATTTAACTTAAGATTGCAATTTTGTGAGTCATGACGAAGATTCTCGCTTCGGGAATATTCCCAACATCAATTTACCATGATTCTGATATTGACAATCCCAATGACCTGTCAGACTTGCCATAAGCCGCTGGTATCACACCAGAAGAGAAGCAGATGACTTCCGGAGGTTTTTATGGCTGATTTCACCCTGTCAAAATCGCTGTTTAGCGGAAAATATCGCGATGCCTCTTCAACGCCTGGCAACATTGCCTATGCATTGTTTGTGCTGTTTTGCTTTTGGGCTGGGGCGCAATTGCTGAATTTGTTGGTGCATGCGCCAGGTGTCTATGAGCGTTTAATGCAGGTCCAGGAGACAGGCCGCCCACGAGTGGAAATTGGTCTGGGAGTTGGCACCATTTTCGGGCTGATCCCGTTTTTGGTTGGCTGCTTCATCTTTGCGGTGGTTGCGGTGTGGCTGCACTGGCGACATCGCCGCCAGTAAGATTTATTTTGCCAGATGCGACGTAAACATCTGGCCTACGATTACCTATTGGTCACGGCTTCATACAGCGCGCTCGTCTTTCATCGACGCGCTTCGCAAACCATGCGGTGGTAAGGTTACGGGTGATTTTCGGGCTTTCCAGTTGAATACCGGGCAACATTTCACGCGGTAGCGATTTACCCGTTTTCGCTTCGGCGAGTTGATAAACCTTCTTATACAACGCCGTCTCTTCAAAAGAGAAACTATCCCCTTTCTCGAGCTGACGACGAATTTCGCTGTCGCTCATTCCCAGTTTGCCCGCCAGCTTACGCGTCGCCAGTTCTGTTTTACCCGGCTCTTTACTGTCATAACGAATCAAATCACCATCCAGCGCCAACTTCACGCCGCTGGCTTTGCTGACCGCATTCTGAAACGCGGCATTACGACTGGCGTACCAACCGGCATTAAAATCGGCGAAACGGAAAATCGGCGCGCTATAGCTGGCAGGATAATTAAGTAAATGGTAAGTCCCGAACCATAATCCGCCGCGACGACTGAAGACCTCCTGACGTACCGTACCGTCCATTTTCCACGGATACCCCCTGGTATGCTGTTCGGCAAAAGCAATGCTGACCTGCATCGGCCCACCGGTGCGCACCGGGTTAAGCGAACCAAACAGTGTCTGCCCCATCGGCACCATGCTGATCAGATCGTCAAAAATTGCACTCAACTGCTTTTCCGTGCGCACGGAATCTAACCGTTCGCTGTAGCTTTTACCGTTTGGCGATTTGATTTTTAGCGCGGTATGAACCAGAAAAGCAGGAATGTGCATCCGTTCGGCGCGGCGGTCAATCTCTTGCCAGGCGATTTTACTCAATCCAGGAACGACCGGATCCGCCTGATAATTTGACTCCTGTTGCGCCACCGCCAGCACCGAGCAGACATTTTCCAGTGTCGGTGCCAGCCCCTGGCTTTCAAAAGTGGTGGCAAGATCTTTCGCCCAGGCATCGCGGTCTTTTACGCTGGCGGGTAACTTCTGCCGCACCACGCTCGCCACATCTATCGCTTTTTCGCCCTTTTTCAACGGCTGTGGCGCCTGACTGCTACACCCCGCTAAAACCAGAACCGCCAACAACGAAAGCGAAGACAGATGGTTGACTCGCGACATTACCTCTCCTTTTTAACTCAATGTATGGGTTACTTCCTGAATTTTGTCATTATCCAGTTCATGTTCAAAGCTGCGCAGACGTTTGTAGATCGACATCAACTCGACCAGCGTGGTCCATGAGTTAATCAGATACTGGAAAGCGCCGCGAACCTGACCAAAAACGTTGGTGATTTGGGTCATCAGGCCGAGCGTAATCGTACCGGCAACAATCGACGGAAACAGCAAGAACAAACCGAAAACGTTATCGACCTGCAGGTAGAGAATGCGGGCGATGTTGAAATACATATAGTGAAAATAGAGGCGGAAATAGTTCTTCCGTACCGCGCTGAACAACTCGCGCACCGTTGGCGGTGTCGCACGCGTGACGTCGTCTTCACCATAGACCAGCTCTTTACGGTAAGCTGCTTCTACTCGCTGGTTTTTAAACTCAAGTCCCGGCAGTTTGATCCCCACAACCGCCAGTAATCCGGTCCCCATCAGCGACCAGATAATCGCGGCAATCACCAAACCATACGGAATGTGCCCCACAATCGGCAACTCTGGCACGTGCGCGGAGAGCGTCACCAACACCGGCAAGAAGGCGATCAGCGTCATGATGGCATTAATAAAGCTGACGCCCATATTCTCAAGCGTTGAAGCAAAACGCATGGTGTCTTCCTGCACACGCTGCGCGGCCCCTTCGATATGGCGCAGTTGCTGCCAGTTCGCCATGTAGTATTCGTTCATCGCCGTACGCCAGCGGAACACATAGTGGCTGACAAAGAAATTGTTCAACACACTGATAACCACCGCGATCAGTGCTATCCCCAGAAAGACGCCCACCTCGCGATAAAACTGTTCGATGGTCACTTTATGCGGCGAACTGAGCGCGGTTTGAATCAGGTCATAAAACGGTGCATACCAGGCGTTGACTGCAACCCCAACTTCCACCAGAAACCAGGTCACGAAGATAATTAGCGCAGTGCCGAGTATTGACCAGTATTGCCAACGATGTGGGCTGTAGATAAACCAGAACAGCGCGAAAAGTCCTACGCAAACAATGTAATAAGCGTAAAAAACCAGGAAGTCTAACGACCAGAAACGGGCAGCGCTAATCGGTATCTGCCCAGAAGCCCCGGTGATGTGGGCAACCCAGTCACCGCCTCCCGCTTGCCAGAAGATGACGGCAATCAATGCCCAAACAAAGGCCGAGAGAAAAAAGGCTCCCGGTTTTGGGAAAAAAGACTTAAACATATGCTCTCCTGCTAGCTTCTTATCGTTTTAGCAACTGCTGTGTATTAACCGCATGGCCGCTTCAAAGAATCAGCCAAATGAAACCGCCCATTGTGACCAACCGCGGGGCGCTTAGTTCGTCCTCCTGACCGGAAGAATTGTTTCGACGGATTTCACAAACAAAGGATTGTTTACATAAGCGCATTAACACGAACAGGATCACAAATGCAGACATTGGTGAGCAGGAAAAAGATCGTGTTTACGCGCCGTTACGTTTTTAACACTATTATTGCACTAATTTGCGCTTTGCAATCCATCAACGAGTAGTATAAATACGCTCAGTTACCTTCATTTAATTTATGGACACCACCGTTGAAACGTAGTCTGCTTTTTTCTGCCGTGCTGTGTGCGGCGTCATTGACCTCTGTCCACGCGGCGCAACCTATCGCCGAACCTGAATTCGCCTCTGATATTGTTGATCGCTATGCCGATCATATTTTTTACGGCAGCGGTGCCACCGGGATGGCGCTGGTCGTTATCGACGGTAATCAGCGTGTCTTTCGCAGTTATGGCGAAACTCGCCCTGGTAATAACGTTCGCCCGCAGTTGGATTCAGTAGTACGTATTGCTTCGCTCACCAAGTTGATGACCAGTGAGATGCTGGTGAAATTGCTGGACCAGGGGACAGTGAAGTTAAACGATCCACTGAGTAAATATGCCCCGCCAGGCGCACGCGTGCCAACTTATAACGGAGCCCCCATCACATTGGTGAATCTGGCAACCCACACCAGCGCCCTGCCCCGTGAACAGCCCGGTGGCGCGGCAAATCGTCCGGTGTTTGTCTGGCCGACGCGAGAGCAACGCTGGAAATATCTTTCTACGGCGAAGCTAAAAGCCGCGCCAGGCAGCCAGGCCGCGTACTCCAACCTTGCGTTCGACCTGCTGGCGGATGCGCTGGCGAATGCATCCGGCAAGCCTTATACCCAGTTGTTTGAAGAGCAAATTACCCGTCCGCTGGGGATGAAAAACACCACCTACACACCATCGCCGGACCAGTGCCGCCGTTTGATGGTTGCCGAGCGCGGTGCCAGTCCGTGTAACAATACGCTGGCGGCCATTGGCAGCGGCGGCGTTTATTCCACACCTGGCGATATGATGCGCTGGATGCAGCAATATTTGTCTTCTGATTTTTATCAGCGCAGTCACCAGGCGGATCGCATGCAGACGCTGATTTATCAGCGTGCACAGTTTACGAAAGTGATTGGCATGGATGTTCCAGGCAGAGCGGATGCACTCGGTTTAGGCTGGGTGTATATGGCACCGAAGGATGGACGTCCGGGTATTATTCAGAAGACCGGTGGTGGCGGTGGTTTCATTACCTATATGGCGATGATCCCGCAAAAAAATATCGGTGCGTTTGTGGTCGTGACCCGCTCACCATTAACACGGTTTAAAAATATGAGCGATGGCATCAATGATTTGGTGACCGAACTTAGCGGGAATAAACCGATGGTCATTCCCGCTTCCTGATTAATACTCTGAAGGCAAACGGTTGATAGCGACCAGTTTGCCTTTATTCATTTCGATATAGCCGCCCTTGCGTAAAGCCGCAAGAACTTCTGCCACGACGGAACGTGATATGCGTGTACGTTGATGGATATAATTCATTACGCCAATGCGTGATCGTAATTCATCATTCCAATCAATCATTGATAATAATGTCGCACGGATTTGCTCGTAGGAATTATGCCCAATGAGTTGAACGTCGCGTAATTCCAGGATTTTATTTTGCCAGGCTAACCAGTAAAAAGCGTCGCGCCAGAGTTGATTTTGTTCAATAAGAGTAATGGTTTGTTTGGCTGGTAGATGATATCCCGTACAGTTTCCTTCTGATATTAATTTGTATGGTATATCGTTTTTCATTAAACCATCAGTCAGTCCCATAATATAAGGGGCTTGCGTAATACCGATAAGTACGTTTTCTTCTCTACGGAGAGAGATAACACCTTCTAAAATAACGAATGTATCTTCGCTGTTTACATCACTGGAGAATATGACTTGTTTTTCATTATTAAACTCGAAGCGCGTGCCGTATCTGGACAAACATTTATCGAGCTTACCAAATTCTTGAAGAGGTTTAACTACAGATAACATTTGCGCGTCCTTTGCAGTAATGCCCGTCAAATCCTTGACGGGCATTATTTAGATTAAATTACCAGTATTTCTTCAGAGTGAAGAATATTACCAGGTATATTTAACACCCACGTTCGCGGACCAATCTTGATCTACGTCACCACCACCGAGGTAGTTAGCATCGGTATAGGCGCTGAAGTTCTTGGTGAAGCTGAACTGAGCCCCCAGACCAACACGTACCGCAGACCCTTCAGTACCGTTATCGATGGAATCGCCGTTCACATCGTTATCGTTGTTAGAGTCGTCGTAGACGTAAGCCAGTTTGAAGTACGGAGTCAGAGCCTGGTCTTCGCTGTAAGTGAAGGTATAACCTGCATCTACACCCAGTTCATAACGCATGCTGTCGTAAGACTGACCGTCAACTTTCATGTCGTTGCTCAGCTGGTAGTCATCACCAGACTGGAACAGACCAGAAATGCTGCCGTAAGGAGTTACGTAACCAGCATCACCCAGTTTGAAGTCGTAACCGGCTTTCAAACCGAAGCCCCATGCGTCAGAGTTGGTGCTACCGTCAACGTAAGTACCGTTGCTCATGGTTGCAGACAGATCGTTGTTGAAGTGAGAGTAGCTCAAGCTACCATCAACAAAGATATTGTTCGCGAAGCGAGCAGAAGAGTAGATGTAGGCAGACTGACTGTCTTGATCCACCTGACCAGAACGGTCATTCATGTCGCCTTTACCGAAGCCTGCAGCCGCACCGACGATCCACTTAGCGTTGTTACCATCAATTTTGGTATCAACACCGACCATGATGCCGTTAACATCCTGATCGTAGTCAATGGTACCGTTGTTGCCGTTGAAGTTACCACCGAAGTAGCTTACCCATGCGCCGCCGTTATCAGCCAGACCATGACGAGAGTTGGTCAAACGAGTACCAACGGTGTCTTGTTCCAGGTTCCAGATATTGGTGTTTGCAGACGGGATGCTCAGCGCCATGTTAGCGTAGTCAGTCAGCTCGGTCTGATGCAGAACAACGGTGTTACCTTCCTGACGAGCTTCGTAGGTGTAAGCACCCAGGTCAGCTTTGTTAGCAGCAGAGAAGGTAGCGTCGCTGTTTTTGTCGTTAACGTAGATCAGCTCGTTGCCGTTGTAGTCAGCGATAGAACCAGCACCAGTAGCGTTGTCGATACGAACTTTGTAGTTACCGGTTGCAGCTGCAACATGGTCACCATTGTTATCAACTTCGTTCTGACCAGCTTCGATAGAAGCAGTGTTATCGTTATCGCCGTTACCGTTAATAGTCAGGTGACCATCAGAGTTCATTGCGATTAAGCCATAACCGTAGTTTGACTTGGTAGTGTCGTTGGTACGGTCGTTGGTCAGGTCTGCATCAAGTACGAAGCGGTTGCTTTCGATGTTGAATACACCAGCGTGAATGTTACCACTGGTATCAGTGGTGCTGGTCAGGTTCAGAGTATCAACCTGAAGAGCATTCGCCGCGGTGTTACCTACATCCAGAATACCGTCGTTAGTCACTTTGATGTTGTTCGCATACAGAGCTGCATCACCTACAGCCCAACCAGCAGAAACTTCATCAGAGATGGTTACGGTACTGTTGTCGATAGTCAGTGAATCAGTTGCAACGTGACCATCTTCGTTGATGTTCAGCGCAGAAAGACCTGTCAGAGAGATAGAGTCAGAAATCAGCATTGAATCAGCAACATTAACAGTTGAACCACTGTTGATGCTCAGAGTGTCGATCAGAGAAGTTTTGGTGGTATCCCACTGTGAACCGGTGTTCAAGGTCACATTGAACAGACCGCTCTGGTAAACTTCGTTACCAATGATGTGATCAAATTCGCTGTATGCAGAGTCGCTGTTTTCCACGCCCACTGTTGATAAAGGCCACAGGCTGTTAGCTGCGATGTCGATCAGAGTGGCAGTGGCTTCGGTATTGATATCATAGGTATAAGATTCATTTACACCATCGCCATCAATATCAACACCAACCTGATGTGCAGACATTGCCGCACCAACCCACTTGCTACCATTGTTCAGGGTCAGATCCAAGCGATCGGTACCATCCCAACCGTTAGTATCTACATCACCGTCAGCATCACGATAGCTATCACGACCATGTGGGAAGAAGTTCTCATCAAAGTTACTTGAGAAGAATACATCACCCATCAGTGTGGAATTATCGAATGTTGCAGTGGTCTGCATAGCGTTATCAGCATCAGGATGTGCAATAACGGCTAATGCGATATCATCAGCATTCCAGCCATTACCATTGTAATCACTGGCATTACCGGTATTACCAAACCAACCAGTAGTACCTTCATCAGTCCATGAACCAGAGGTCACGGTAGAATCTTTAACAGTGATGGTATTATTAAATACTTCGCTGCTGTTTACACCAGTGCTGACAGTGTTGTCGTCGATATCTTCCCACTCATAACCCTGAGTCAGCGTAATACCTGCTACGTGAGAGTTATTAGAGATGGACAGATCAACTTCCTGATCCAGAGTGATAGCCGTACCAATGTTAAATACGTTTACAACATGAGTATCAGCGGCATTATTGTAGGTGCCGTTATATGTATAGTGTTCGTAGTTGTCGTCGATCGTTGAGTTATCAACGGTCAGCGCCAGACGGTCATGGTAGTAATCATCCGCACGATCAGCACAATCAGTTGTCATGCACTCGGAATAAATCATACCGTGAATAGTGCTGTTTTTGATTGTCAGACTATTGGCGTTGGTATTAGTAGAAATACCGTCGTCCAGATAGTAGGTAGAAATTACGCCGTTAACGGTAGCGTTATTAATGACCGGGTAGATATCGCCGTTGTAATAGCTATCAGCGGCATAGTTGTTCCAGCCTACATAACCATCATAGTAAACGTCATCAGCATAAGTGGTGTCGTTGTAGTGATGAAAAGTATTGTAAGTTTGACCAGAAATATCGTTGGTCGCTGCATTAGCCTGAGAGGTGATAGCCAGAGTGCAAGCCAATGCTAATTGTGATACTACAAGTTTCTTTTTCCAGGAGTGCATTTGTCATCCCTCCTCAGGGACGTAATAAGTTGATCCATCAATTATCAATGCATAGAAAACATCTTATGTTTCGCGTTTACGATTATGCGGCGTTATAGAGGAATGGTTCAATTATTCTTTCCCCTAAGTCCGATTGTGGACATATATAAAAAACATCTACACACGCAAAGAAAAAACTGACAAAAACACAGTTTTTCAACACGTTAATGAAAGCGTTAATTTTGAATTATAGCTTCTAAAAATATCAAACCAACAAATCAGATAAATAATTTATCAATAAACAATGAACTTTAAGTCATTCAATTTTTGACAGCTCAACCAAATCAACAAAAACAATAATTGAGGATTATAAATAAAAATCAAAAATATTTTCAGTGAATATAAAATCATTGCTATTTCTATTACAAAGATGTCCTGACCTCTCTTTCGTTCTCTTCTTATCAACATCGCGACAACTTTCGTAAAACACTCCCGCCCAGCATCAGGTATACTGTGCACCTTAATTCCACAAACATCAGGCAGACCATGACAGATTTAATCCAACGCCCTCGTCGCCTGCGCAAATCTCCTGCGCTGCGCGCTATGTTTGAAGAGACAACACTTAGCCTTAACGACCTGGTGTTGCCGATCTTTGTTGAAGAAGAAATTGACGACTACAAAGCCGTTGAAGCCATGCCCGGCGTGATGCGCATTCCAGAGAAACATCTGGCGCGTGAAATCGAACGCATCGCCAACGCCGGTATTCGTTCGGTGATGACTTTCGGCATCTCTCACCATACTGATGAAACCGGCAGTGATGCCTGGCGGGAAGATGGTCTGGTGGCGCGTATGTCGCGCATCTGCAAGCAGACCGTGCCTGAAATGATCGTCATGTCAGACACCTGTTTCTGTGAATACACTTCTCACGGGCACTGCGGCGTGTTGTGCGATCACGGTGTCGACAACGACGCAACTCTGGTGAATTTAGGCAAACAAGCGGTGGTTGCAGCTGCTGCCGGTGCTGACTTCATCGCCCCTTCCGCTGCAATGGACGGTCAGGTGCAAGCGATTCGCCAGGCGCTGGACGCTGCGGGCTTTACCGACACCGCGATCATGTCGTATTCGACCAAGTTCGCCTCCTCCTTTTATGGTCCGTTCCGTGAAGCGGCCGGAAGCGCATTAAAAGGCGATCGCAAAAGCTATCAGATGAACCCAATGAACCGTCGTGAGGCGATTCGTGAGTCACTGCTGGATGAAGCCCAGGGCGCAGACTGCCTGATGGTTAAACCAGCTGGCGCGTACCTCGACATCGTGCGTGAGCTGCGTGAACGTACTGAATTGCCGATTGGCGCGTATCAGGTGAGCGGCGAGTACGCGATGATTAAATTCGCCGCGCTGGCAGGTGCTATAGATGAAGAGAAAGTGGTGCTCGAAAGCTTAGGTTCGATTAAGCGTGCGGGTGCGGATCTGATTTTCAGCTACTTTGCGCTGGATCTGGCTGAGAAGAAGATTCTGCGTTAATGATCATTATGCCGGGTTATCCCAACCCGGCATTTCCCCTTCACCCCGCCCGATAAAACGGTTTATCCCCGAGAATCGTCGCGCGATGCATAATACGCCGCTGCGGCAAATAATCGGCATTCGCATAATGCTGAGTCACGCGATTATCCCAAATCGCAATATCATTCGGTTGCCAGCGCCAACGCACCTGAAACTCCGGTTTGGTGATATGGGCAAACAAAAAGCCTAACAAGGCTTCGCTCTCTTTCTCGCTGACATCAACAATTCGCGTGGTAAATCCTTCATTAACAAACAGCGCCTGTTTGCCGCTCACCGGGTGCGTACGCACCACTGGATGTAACAACGGCGGATTTTTCGCGGCCGCCTCGCGCCAACGTTGATGTTCCTCTTCAGTTTTGCGGTACTTGTATTCCGGGAACGATTTACGGAAATCATGCTCCGCGCGCAGCCTGCTCAAAAGCTGGCGGAAAGGAACAGAAAGCGCCTCATAGGCCGCAATACCGCTGGTCCAGAGCGTATCGCCACCGGTCGATGGCAACTCTTTCGCTGCGAGAATCGCCCCTGCTGGCGGCGTCTCAATAAATGTCACATCGGTGTGCCAGTTGTCGTTATCCGGCGGATTATCGTTATGGGTGTCCAGTACGATGATCTCGTTAACCCCTTCGGCATGAGGATAAACAGGATGAATATGCAGTTCGCCAAAACGCTGGGCCAGCGCACGTTGCTGCAGTGGCGTTATCGCCTGTTCACGCAAAAAAACTACCTGATGACGCAGCACCGCATGGTAAAGCTGTTCAAACTGATTATCGCTTAACGGGCGCGTCAGGTCGGCACCCGAAATTTGTGCGCCAATATACGGCCCCAGCGGGGTAATGCTCAGACGTTCACTCATTGTACTTCTCCATGCCAGGGCGTCAGGCGGCGTTGTAACGCACGCAGACCCAGTTCTAAAAGAAAGGCGATAATCGCAATCACCGCGATCCCCGCCAGCACCACGTCAGTCGCGAGGAATTCACCTGCTGACTGGACCATAAAACCTAAGCCTCGCGTTGCGGCAATCAACTCCGCCGCCACCAACGTAGACCAGCCCACCCCCAGACCAATGCGTAATCCGGTGAGGATTTCCGGCAGCGCGCCAGGCAAAATGACAAACCACAGCACCTGTATACGGCTGGCCCCCAGCGACTGCGCGGCACGAATGCGAACCTGCTGCACGCTTTTCACCCCCGCCAGCGCCGACATCGCCACCGGTGCAAAAATCGCTAAATAGATCAATAAGATCTTCGACGTCTCGCCAATACCAAACCAGATCACCATCAGCGGCAAATAGGCCAGCGGCGGCACCGGACGATAAAGCTCGATTACCGGATCCAGAATGCCGCGTACCGTAGGGCTAAGTCCCATCGCGATCCCGACCGGAATACCGATCAACACCGCTGCAAATAGCGCCAGCATAATGCGCGTCAGGCTGGCAGCCAGATGCTGCCACAGCGTGGCGTCCATAAAACCTTGCGGTCCGGCAATGGTGAGCAGTTTTTCCAGTACCTGTTGCGGCGGCGGCAAAAACAGCGGGCTAATCAGTTGCAGCGCCGCCACCGTCCACCAAACGGCGAGTAAAGCCGCTAACGTACCAATGCTTAAGGTCACTTGCCGTGAGAGCGGCCAGCGCCATTTCAACCGACTCGAATGCAGTTTTTCGTTAATGAGCACACTCATGAGAACGCCTCCCGTTGCTCAAATACGCGGCTTAAAACATATTCGCGAATGGCAATAAACTGCGGATCGGACTTGATGCTGCGACTCGATTCTCCCGCAACAAAACGGCGAGCGAAGTCGAGCGGAAGACGCTCCAGCACACGCCCTGGCCCTGGCGAAAGCAGAACCAGCTCGGTCGCCATAAACACCGCTTCCTCTATATCGTGAGTAATCAACAGTACCTGCTTGCCAGTCTCCTGCCAGAGTTTCAGCAACAAGGTTTGCATCTGGTCGCGGGTAAAGGCGTCCAGCGCGCCAAACGGCTCGTCGAGTAATAACAGTTGGGGATTTGCCGCCAGCGCGCGGGCAATCCCCACTCGCTGACGCTGGCCTCCAGAAAGCTGCCAGATGAAGCGTTTTTCTGCGCCTTCCAGACCTACTTTTTTCAGCATCTGGAGAGCAATTTCCAGACGCTGCATTTTCTCCATCCCCGCCAGTTGCAGACCGAACGCCACGTTATCCTGCACATTGCGCCACGGTAGCAATCCTTCATTCTGAAAAACCACGCCGCGTTCTGCTCCCGGTCCCTGAATGTGTTTGCCCGCCAGTTGAATGCTGCCGTGCTGATAAGGCACAAAACCAGCAATTAAATTCAGCAACGTGGTTTTGCCGCAGCCGGACGGTCCCAGCACAACCAGCAGCTCGCTGCTTTCCAGCGTCAGGTTGATATCTTCCAGTGCTGGTTTACCGCCATAATCGGCGTAAAGATGAGAGATTTGCAGCATCTGCGCCTCCTTTTATTGCACGAAGCGAGAGGTAACGTACTGGCTGTAATCATTCGCCACGGCGGGGACTTTGCCCTGATCTTTCAAAAACTGGGCAGTGTCGATGATCGCTTTGTTCACCGGTCCGGTCAGTTCTGCCGTTTGCTGCTGCGGCGTCAGATAGGTGTTTCCCTTCACTAGCCCCGGCACATCGCCTTCCGGCACGCCGCTTAAACGCGCCAGTTTGCTGATGTTTTCCGACTGTTTCAGCCAGGCGTCAGGGTTAGCAATATACGGTTGCTGAGCATTGATGGCGCTTTTGGCGAACGCTTTCACTACCTCTGGATGTTTCTCGGCAAAATCTTTCCGCACTACCCAGACGTCCAGCGTCGGCGCGCCCCACTGCCCGACCTGTTCAGAATCGGTCAGCACCTTGCCGTCTTTTTCCAGGGCGTTAACCGCAGGCGCCCAGACATAAGCGCCATCGATATCTCCCCGTTGCCAGGCGGCGATAATCGCGGGCGGCTGCAGGTTCACTATCTCCACTTGCCCAGGTTTAATGCCCCAGTGTTTCAGCGCCGCCAGCAGGCTGTAGTGTGTAGTGGAGATAAACGGCACGGCGATACGTTTACCAATCAAGTCTTCCGGTTTGCTGATGGTTTTCTTTACCACCAACGCCTCTGAGTTGCCCAGTTTTGACGCCAGCAAGAAGACTTCAATCGGCACTTGTTGGCTGGCAGCTACCGCCAATGGGCTGGAACCAAGATTACCGATTTGCACATCGCCCGAGGCCAAGGCCCGCACGATGCTGGCCCCGCTGTCAAACTTACGCCAGTCCACCGTCGCCCCGCTCTCTTTGGCAAAGGTGTTATCAGCCTGTGCGACTTTCGCCGGTTCGGCGGAGGTTTGATAGGCCACGGTGACGTTCACCGCCTGCGCCTGAAAAGCGATGAATGCCAGTGCGGCAAGAAGTGTGTTACGCGATGAAATTGCCATGATTGTCTGCTCCCCTGTCTTGTTATGGGAGCAGTATTCGCGGACAAAGACATTTGATAAAAGAATTAGTCGTTATGGTACAGATGATTTTATTCTTAGCAAAAAAACAGCAAAGGAAAGGTTAATTATGCAATTAGCATCATCCCACAACTCGGGGAAATTGCTGTACTGCATTTTATTGATGCATAAAAAGTCAGATTACGAGATTTACTATCTTCTGATTTTTATTAAAACCAAAATATATGACAAAGTTATTATATTCGCATTAAATATACTACTGTATTGTTTTTCACCCACCGCATATTACATTCACAACATGTATATAAACAATATCCGTTCATTGAACATATTTTTTAAATGCAATTAATTGACAAACTAATTCACATCTAAATACAATGCGCAAAAGAAAATAACTATACATAGCAAACACACAAAAAACTAACATATGAACTACGTAAAAAAAACTTTACCCTGTCGATTTTCAGGCCCTCATAGCATCCTGGCACTAAGTTATTAGCAACTTTCACTACGTATAAATTTTAACGTCTGTTTGCGCCAGAGATTACGTCTCTGCGCGTATCGCTGCGCTTGTAGTATAATAATTAAAAATGGAGTGTCATTAAGTGGATAAGGTTTTAAATTCTGCTCTCCTTTCTTCAAAAAATAAAAAGAAAGGTATTCTTGCTATTGGCGCACACCCTGACGATATAGAATTAGGCTGCGGCGCATCGCTCGCTCGTCTTGCGCAAAAAGGGATTTATATTGCTGCCGTAGTTATGACTACCGGCAATTCTGGCACAGATGGAATAATCGATCGCCACGCAGAGTCACGCGAAGCCCTAAAGATATTAGGATGCCAGCAGACTATTCATCTTAATTTTGCTGATACCCGTGCTCATTTACATCTCAATGATATGATTACCGCCCTGGAAAATATCATTAAGTCTCAAATTCCGTCTGATGTTGAAATCATTCGTGTCTATACCATGCATGATGCCGACCGCCATCAGGATCATCTGGCCGTTTATCAGGCGTCAATGGTGGCCTGTCGGGCAATTCCTCAAATTCTCGGCTACGAAACGCCAAGTACCTGGCTTTCATTTATGCCCCAGGTTTTTGAATCCGTGGAAGAGAAATATTTTTCTATAAAACTAAACGCGTTACAAAAACATAAAAGTCAGAGTCTGCGTGATTATATGCGCCCAGAACGTTTGCGTGCTGTCGCACAATTTCGCGGACAACAGGTCAATAGCGACCTGGGTGAAGGCTTTGTTATTCATAAAATGATTCTTTGAGCAGATTGCATGAAAACCTGGATCTTTATATGTATGGCCGTAGCAATATTACTATGGTTCCTGAGTACGTTAAGGCGTAAGCCCAGCCAAAAAAAAGGCTGTATTGACGCAATTATTCCTGCCTATAACGAAGGCCCTTGTCTGGCACAGTCGCTGGAAAATCTGCTACGCAACCCTTATTTTTGCCGGGTAATTTGCGTTAACGACGGCTCCACTGATAATACCGAAGCAGTCATGGCAGAAGTAAAACGTAAATGGGGCGACCGCTTTGTTGCCGTCACGCAAAAAAATACCGGTAAAGGCGGTGCGCTAATGAATGGCCTCAACTACGCCACCTGCGACCTGGTTTTTTTAAGCGATGCCGATACTTACGTCCCGCCCGATAAAAACGGCATGGGCTATATGTTGGCGGAAATTGAGCGCGGCGCTGACGCCGTAGGCGGCATTCCCTCCACCGCGTTAAAAGGCGCTGGCCTGTTGCCGCACATCCGCGCGACGGTGAAGTTGCCAATGATTGTTATGAAGCGCACGCTACAACAACTATTGGGCGGTGCGCCGTTTATTGTCAGCGGAGCCTGCGGGATGTTTCGCACCGATGTGCTGCGTAAATTTGGTTTCTCTGATCGTACCAAAGTCGAAGATCTCGACCTTACCTGGACGTTGGTGGCTAATGGCTACCGTGTTCGTCAAGCGAATCGCTGCATCGTTTATCCGCAGGAATGCAATAGTCCGCTTGATGAATGGCGACGCTGGCGGCGCTGGATTGTGGGCTACGCGGTATGTATGCGCCTACATAAAAAACTTTTATTTAGCCGCTTTGGCATATTCAGTATTTTCCCCATGCTGCTGGTTGTGCTTTATGGCGTTGGGATTTATCTCACTACCTGGTTTAATGAATTCATCGCCACCGGGCCACATGGCGTAATATTGGCAATGTTTCCGCTTATCTGGGTCGGCGTAGTTTGTGTTATTGGTGCTTTTAGCGCCTGGTTTCATCGTTGCTGGTTATTGGTGCCTTTAGCGCCTTTTTCCGTTGTGTATGTATTATTAGCTTATGCCATCTGGATTATTTATGGACTTATTGCCTTTTTTACTGGACGCGAACCTCAGCGCGACAAACCCACCCGTTATTCCGCACTGGTGGAAGCGCCAACCGCTTATTCCAACTCTTCTGTCGCAGGAACTGAAAAGCTATCTGAAGCTTAATGTTAAAGAGAAAAATATTCAGATTGCAGACCAGGTAATTATTGATGAGAGTGCCGGCGAAGTTATTATTGGCACCAATACCCGTATTTGCCACGGTGCAGTGATTCAAGGACCGGTAGTGATTGGCGCAAATTGCCTGATTGGCAATTATGCTTTTATTCGCCCCAACACGGTAATCAGCAATGGTGTAAAAATTGGTTTCGCCACAGAAATAAAAAATGCGGTTATTGAAGAGGAAGCAACGATTGGTCCGCAATGTTTTATTGCCGACTCGGTGGTAGCAAGCGGGGCATATTTAGGCGCGCTGGTGCGTACCAGTAATCATCGTCTGGATGAACAGCCAGTATCGGTTCGCACCGCGGAAGGTACTATCGCTACCGGATGCGATAAATTAGGTTGTTATATTGGTCGGCGTTCACGACTTGGTGTGCAGGTTATTATTTTACCGGGGCGAATTATTTCTCCGAATACACAGCTTGGTCCACGCGTTATTGTAGAACGTAATTTACCTACCGGAAATTACTCACTCCGGCAAGAACTTATCCGTACAGGAGCTTAAAATGATAAAACGGACGTTATTAGCGGCAGCAGTCTTTAGCGCATTGCCCGCTTATGCCGGGTTAACATCTATTACCGCAGGCTACGATTTTACCGATTATTCTGGCGATCACGGTAACCGTAATTTAGCGTATGCCGAACTGATCGCAAAGGTTGAAAACGCAACACTGCTTTTCAATCTTTCCCAGGGACGTCGAGATTACGAGACTGAAAGTTTCAATGCCACACGCGGCCAGGGTGCTGTCTGGTATAAATGGAATAACTGGCTGACGACCCGAACGGGTATTGCATTTGCAGATAATACGCCGGTCTTTGCCCGCCAGGATTTTCGTCAGGATATTAACCTGGCCCTGCTGCCAAAAACGGTGTTCACGACCGGTTATCGCTACACCAAATATTACGATGACGTTGACGTTAATGCCTGGCAAGGTGGCGTTTCGCTTTATACCGGCCCGGTGATCACCAGCTATCGCTATACCCATTATGACTCAAGCGATGCGGGCGGCAGTTACAGCAATATGATTTCCCTGCGCCTGAACGATACGCGCGGCGGTGGTTATACCCAGCTTTGGCTAACTCGCGGGACCGGAGCTTACACTTATGACTGGTCGCCAGAGACACGACACGGCAGTATGAAGAGCGTCAGTTTACAGCGTATTCAGCCTTTAACAGAGCAACTTAATTTGGGGCTGACGGCAGGTAAAGTGTGGTACGACACCCCAACCGATGATTATGACGGCTTGCAACTCGCAGCCCATCTGACCTGGAAATTTTGATTCCTTCTGCCGCCCGCTATCCAGGGCGGCCTTCCCTGCCGATTAGCGCCCAAACACTTTCCTTTTCGTTTTCCGCCCACATTCACCGGATAAATTTTATTATCCAGTGTTATATACTATAGGGGGGTATG